>JBJTBE010000042.1:0-10658 GCA_046091165.1 Solirubrobacterales bacterium | reverse complement strand
CACAACGACGTCATGCTCAGCGAGCGGGGGATCCGGACCTACGCGACCCCCTACCGCTTCCCGCCCGACCTGAGCGCGATCCCCGGCCGCACGCAGATGACCCCCCTGCCGGTGATCGTCGACCCGAGCCACGCCGCCGGTCGCCGGGCGCTGGTCCCGTCGCTCTCCTACGCGGCGGCGGCCGCGGGGGCCGACGGCGTGATCGTCGAGGTCCACCCGGAGCCCGAGGAGGCGGTCTGCGACGGGCCCCAGGCCCTTCGCGCCGGCGACTTCGCGGCCTACGCGCAGACGCTCAACCGTGCCGCCCAGCTCGCCGGCAAGCGCTCCTTCCTGCCCGAGGAGGCGCCGGCGGCTTGATCGTCACGGTCGTCGGTGTCGGCCTGATCGGAGGGTCGCTCGGACTCGCCGCCAGGCGCAGCGGCGAGTTCACCGTGCGGGGAGTGAGCCCGAGGGCGAAACTCGCCCTGGAGGCCGGCCTCATAGACGAGGCCTTCGACGACCTCGCCAAGGCCCTCGAGGGCGCCGACCTGGCGGTGGTGGCCGTGCCGGCGGCGATCGCCGAGGAGAAGCTGGCCGAGGTCCTGGCCGCGGCACCCGAGGGCTGCGCGGTGACCGACGTCGGCTCGACCAAGTCGGGGGTTGTGGCCGTGGCCGGGGGGGACGAGCGGTTCGTGGGCGGCCACCCGCTGGCCGGCGCCGAGGTCTCCGGCTTCGAGCACGCCCGCGAGGGGCTCTTCGAGGAGGCCACCTGGTACCTGACACCGACCGGCGACACCAGCGGCGTGGCCCTGGAGCGGGTTCACCGGATGGTCACCGCGGCCGGCGCCCGGCCCACGATCCTCGAGGCGGCCGAGCATGACCGGATGATGGCCGCCGTCTCCCACCTGCCCCACGTGCTGGCCAACCTGCTGGTCGCCCAGGCGACCCGCGCCCTCGGCGAGCGCTCGATCCCGGTGTCCGGGCCGAGCTTCCGGGACGCCACGCGGGTTGCCGGTGCATCGCCGGCCCTGTGGGCCTCCATCTACGAGGACAACGCCGACGCGCTGATCGCCGAGATCGACGCGACGGTGGCCGGGCTGGAGGAGGTGCGCGGGGCGCTGGCCTCCGGGGACCGCGAGTGGCTCGAGGCCTGGCAGGCGGCCGCCGCCGGCGAACGCCGGCTCCTCACCGACGAGGGACTGGGCGGTGGCCCGGTCCGCGAGATCCCGGTTGCGGTGCCCAACCGTCCCGGCGTGGTCGCCGAGATCGCCCTCGCCCTGGCGCGGGCCGACGTGAGCATCGCCGACATGGCGCTCAGCCCCGCGCCCGACCGGCGCAGCGGCGTGATCACCCTCTGGGTGCCGGAGGGCCAGGCCGACGCGGCCGAGCGCTGCCTGGCCGAAATCGACCTGGCGGCCCCGTGAACGTCACCGTCGTGCCCGCCGGGCCGCTGCGGGGGGAGCTGGCCGTCCCGCCGGACAAGTCGATCTCCCACCGCCTGGCCATCCTCGGCGCAATGTCCGACGAGCCGGTGCGGATCACCAACTACCTGCAGGCCCAGGACACCCTCTCGACCCTCGCGGCGGTCGAGGCGGTGGGCGCGCTGGTCGAGCGCGAGGGCGGCGAGGTGACGATCCGCGGCACCGGCCTGAGAAACGCCCACGAGCCGGATGGGGCGATCGACGTCGGCAATGCGGGCACCCTGATGCGTCTCCTGCCCGGCTGGCTCGCCGGCCAGGAGGGCCGGAGCTTCACGCTCGACGGTGACGAGTCGATCCGACGGCGCCCCGTGGACCGGATAGCAGCACCGCTCGAGCTGATGGGGGCCGGCATCGAGGCCACCGACGGGCGCCTGCCCCCGCTGACGGTCAACGGATCCCGGCTCCACGGGATCGAGTACGAGCTGCCGGTCGCCAGCGCCCAGGTGAAGTCCTGCCTCTGCTTTGCCGCGCTGGTCGCCGACGGCGAGACCACGATCGTCGAGCCGGTCCCCAGCCGGGACCACACCGAGCGGCTGCTCGCGACGTGCGGCGCGCGGATCGAGCGCGACGGAAACGTCCTGACCGTCTTCGGGGCCGACGAGATCGAGCTGCCCCCCGAGGTGGAGGTCCCGGGAGATCCCTCCTCGGCCGCCTTCATGCTCGCCGCCGGGATGATTGTGCCGGGCTCGCGACTGCTCCTGACCGGCTGCGGGGTCAACTGGACCCGCACCGGGTTCATGAGGATCGCCGAGCGGATGGGCGGCGTCCTGATCGCCGACTTCGAGGAGCGCGCCTTCGAGGAGGAGATCCCCACCGACGAGCCGGTCAGCGAGGTCGACGTCACCGCCGGGCCGCTGGTGGCGACCACGGTCGAAGCCGAAGAGGTACCGCTCGCCATCGACGAACTGCCGCTCGTGGCCCTCCTGGGCTGCTTTGCCGACGGGGAGACCGTGGTCCGGGGTGCCGGTGAGTTGCGCCTCAAGGAGTCCGACCGGATCGCCTCGGTCGTGGACGGGCTGACCGGGCTCGGCGCCGACGCCGAGGCGACCGACGACGGTTTCGTGGTGCGGGGCACCGGGGGGCTGCGCGGCGGCTCGATCGACGCTCGCGGCGACCACCGCCTGGCCATGCTCGGGGCGATCGCCGGCCTGGCCTCGCAGGAGGGAGTCGAGATCGTGGGCGCCGAGGCGATGGACGTCTCCTATCCGCGCTTCCTCGAGGACCTCGCCGCCCTGCGGTGACCGGTCCCGGCCGCTACGTTCAGCCGCGATGATCGTTGCCATCGACGGCCCGGCGGGGGCCGGCAAGTCAACCGTGGCACGCGCCTGCGCCGAAGCGCTCGGCTTCACCTACCTGGACACCGGGGCGATGTACCGCTGCGTCGCCCTGGCCCGGCTCCGGGACCCCGGCTGCGACCCGGCCGCGCTCACGATCGAGGTCGGGGAGCGCATCCGGCTCGGCGGCGAGGACGTGACCGACGAGATCCGCTCGGCGCAGGTGACCGGGGAGGCTTCGCGGGTGGCGGCCGAGCCTGCGGTCAGGCAGGCGATGGCGGCCCGCCAGCAGGCGCTGCTCGCCTCCGGGGACTGGGTCGCCGAGGGCCGTGACATCGGCACGGTGATCGCCCCCCACGCCGAGCTCAAGCTCTTCCTGACCGCCGACCCGCAGGAACGCGCCCGGCGTCGGGCCCGGGAGACCGGCCGGCCGGTCGGGGAGGTGCTGGCCGAGCAGGCCGAGCGCGACGCCCGCGACGGCGAACGCGAGATCTCGCCGCTCAGGCCCGCCGACGACGCCGTCGAGCTCGACACCTCGGGGCTCGCGGTCGACGAGGTCTGCCGGCAGGTGGAGGCGCTGGTCGCCCAGAGGCGAGGGCCGGGGGACGGGCAGTGAGCGGCCCACGGGTCGCGGTGGTCGGCTACCCCAACGTCGGCAAGAGCTCGCTGGTCAACCGGCTGAGCGGCAGCCGGGAGGCGGTCGTCCACGAGCGCGCGGGGGTCACCCGGGACCGCAAGGAGGTCGACTGCGACTGGAACGGGTGCCCCTTCGTCCTCGTCGACACGGGAGGGATGGACCTCCTCGACGCCGACCCGATCTCGGGCTCGATCCGCGACCAGGCCCAGGCGGCGATCTCCGAGGCCCAGGCCGCCCTCCTGGTGGTGGACGCGCAGGCCGGCCTGCGCCCCGGGGACGAGGAGATGGCCGACCTCCTGCGCCGCGCCGGCCTTCCTGTACTGGTGGCCGCCAACAAGGTCGATGCTCCGGCCGACATCCCGCTGGCCGCCGACTTCCACCGCCTGGGGCTCGGCGAGCCGGTTGCCGTCTCGGCGGCTCAGGGGATGGGCAGCGGCGACCTGCTCGACCGCCTGGTGGAGATGCTTCCCGAGGACGCCGGGGACGACGCCGGTCAGGAGGGCGTCCTGAAGCTGGCGATCATCGGCCGCCCGAACGTCGGCAAGTCGACCTTCGTGAACCGGCTGGCCGGTGCCGAGCGGGTGATCGTCAGCGACCAGGCGGGGACCACGCGGGACACGATCGACCTGCCGCTCGAGATCGACGGCCAGCGGCTGCTTATCGTCGACACGGCCGGGATGCGGCGCCTCTCCAAGGTGAGCGACAAGGTCGAGTACTACACCGTCCTGCGTTCCCAGCGGGCGGTCGAGCGGGCCGACGTGGCGATCGTGGTCTGCGACGCCGGTGACGGTGTCACCAGCCAGGACCTGCGCATCGCCGAGCTGGCGATGAAGGAGGGCTGCGCCACCCTGCTGGTGCTCAACAAGTGGGACGAGACCGGGATGGACGAGGCCGACCTCGACCACGAGCGCGCGAAGGTGCTCAGCAAGCTGCGCCTGCGCCCGCGGGTCATGACGCTGAGCGCGCTCACCGGCCGCAACGTCGAGCGCGTGATCACCGAGGCGATCGCCCTGGGCCGGAGGCGCGAGGAGCGCATCCCCACCGCCGACCTCAACCGCTTCGTGGCCGAGGTCGTCGCCGAGCGCCAGCCCCCCGCCAAGCGCGGCCAGCGCCTCAAGCTCTTCTACCTGGCCCAGATCGAGACCGGGCCGCCCCGCTTTGCCCTCCAGGTGAACCACCGCAACCGCGTGACCCGGGACTACATGTACTTCTTCGAGAACCGGCTCCGCAAGCGCTACGGATTCGACGGCATCCCGCTGATCATCGACGTACGGGAGCGGAGCGGGCGGCGCAGCTACGAGGCCCGTTAGGGCTGCAGCGGGGATTCCTGCGGGCCCCCTGCGGCCCGCTACGCTTCCGCGTCATATGAGCGCAGAGAACAGCTTCCTCTTCACCTCCGAATCGGTCACCGAGGGCCATCCCGACAAGGTCGCCGACCAGATCTCCGACGCGATCCTCGACGCGATCCTCGCCCAGGACTCCTTTGCCAAGGTCGCCTGCGAGACGCTGGTCAACAACAACCTCGTGGTCGTCGCCGGTGAGACCTCGTTCGACGTCTCGAAGATCGACGTGGAGAAGATCGTGCGGGACAAGGTCCGCGAGATCGGCTACGTCGGCTTCGACCCGATGTTCGACGCCGACACCGTCGAGGTGCTCAACCGGCTCGAGGCCCAGTCCGCCGACATCGCACAGGGCGTCGACGAGGCCAAGGAGGCCCGCGAGGGCGACGAGGACCCGCTCGACAAGGCCGGGGCCGGCGACCAGGGAATGATGTTCGGGTCCGCCACCAGCGAGACCGACTCGCTCATGCCGCTCCCGGTGCACCTCGCCCACCGCCTCGCCGAGCGTCTCACCGAGGTCCGCAAGGACGGGACGCTCGCCTACCTGCGTCCCGACGGCAAGACCCAGGTCTCGGTCCGCTACGTGGACAACCGGCCGGTCGCGGTCGAGAAGGTCCTGATCTCCACCCAGCACGACGAGGAGGTCGACCAGAACCGGATAGCCGACGACCTCTGGGAGAACGTCGTCGTGCCGGTGCTCGACTCCGAGAACGTCGATTACGACGCGGCGGAGCTCCGCGCCGACCTGCTCATCAACCCGACGGGGCGTTTCGTCATCGGAGGCCCGGTCGGCGACTGCGGCCTCACCGGGCGCAAGATCATCGTCGACACCTACGGCGGCATGGCCCGTCACGGGGGCGGCGCCTTCTCGGGCAAGGACCCGTCGAAGGTCGACCGCTCGGCGGCCTACGCCGCCCGCCACGTGGCCAAGAACATCGTCGCCGCCGGCCTGGCCGACCGCGCCGAGGTCCAGGTCGCCTATGCGATCGGCGTCGCCCACCCGGTCTCGGTGATGGTCGACACCTTCGGGACCGAGACGATCCCGATCGACCGCATCGAGGAGCTGGTGGCCGAGAACTTCGACCTGCGCCCGGCCGCCTTCCGCGAGTACCTGAGCCTGCACAGCCCGATCTACTCGGGCACCGCCGCCTACGGCCACTTCGGTCGCAACGAGCGTGAGTTCACCTGGGAGCGAACCGACCGGGCCGACGCCCTGCGCGAGGCCGCCGCGGCCGCCGCGAGCGCCTGAGCACCGCCGGCCGCCGGGCACCCTGACGCCGCGGCTCCCGCGGCGGTAGCCATCCCGCCGGGGCTCTAACTTCTGTCGGTGTCCGCGGTCGCACAGGTCGAGCCGATAACCACGGCCCGGGTCCTCCGGGGCCCGTTCGATTACGAGCGCCCGGAGGGGGTAGGGGTCGGCTCGGTGATGGTGGTTCCCTTCGGCCGGCAGGAGCTGCTCGCCGTCGTCACCGCCGTAGCCGACAGCTCCGAGCACGACGTGCTCCCGCCCCGGGAGGTCCTCGATGCCTCGCTGCCCGCAGACCTCGTCGAGCTCGGTCCCTGGCTGGCCGCGGAATACGGCTCGACGCCGGCGCGGGCCTTCTCCCTCATGCTCCCGCCCCGCGGCGTGCGGGAGAAGAAGGTGCTCTACGCCACCGCGGTCAGGGAGCCGGAAGAGGGGGAGAGGCTGACCGGGCGCCAGCGCGCGCTGCTGGCCACCCTCCCGCGTGCGGCCGGTGAGGACCTCGCCGCCCTCCGGCGCCTGGAGGCCCGGGGGCTCGTGGAGATCGAGGCCCGCGGCCAGCGTCGCGAGCCCGGCCACCGCGAGGTCGGGGCCAGCCGGGAGGCCGGCGGCCCGGCCCTGACCCCGCGGCAGGAGCAGGCGCTCGAGCGGATGAGCGCTGCCGGGCCGGGGGAGAGCCTCCTCCTGCACGGCGTGACCGGCTCGGGGAAGACCGAGGTCTACCTGCAGGCCGCCGAGCGCACGCTCGAGGAGGGCCGTGGTGTTCTCGTGCTGGTCCCGGAGATCGGGCTCACGCCCCAGATGGTCACCCGCTTCCGGGAGCGCTTCGGGGAGACCGTCGCGGTGCTGCACTCGGGGCTCGCGGCCGGGGAGCGCTACGACGAGTGGATGCGGGTCCGCAGCGGCGAGGCGCGGGTCTGCATCGGCCCGCGCTCGGCGGTCTTCGCGCCGATGGAGCGAATCGGCCTGATCGTCGTCGACGAGGAGCACGACGCCTCCTACAAGCACGAGGGCGACCCCCGCTACGACGCGCGGAACGTCGCCTTCCACCGGGCGCGCCAGCATGGGGCGGTGCTCGTGGCCGGGAGCGCGACGCCGCGCGCCGAGAGCTGGGAGTCGCTGAGCCGGGTCGAGCTGCCGGAGCGGGTCGACGGCTCGCCGCTACCCCCGGTCGAGATCCTCGACCTGAAGGGGGTCCGGGGCGCGCTCCACCCCGTCGCCTACGAGGCCCTCGTCGACGCCCGCAAGTCGATCGTCCTCCTCAACCGGCGCGGCTGGTCCAACTACCTGACCTGCTCGGGCTGCGGGCACGCCTGGGAGTGCCCGCAGTGCGACGTGACGCTGGTGATGCACCGGGCCAGCGGCACGCTCTCCTGCCACCACTGCGGCCACCGCGAGCCGGTGCCCGAAGGCTGCCCCGAGTGCGGGTCGGCCTCCATCGCCCGCCATGGCACCGGCACCGAGCGCCTGGAGGAGGAGCTTCCCGGGGAGGTCTTCCGGCTCGACGGCGACGCCGGCGACCCGGGCGCCGTGCTGGCCCGGTTCGAGCATGCAGAGGCCGGCATCCTGCTCGGGACCCAGGTCGTCGCCAAGGGCCACGACTTTCCCGGCGTGGAGCTGGGCGTGGTGATCGACGCCGACCAGACGCTCCGCTTCCCGGACTTCCGGGCCGAGGAGCGCACCTTCGCCCTGGTCACCCAGCTGGCCGGCCGCACCGGGCGTGGCTCGACGCCGGGGCGCGTGCTGGTGCAGACGATGGTCCCGGAGGCCGAGTCGATCGTCCGCGCTTCGCGCCATGACGCCGGGGGCTTCCTGGCCGGCGAGCTGGAGCGGCGCCGGGCCCTCTCCTACCCGCCCTTCTCCACCCTCATCCGGGTCGTCTGCTCCTCGGAGAAGCCCGGCCTCGCCCAGCAGGCCGCCCTCGAGCTCCAGGGTGCCCTGCCGGGCTCCCTTGGCCCGGCGCCGCTCTTCCGCCTGCGCGGGCGGGAGCGCAGCCAGGTGGTGGTGAAGGCTCCCGAGCGCAGGCCGGCGGTGGCCGCGGTGGGGGCGGCGGTCAACGCGGCTGCCGGCACGTGGGGGCGCAGGGGCGTCTCCTTCTCGGTGGACGTCGACCCGCAGTAGCGCCCGTCCTAGAATCGGCTCATGGCCCCGGAAGAGAGCGGCGGTGAGGTTGAGGTCGCCGAAGACGATGAGGAGCGCCTCGCGCGCCGGGCCCCTGCTGCCGAATACGACGAGGAGCGCCTCGCGCGCCGTGCCGCGGCCCTGCGCCACGTCCGCCGGTTCGGGGACCCGGTGCTCAAGTCGCGCGCCGTCCCGGTCACCGAGTTCGACGACGAGCTGCGGGCTTCGCTGGACCGGATGGCCCACCTGATGGATGAGGCAATCGGGGTCGGGCTGTCGGCCAACCAGGTCGGCGAGCTTCGCCGCATGCTGGTCTACCGGGTGGAGGAGGACGGCGACTTCCAGGCCCTGGTAAACCCGCAGATCGAGTGGTTCTCCGAGGAAAAGGAGGCTGGCTTCGAGGGATGTCTCAGCCTCCCGGAGGTAGGCCTGGAGATAGAGCGCCCGGCCCGGATTCGCGTCCGTGCCCATGACCCCTTCGGAGAAGAGTTCGAGATCGAGGCCGAGGGGCTCGAGGCGCGGGTGATCCAGCACGAGGTCGACCACCTCGACGGCGTCCTGATCCTCGACCGTGCCTCGAGGTCCGACCGCCGCGAGGCGATGAAGACGCTGCGCGAGGCCCTGCGCGAGAGCTGAGCCTGCGGTGAGGTTCGCCTACCTGGGCACCTCCGGCTTTGCCGCCGGCCTCCTGCGGCGGATCTGCGAGGCCGGGGCGCCGCCGGCGCTCGTGGTCACCCGGCCCGACCGTCCAGCTGGCCGGGGGAGACAGCTGACCGCCCCGCCGGTGGCCGACGCTGCCGCCGAGCTGGGGCTGGAGAGCTTCCAGCCCGAGGACGTAAACGCCGACGCCTCGGTCGAGCGGATCGCTTCCGCCAACCCCGAGCTGCTCGTCGTCTGCGCCTACGGGGCGCTGGTCGGCGAGGCGCTGCTGGAGCGCTACGAGATCCTCAACGTCCACCCGTCGCTCCTGCCGCGCTGGCGGGGGGCCGCGCCGATCGAGCGGGCGATCATGGCCGGCGACGCCGAGACCGGCGTCTCGATCATGAGGCTCACCGCCGGGCTGGACAGCGGGCCGGTCTGCCTGGCGGCCGCCGAGCCGATCGGCCCCCGCGACACCTGGGGAACGCTTGCGGAGCGGCTGGAGGCGCTTGGCGCGCGGCTGCTGCTGGAGGCGCTGCGCGAGCGCCCGCCGTTCGCCGAGCAGGACGAGTCGTTGGTCACCTGGGCCGAGAAGGTCGGGCCCGGGGACCGGACGCTCGACCCGTCGTCGGCGCCCGACGAGCAGGAGCGCCGGGTGCGCGCACTGAGCCCGCACGTGGGGGCCCGGCTGGCCCTGCCCGACGGGAGCTTCCTCGGGGTGCTCGAGGCCCACGTCGGGGATGGCCGCCTGGTGCCCGACCTCGTGCTGCCCCCGGGCGGCAGGGCGATGTCCTGGGAGGACTACCTGAGGGGCCACGGTGACCCGTTTGCCGGCTCCTGAGGCCACCGGTACGCCGGGAGGGCGGCGTATAGTCACCAGCGTGTCGGAGGTGTCGATTGGGCTCGAGTGTCCGTCCTGTCATGAGCCCTGGCTGAGGCCGACCACGGTCCCCGGCCGCTACCGCTGCGTCTACTGCCTTCACCGCTACGAGCTGCGCTCGGTCTGCCCGGGCTGCGGCGAGCACCAGACGATCGTCCGCATGTCCAGCACCGCAACCACCGAGTGCTCGCACTGCGGGACCTCGATGCTGGTCGAGGTATGAGCGACTTTCCGCAGGTCGCCCCCTCGGTGCTCTCCGCCGACTTCGGGCAGCTGCGCGAGCAGGCCACCCTGGTCCGGGAGGCCGGGGCCGGCGTGATTCACGTCGACATCATGGACGGCCACTTCGTGCCGCCGCTCTCGATGGGGCCGGCCGTCTGCGAGGCCCTCCGCGACATGGGCCTGCACCTCGAGGTCCACCTGATGGTCGAGCACCCCGAGACCACCCAGATCGGCGCCTTCGCCGAGGCCGGGGCGGGGACGATCATCATCCACGCCGAGGCGACCCCGGCGATCGACTACGCCCTGGGCCTGATCCGCGACCACGGCTGCCAGGCCGGGCTCGCCGTCAACCCGGCCACCCCGGTCGACTTCTACGAGCAGGTCGAGGTCGACCTCGCCCTCTGCATGACCGTCAACCCCGGCTGGGGGGGCCAGGGCTTCATCGCCGGCTCGCTGGAGAAGATCGCGAGGATGCGCGAGCTGCTTCCCGTGGAGACGATCCTCGAGGTCGACGGGGGCATCGACGAGCAGACCGCCGGGCCGGCGGTTGCCGCGGGTGCCGAACGGCTGGTGGCCGGCAGCGCGATCTTCGGGTCGGGAGACCCGGGAGCCGCCTACGCGGCGATCCTCGCCGCGGCACAGGCCGGCTAGGGGGTTCAGCCGGCGTCGCGCCGGTAGAGCGCGTAGAGCAGGGCGCAGAGCAGCGCCGCGCACGCCGCGTAGCCGATCTCCGCCCGCAGCAGCACGTCGGGGACCGCCGGCACGAACATCCAGCCGACCAGGGCCAGCCCGGCCAGCAGCCAGGCGACGGCGGCGGGGCGCGCCCGCTCGCGGGCCAGCGC
>JBJTBE010000041.1:0-4799 GCA_046091165.1 Solirubrobacterales bacterium | reverse complement strand
TCCCAGTAGAGCTCGGCGGCCTCCTGGTGGCCGGTCCAGACGATCGCCAGGCCGCGGTTGTGGATCTCGTCGGCCAGTGCGTAGCCGCCGTCGAGGGTGACGCCCGGGATGCAGCGGGCGAGGCTGGAAGCGACGTGGTCGAAGGTGTTGTGGTCGTCGTTGCGGACGATCACCCTCCAGCTGCCCCCCAGGCCCGAGCCGGGACCGGCGGTACGCGGCAGTTCGACCGTCTGTGACATCGCGGACAGGCTAGCCGAGCGGGTCAGCCGGCGCCGCCCCGCGTGCGGGCGCGCTCCAGCCCCGCGTAGCAGGCGTCGGCCGGCATCACCTGGGCGTAGGCCTCGGCGCCGTGATGGCTGGTCTCGGTACGCAGCCAGTCGTCCAGCTCGGCCGCAAACTCCTCGAGAGTCAGCTCCGCAGCCCACTGCTCGACCACGTCCAGGTTGCGCCGCAGCGAGTTCAGGTGGACCTCCACGTCCGCGAACTCCCCGAAGTGAGTCAGGGCGAGCGCTTCGGGCTGCCAGGCCTCGATCGCGCTCAGGGACTCCCGCCAGGCGGCGAGGTCGATGTCCGGCGGCGGCGTAGGCGGAAGCACAGGGCCTTCGCCGATCCGCATCCCGGCGACGTCCCCGGTGAATGCCGCCATCGACGGCCGGTGCAGGTAGGAGACGTGGTGGCGGGCATGGCCGGGGGTGTAGGCGACCTCCCAGTCACCGATCACCTCGCCACCCCCGAGCGCCCTTACCCGCCCCGGGTCGGCCGGGACGATCTCCCCCCAGAGCTCCTCCATCCGGTCGCCGTACAGGCGGGTTGCGCTGGCGACCAGGCGCTCCGGATCGATCATGTGGGGCGCGCCCAGCTCGTGAACCCAGAGCTCGGCGTCCGGCCATTGCTCCATCAGCAGGCCGCTGCCGGAGGCGTGGTCGAGGTGGACGTGGGTGAGGAGAATCGCCCGCGGCACGAAGCCGTCGAGGGCCTCCAGCAGGTTCGGGACGCTGGAGGCCGGGCCCGGATCGATGATCACGTCGTCCTGCCGGTAGCAGCAGATCACACCGGGATTGCCCATGTGACAGACATCTATCCCGGACCTTCCGGACACGGCCAAGACCTTACAATCGGCCCATGGACCCGAGACTGCCCGAACCCGACCGCCCGTGGATGATCCGGACCTACGCCGGGCACTCCACGGCCGAGAAGTCCAACGAGCTCTACCGCTCCAACCTCGAGAAGGGCCAGACGGGGCTGTCGATCGCCTTCGACCTGCCCACGCAGACCGGGTACGACCCTGACGACCCGATCGCCCGCGGCGAGGTCGGCAAGGTCGGCGTCCCGATCGCCCACCGCGGCGACATGGCCCGCCTCCTGGACGGCATCCCCCTCGACCGGATGAACACCTCGATGACGATCAACGCCACGGCCGCGTGGCTGCTGGCGCTCTACATCGTCACCGCCGAGGAGCAGGGCGCCGGGCAGGCCGTTCTCGCCGGAACCACGCAGAACGACATCATCAAGGAGTTCCTGGCCCGCGGGACCTACGCCTTCCCTCCCGGGCCATCGCTGCGGCTGATCGCCGACATGATCGCCTACACCGTCGACGAGGTTCCCAAGTGGAACCCGATCAACATCTGCAGCTACCACCTGCAGGAGGCGGGCGCGACGCCGGTCCAGGAGATCGCCTTCGCCATGAGCAACGCGATCGCCGTCCTCGACGCCGCCGCCGAGCGCGTCCCGGCCGACCGCATGGGCGCGGTCTTCGGGCGCATCTCGTTCTTCGTAAACGCCGGCATGAAGTTCATCGAGGAGCAGGCCAAGATGCGGGCGATGACCAGGCTCTGGGCCGAGATCGGCCGCGAGCGCTACGGGGTGACCGACGAGAAGCAGCTGCGCCTGCGCTACGGGGTGCAGGTCAACTCCCTGGGCCTGACCGAGTCCCAGCCCGAGAATAACGTCCAGCGGATCGTCCTGGAGACCCTCGGCGTGACGCTCGGCCGCGACGCCCGCGCCCGGGCGATCCAGCTCCCGGCCTGGAACGAGGCGATGGGACTGCCGCGCCCCTGGGACCAGCAGTGGTCGCTGCGCATCCAGCAGGTGCTGGCCTACGAGACCGACCTGCTCGACTACCCGGACATCTTCGAGGGCTCGAAGGTGATGGACGCCCTGGTCGAAGAGCTGCTGGAGGGGGCCCGCGCCGAGATGGCCGTCGTCGCCGGGCAGGGCGGCGCCGTCGAGGCGGTCGAGTACATGAAGGCGGCCCTCGTGGAAAGCCACAGCCGGCGGGTACAGCGGATCGAGAACGGCGAGCAGACCGTCGTCGGGCTGAACCGCTTCACCGAGACCGAGCCGTCCCCCCTGACCGAGGGAGCCGACGGGGGGATCCTGACCGTGGACCCGGCCGTCGAGGCCGAGCAGATCGCCTCGGTGCAGGCCTGGCGCGCCGAGCGCGACGAGGCGGCGGTCTCCTCCGCCCTGGAGGAGCTGGCCCGGGTGGCCTCCGACGAGCAGGCGAACATCATGCCGGCGACGATCGATGCGGCCCGCACCGGGGTGACCACCGGCGAGTGGGCCGCCACGCTCCGGGAGGCCTTCGGCGAGTACCGGGGCCCCACCGGGGTAACCGGAGCCGCCGGCCATCCCGAGGCCACCGAGGAGCTCGCGGCTCTGCGCGAAGAGGTCGACCGCGTCAGCGATGCCCTGGGCCGCAGGATCAAGGTGCTGATCGGCAAGCCCGGGCTCGACGGCCACTCCAACGGCGCCGAGCAGATCGCCGTCCGCGCCCGCGACGCCGGCCTGGAGGTCGTCTACGCCGGGATTCGCCTCAGCCCTGAGCAGATCGCGACGAGCGCCGACCAGGAAGACGTCGACCTCGTGGGCCTCTCGATCCTCTCCGGCTCGCACCTCGAGCTGATTCCCGCCGTCATCTCCGACCTGCGCGAGGCCGGGGTCGAGGCTCCGGTGGTCGTGGGCGGGATCATTCCCGACTCTGACGCCGACGCCCTGCGGGCGGCCGGCGTAGCCGCCGTCTACACCCCGAAGGACTTCGAGATAACCCAGATCATCGGCGACATCGTCCGGCTCGTGGCCGAGGGCAACGGGGTCGGGGCGCCGGCATGATCCGCAGCTGGCCCGCCCAGCTCGCCGCACTCTTTGCCGCCTTCGCCGCCGGGACGCTGCTGGCCCTCCTCCTGGGCGCCGCCAACCTGGGCACCGCGATGGCCTTTGGGCAGCTGGCCTTTGCTGGCGTCCTGGTCTGGGTCCTGCTGCGCGAATAGGCGCGCTTTTCCCTTGCACAAAGGGTTTGGCAGGGAACCGGCAACACTCCCGGTAACGATTCGGTAACCTCTTTTCTCCTATGCAGACCCTTCTCGCTTATCTGGACGCCGGCAGCGGCAGCATGATCGCCCAGATTCTCGTCGGCGGCTTTGCCGCGGCGGGGGTCGCCATCAAGATCTACTGGAAGAAGATCAAGAACTTCTTCGGCCGCGGGGACGACGAGGCATCTCCGGCCACCGCCAAGGTGACCGAAGCCTCCGCCGACGAGCCCAACAACTCGTAGCCCGTGGGCGGCAGCGCAGTCGAGGCCGAGCCCGGCTCGTTCCGGGATCCGGACGGCCGCGTCTTCATTGCCGACGGCAGCGTCCGCCGGGCTCTCAGCCCTCGCGGCGCCTCGGACTGGCAGGCCCTCAGGGAGAGCCCGCTCTTCGAAGAGCTGGTCAGCGAAGGAAGCCTGGTCGCCACGACCGAGGTCGACGCCTCCGGCGCCCCGGGGATTCTCGTGGGCGAGACCGCCGCGGTGCTCGAGAAGGAGCGGATCCCCTTCATCTCCTGGCCGTACGAATGGACCTTCGGGATGCTCCAGGACGCTGCTCTCCTTCAGCTGAGCCTCATCGATCGGGCGATCGCCGCCGGCCTGATGCTCAAGGACGCCACGCCCTACAACGTCCCGTGGCGCGGAGCCCAGCCGGTCTTCGTGGACGTCGGCTCGTTCGAGCCGCTGCGAAAGGGAGAGCCCTGGGCCGGCTACCGGCAGTTCTGCATGCTCTACCTCTATCCGCTGATGCTCCAGGCCTACAAGAACGTTCCCTTCCAGCCCTGGCTGCGCGGCTCGGTTGACGGGATCACCCCGGCCGAGGCGGCGGGAATCTTCGCGAGCGGCAAGGACAAGCGGCGCAAGGGCGTCTTCGGGCACGTTCGGATGCACAACCGCCTCGAGCAGCGCTACAGCGAAGCCAGGGGCCGCGAGGTCCAGAAGGACCTCGGCTCGGCCGGCTTCTCGACCGAGCTGATCACCAACAACGTGCGCAAGCTCCAGAAGCTCATCCGCGGCTTGACCTACGAGGGCGGGACAGCGCAGTGGACCGAGTACGGCACGGTCAGCTCGGGCGAGACGATCAACACGTACACCGACGCCGACCGGGAGGTCAAGGACGCGTTCGTGAGCCGCGCTGCCGCGCGTCGCCACCGGAACCTGGTCTGGGACGTGGGCGCCAACGACGCCCGTTACAGCCGGCTGGCCCTCGAGAACGCCGACTACGTCGTGGCCGTGGACGCCGACCTGCAGACCGCCGACCGCGTCTACCGCGAGATGAAGGCCGAGGGCCAGGAGCGGATCCTCACGCTCGCCGGGAACGTCACCGACCCCTCCCCCGGCCTGGGCTGGCGCAACCTCGAGCGCAGCTCCTTCGAGGAGCGGATGAACCCGGACCTGATCCTCGCCCTCGCCGTCGTTCACCACATCTCGATCGCGGGCAACGTTCCCCTCGCCGAGGTCGTACGCTGGCTCGCCGGTTTCGGGGCCTCGA
>JBJTBE010000040.1:0-9420 GCA_046091165.1 Solirubrobacterales bacterium | reverse complement strand
GGCGATGTCGTGCTCCTCTCGCCGGCCTGCGCGAGCTTCGACCTCTACCCCGGGGGCTTCGAGGAGCGGGGCGCCCACTTCCGGGCGCTGGCGGCCGGAATTCCGGGCTTTTCCGCGGCCTGAAACCCGGGGAAGGAGAATCGCCGGGACCCGCGAAGGGAGGTCTCAATGGCCCGTGCCGGCGCAATCGCAGAGCATGCTGCCGCAGGCTCCAGCGCCGGGACCTCGCAGCGCGGGCGGGCCGGCCGCAGGAAGGTCGAGGAGGACGTCCTGCTCACTGCCGTCCTCTGCCTGCTCGCTCTTGGTGCGGTGATGGTCTACAGCGCCTCTTCGGCAACGTCGGTCGTGGAGAGCGGCGGCACCGGCAGCTCCTTCCTGCTTCGTTACGTCGCCTTCGGCTCGCTCGGCTTCGCGGCCCTGCTGGTCGTCTCGAGGATGTCGCTGCAGCGGATCATGGAGCTCACCGGCCCGGTCCTCGCCGCCTCCTTCATCCTGCTGCTGGCGGTCAAGGTTCCGGGCCTGGGCGTGTCGGTCAATGGCGCCCAGCGCTGGCTGGGCGCCGGGTTCCTGCAGTTCCAGCCCAGCGAGATCGCCAAGATCGCCGTCGTCCTCTACTGCGCCCGCTTCCTGGCCGAGAAGCCCAGTGGCTTTCGCACCATGGGCGAGCTGCTGCCCCTGGGCATCGTGGTCGGGGCGACCGCGCTGCTCGTGGTCACCCAGCCCGACCTGGGCACGACCCTGGTCCTCTGCGCCACCGTCGGGGCGATGCTGGTGATTGCCGCCGTCCCGATGCGCTGGCTGGCCGGGCTGACCGCGATCGGGGGCGTCCTGGTTCTCCTCTTCTCCCTCTCGGCCTCCTACCGGCGCGACCGCCTGATGTCGTTCATGAACCCGTGGGACCACGCCGGGGACGCCGGCTTCCAAGCCGTCCAGGGCCAGATCGCGATCGGATCCGGCGGCCTCTTCGGCCGGGGGCTCGGCGAGTCGGTCCAGAAGATCTTCTACCTGCCCGAGGCCCACACCGACTTCATCCTCGCGATCATCGGCGAGGAGCTCGGGGTGATCGGCCTCTTCGGGCTCCTCCTCCTCTTCGCCCTGGTTGCCTGGGCGGGGCTGCGCATCGCCCAGCAGGCCAACGGCCTCTACGCCACGCTCGTGGCCGGCGGGATCACCTCACTGATCCTCTGCCAGGCGATCCTCAACGTCTTCACCGTCCTGGGGCTGGCGCCCCTCACCGGCGTCCCGCTGCCCTTCATCTCCTACGGCTCGACGAGCCTGGTGACCCTCCTGGTCGGGGTAGGGCTTCTTCTCAACGTGGCCCGCGGCGGGACGGTGAGGGTGCGAGAGGCGCCCCCGGCGCGCAGGCGCTCCCGCAACCGGCCGCCCGATGCGGGACGATCAACGGTCGATGAGCAGTTCGACGACTTCGAGCGGATCGAGGTATTTGATCGCCGCGGGCGGGACCGCCGGGCACGTGGTGCCGGCGCTGGCGGTCGCAGGCGAGCTTCGCACTGACGGAGCCCAGGTCGTCTTCGCCGGCGGCGAGCGCACCGAAGCCCAGCTGGTCCCGGCCGCCGGCTATGAGCTGGTCTCCTTCCGCGTCCAGGGCCTGAGCCGGACCAACCCGCTGAAAGCCCTCGTCGCGCTGGGCCAGGCGGTGGCCGCCACGGTCCGGGCCTGGCGGCTGATCGGCTCCCTGCGCCCGGACGCGGTGATGGGCGGCGGCGGCTACGTGGCCGGGCCGGTGGGCCTGGCTGCCGTCCTGCGGCGCAGGCCACTGGTCCTGACCGAAGCCGACTCCCACCTGGGCCTGACCAACCGCCTGCTGGCGCCGTTTGCCCGTCGCGTGGGGCTGGCGTTCGCGATCCCCGGGCGCACGCCACCTCGCTACGTGGTGACCGGGCGCCCGATCCCGCCGCCGGCCGGCGATCGCGGGGCGGCCCGCGCCCACTTCGGCGTGCCCGAGGGGCGCCCGCTCGTGGTCGTGGTCGGTGGTTCGCTGGGCGCCCGCTCGATCAACGAGGCGGCGATCGAAGCCTTCGGGCAGGACGGGGAGGTCGAGGTGATCCACGCCGCCGGCGACCGGGACCTGCCCTCGCTCCGGCAGCGGCCGGTAGGACCCGGCTACCGGCTCTTCGGATACATCGACGACTTCGACCAGGCCCTGGCCGCCGCCGACCTTGTCGTCTCGCGCTCGGGCGGCTCGGTCTTCGAGATCGCGGCGGCCGGCTGCCCGGCCGTGCTCGTCCCGTACCCGTACGCCGCTGCCGACCACCAGGCCGGGAACGCCGCCTGGATGGGCGACGCCGGGGCCGCGGTGGTGATCGATGACGACCGCCTCGACGCCGCGCTCCTGGCCTCGACGGTCCGGGGGCTGCTGGACGAACCGGGGCGCCTGGCGCAGATGCGGGAGGCCGCGTTGTCGATCGCGCGCCCGGGAGCGGCCGCCGCGGTCGCCGGGCTGCTCCGGGAGGCGGCGGCGTGAGCGCCCCGGCGTGGCAGGGGCGAAGGCTCCACTTCGTCGGGATCGGGGGGGCCGGGATGCAGGGCTGGGCGACCGCCGCCCACCAGCTCGGGGCGACGGTCAGCGGCAGCGACCGGGAGGACTCGCCGGCGCTGGCGGAGCTGAGGGCGCTGGGTATCGACGCGCACGCCGGCCACGACGCGGCCAACCTGCCGGAGGGGGACGACGTCGAGGTCGTCTTCTCCACCGCCGTTCCCGAGTCCAACCCCGAGCTGGAGGCGGCCCGTTCGAGGGGCCTGCGGGTGATGTCCCGGGCCGAGCTCCTCGGCGAGCTGAGCCCGCTGCGCCGGACGATCGCCGTGGCCGGCGCCCACGGCAAGACCACCACGACGAGCATGATCGCCCACGTGCTGATCGAGGCCGGGCTGGATCCCGGGTACCTGATCGGGGGCACGCTCCGGAGCACCGGTCACAACGCGCAGTGGGGAGGAGGCGAGTGGCTGGTGGTCGAGGCCGACGAGTCTGACCGCTCGCTGCTGGCGATCGAGGCGGAGATCGCCGTCCTGACCAACGTCGAGCTCGACCATCACGCCACCTACGGCTCGGAGGAGGAGCTGCGCGAGGTCTTCGCCGAGTTCCTCGACGGCCCGGCAACGGCGGTGGTCGGCGCCGGGCCGGGACTCATGGAACTCCGCGGGGAGGGGCCCCTGGTGACATTCGACCCCGGACCGGTCGACGTCTCGAGCGGCGTGGCGCGGTTCACGTGGCGGGGCCACGAGGTCGAGCTCGCGGTGCCGGGAGAGCACAACGCGCTCAACGCGGCCGCTGCCCTGGAGGCGGCGGCGCTCGCCGGAGTGGGGGAGGCGGACGCCGTCCGTGCGATCGCCTCGTTCGGCGGCTCGGGCCGCCGCTTCGAGGAGCTCGGCCGCTCCCCCAGCGGGGCGCGCGTGGTCGACGATTACGCCCACCACCCGACCGAGGTGGCCGCCGCCATCGCCGCGGCGCGAAGCCAGGCCCCCGAGCGGCTCGTGGCGGTCTTCCAGCCCCACCTCTTCTCCCGTACCGCCGAGCTCGCCGGGCGCTTCGGAGCGGCCCTGGCTGAAGCCGACCTCGCCGTCGTGGTCGACGTCTATCCGTCCCGGGAGAGAGCCGAGGACTTTCCCGGGGTCTCCGGCGAGCTGGTGGCCGACGCCGCACGCCAGGCCGGGGGCAGCGTCGAGTGGATCCCGGGAATGGCCGAGGCCGGGGAGTGGCTCTCCTCCGTACTCGCGCCGGGGGACCTCTGCCTCGTTATGGGCGCCGGAGACATCCGCTCCCTGGGCGAAGCTCTCGTCTCTGGCTGACGTGGCAGGAAGAGAGCCCCGGCCGTCGAAGGCGACCGGGATGCCGGCGGTACCCGCAACGAGCCGCTCGCCTGCGCGACGCCTTCGCGCCCGCAGGCTCAGACTCCCGTCGGTGAAGGTCATCCTCGCGCTGGTGCTCGGCGCCGCCCTGCTCGCCGGCGGCTGGGTCTGGCTGCGCAGCTCGTCCCTGGTGGCCGTCGAGCAGGTGAAGGTGACCGGGGTCGGCAATTCGCCCGGGGGATCGGCGATCCGGTCGGCGCTGACGAGCGTGGCCCTGGACATGACGACCCTCAACGTCGATCGCTCCGCCCTGGACGAGGCGGTGCGCCGCTTCCCCGTGGTCAAGTCGCTCGAGGTCTCGACCGACTTCCCCCACGGGATGAGGATCGCCGTCACCGAGCGCCGGCCGGTCGCCGCGCTGGTGGGCGGCGGAGTTCCGGTGGCGGTGGCCGCCGACGGCGTCCTCCTGCGCGGGGAGAGGACCTCGGGCCTTCCCGCCGTGACGGCAAAGGTCCCGTTCGGGGCGCCGCGCCTTACCGGCGGCAGCGCCCTGGAGCAGGTCCGGCTCCTGGCCGCCGCGCCCGCGCACCTGCGCAGCCGCGTAAGTGCCGTCGTCTATGCCGGGGGTGCCTACACGGTGCGCATCGCCGGCTATCCCGAGCTGCGGTTCGGTGCGCCGGACCGGCTCGCGTCCAAGTGGGCCGCGGCCAGCCGCATCCTCGGGGACCCGAGCGTCGCCGGGGCCTCTTATGTCGACCTGAGGGTCCCGGAACGCCCTGCCGTAGGCCCTTCAACGGGCAGCGAGGAGGGCTTCATTCCCTGACAAGCCTCAAGCCGTAGTTGAGGGTTGGAAGCACCGAAACCCTCAACCCCAACTTGAGGCATAGGTGGCGCAATCACCCTTGCGCTTCTAGACTGCCAGTCCACAGAGGCCCTACGGTGGCCTCCCGATCGGGCCCGGGAAACCCTTCCCGAGGGCCTCAACGATGAATCGAGGGTCGGACAGATCAATGGAAAGCATGGTTGACCACGGCAGCTACCTCGCCGTAATCAAGGTCGTCGGAGTCGGCGGCGGCGGCACCAATGCCGTCAACCGCATGGTCGATGCCGGCCTGCGCGGAGTCGAGTTCATCGCCTCCAACACCGACGCCCAGGCCCTGCAGGCCTGTGAGGCCGACATCAAGCTCAACATCGGCGAAGAGCTGACCCGCGGGCTTGGCGCCGGCGCCGACCCCCAGATCGGCTTCGGAGCCGCGGCCGAGTCGCGCGACGACATCAAGGAGGCGCTGAAGGGCGCCGACATGGTCTTCGTTACCGCCGGCGAAGGCGGTGGCACCGGCACCGGCGCCGCCCCGGTGATCGCCGAGATCGCCAAGAGCGAGATCGGAGCCCTCACCGTCGGCGTGGTCACGCGCCCGTTCGAGTTCGAGGGTGCCCAGCGGATGAAGGCCGCCGACGAGGGAATCGAGCGCCTGCGCGAGGTCGTCGACACCCTGATCGTGATCCCCAACGAGCGCCTGCTGGCCACCGTGGAGAAGCGCACCACCGTCCTCGAGGCCTTCCGCGAGGCCGACAACGTCCTGCGCCAGGGCGTGCAGGGGATCACCGACCTGATCACCATCCCCGGCCTCGTGAACCTCGACTTCGCCGACGTGCGCACGATCATGGCCGACGCCGGCTCGGCCCTGATGGGGGTCGGCTCGTCGGCCGGCGAGAACCGCGCCGTCGATGCCGCCACCGCCGCCATCACCAGCGAGCTGCTCGAGGACTCGATCGACGGCGCGACGGGAATCCTCCTGAACATCACCGGCGGCAGCGAGCTCGGGCTCTTCGAGGTCAACGAGGCCGCCGAGGTGATCCACTCCGCGGCCGACCGCAACGCCAACATCATCTTCGGCGCGGTGCTCGACGAGTCGATGGGCGACGAGGTCCGCGTGACCGTCATCGCCACCGGCTTCGAGCAGGCCGGGCGGCGCCCGCGGCGCAGCTCCTCCGCCGAACGCGAGCCTGGCCCGCGCGCGGCCCGCAAGGACCGCACGCCCCGGGTGGGCAAGAAGAGCGACCTCGAGATCGGCGACGACGATCTCGACATCCCCGCCTTCCTCAAGTAACGGGACCGGTGACGGGGAGCCCGGGCCGATGACCGGCGCCAGCTATCCGGCCGATCTCGGTTACCACCCGGGCCACGGATGGGCGCGGGTCGAGGGCGATATCGCCACCTTCGGGATTACCTGGTTTGCCCAGGACCAGCTCGGGGAGGTCGTCTTCTTCGACCCGCCGGATCCCGGGGCCCAGGCGGTCGCCGGCGAGCCCTACGCGGAGGTCGAGTCCCTCAAGGCGGTGAGCGACGTGATCGCCCCGCTCGGTGGCGAGGTGATCGAGGTAAACGAGGCGGTCGGGCGTTCGCCGGAGACGATCAACGACGATCCCTACGGCGAAGGCTGGCTGGTGAAGGTGAGGCTGGCCTCGCCCGCGGGCGGCGGCGACCTCATGGACGCCGCCGTCTACCAGGCAAGCGTGTCCTGAGGGAGGCGCCGGTAGCCTCCGCGCTGCCCATGCGCATCTTCTCCGGAATCCAGCCGACCGGCCGCAAGCACCTCGGCAACTACATCGGCGCGATCCGCCAGTACGTCGCCGGGCAGCAGAGGGCGCAGGAGGCCGGCGACCTGGCGATCTACTCGATCGTCGACCTGCACGCCACGACCGTCTCCTACGACCCGGCCGAGCTTCGTGAGCGCTGCCTGGACACCACGGCCCTCCTGCTCGCCGCCGGGCTCGATCCCGAGCGCTGCGTCCTCTTCCGCCAGGGGGATGTCCCCGAGCACACCGAGCTCACCTGGCTGCTCTGCTCGGTCACCGCCCACGGCGACCTCAACCGGATGCACCAGTTCAAGGAGAAGTCCGAGAGCCAGCGCGAGCTCGTCTCGGCCGGCCTCTTCCTCTATCCGGTCCTCCAGGCCGCCGACGTGCTCGCCTACCGCGCCGACGAGGTGCCGGTCGGGGAGGACCAGCGCCAGCACATCGAGCTGATGCGCGACATCGCCGAGCGCTTCAACGCGCGCTTCGGGGACGGGGAGGAGGTCCTGACCGTGCCCTCGCACCGGATCCCGGAGGTCGGCGCCCGGATCATGGATCTCCAGCACCCGGAGAACAAGATGTCGACCACCGGCGGCTCGGAGGAGGGGACGGTCTACGTCCTCGACGAGCCGGAGACGATCCGCAAGAAGCTCTCCCGGGCGGTGACCGACTCCGGCAACGAGATCGTCCGGGCCCCCGACAAGCCCGGCGTCACCAACCTGATCGACATCCTGGCCGCCAGCCGCGACGTCGAGCCGGCGCAGGTGGAGCAGGAGATGGCCGCCGCGCGTGGCTACGGGGACCTCAAGGGGGCCGTCGCCGACGCCGTGGTCGAGATGCTTGAGCCGGTCCAGCAGCGCTACGAGGCGCTGCGGGGCGACGAGGAGGCCCTGGAGGGCGTCCTGGCCGCCGGCGCCTCGCGCGCCAGCGAGATCGCCGCGCCGACCGTCGCCGACGTGCGGCGCGTGATGGGCGTGGGTCCTCCCCCCGGCAGATGAACCGCCGCCTGCTGGCGCTGGTCTGCGTCGTCATCCTGATCGACACCCTCTTCTACGCGGTGCTGGCGCCGGTCCTGCCCGAGCTCTCGTCGGAATTCGGGCTCAACAAGGGCAGCGCGGGGGTCCTCGTTGGCGCCTACGCCGCCGGGACACTCGCGGGGGCGCTTCCGGGCGGCTGGGCCTCGGAGAGGTTCGGCGCCAAGCCGACGATGCTGGGTGCACTGGCGCTGATGACGGTGGGGAGCACGACCTTTGCGCTGGCCGACACCGTCTTCCTGCTCGACCTGGGGCGCTTCGTGCAGGGGCTGGGCGGCGCCCTCTCGTGGCTGGCGGGGTTCGCCTGGCTGGTGGAGGAGACCGATGCCGACCGTCGCGGTGAGGCGATCGGGTTTGTGATGGCCGCGGCGCTGGTGGGCGCGCAGTTTGGCCCGGTCCTGGGTATCGCGGTCGGCGAGTTTGGTCGGCTGCCGGCCTTCGGGGCAACCGTCGCGGTTGGGCTGGTGATTGCCGCGACGGCGGCACGGATGCCCCGCCCGACGCCGCTTCCGAGAGGGAGGAGGCCCCAGCTCATGCTCAGCGACAACGCCTCGCTGGTCGCCCTCTGGCTGGTGTTCGTGGCGGGGCTCGGCTTCGGGATCCTCGAGGTCCTGATCCCGCTCGATCTCGGTCGGCTCGGGGCGGGGGCGTTCGCGATCGGGGGAATCTTCTTCATCGCCGCCGCGGCCGAGGCGGTGATGAACCCGCTCGTCGGCCGCTTCATCGACCGTCGCGGGGCCGAGCGCATCGTCCAGGCCAGCCTCTTCCTGGGAGCCCTGGGGCTCGCCGTGCTCGCCACGCCGGAGGGGGTGATCGTCGTCGCGGCGATGCTCGCCTTCGTCGGCGTGACGCTCGGGGCGCTGTTTACCCCGGGGGCCCGGATCATCTCCCGCCGGGCCGAGGCGCTGCAGGTGGACCAGGGGTGGGCGGGAGCCTTCCAGAACATCGCCTGGGCGGGCTCGATCGCCATTGGTGCCGTGATCGGCGGGAGCGTAGCCGAGGCGGTCGGCGACGGAGCGGCGTATTCGCTGGGGGCCGTCGTCGCCCTGACGACCGGCCTGGCGCTCTTCCTGCGCCGACCGGTCCGGGCGTTACGGTCCGACCCGTGATCGTCGCCGATCTCGACCTCGACCTGGAGATCTTCACCGGGCCGTTCGACCTGCTCCTGACGCTGGTGCTCCGCGAGGAGGTCGACCTGCTCGAGGTCGAGCTATCCGGGATCGTCCTCGCCTACCTGGACGTGCTCGAAGAGCGCGGGGAACTCGACCTCGAGATGGCCACCGAGTTCATCGTCCTCGTGGCCGCCCTGCTCGAGCTCAAGTCGCGCCTGATGTTGCCCGGCGAGGAGGCCGATCTCCTGGAAGGGCTGGAGCCCGGCGAGGCCGCCGAGGAGCTGCTGGCACGGATGATCGACGCCCGCCGCTACCGCAACGCCGCCGAGTACCTCGAAGAGAGGCTCGAGGGGGAGCGGGGCTTCCGTTACCGCTCCGCGCCGCTGCCGGCCTTCGCCCGCCGGGTCAGCCTCGAGAGCGCCGTCAAGGCCTACGAGCCAGAGGCGCTCGGGGAGGCACTCGGCGGCCTGCTGCGCTTCCCGCCGCAGATCAGCCTCCGCCACCTGAGCATTCGCCGCGTGACCGTCCCCGAGCGGCTCGCCCACCTGCGCTCGATGCTGCGGCGGGGCGCGGTTGGCTTCGATGAGGCGGTGGAGGGGGCCGATCGGATGACCGTCGCGGTGACCATCTTTGCCCTGCTCGAGCTCTACAAGCAGGGGGAGGCGACCTGGAGCCAGGAGACGCCCTTCGGCCCGATCTCGATCGCCCCGGCCGAGCTCGAGCCGCCCGCCCTGCGCCTGGTGGAGGATGCCGCGTGAGCGAGCACTCCGGAACGGTCGAGGCGCTGCTCTTCCTCAGTCCCGATCCGGTAAGCGCCGAGGCGCTGATGGAGGCCGTCCCGTGCGGGCAGGGGGAGCTCGACAAGGCACTGGCCGCCCTCGAGGAGGGCC
>JBJTBE010000039.1:0-24727 GCA_046091165.1 Solirubrobacterales bacterium | reverse complement strand
GATTCGAACCTGCGGCCTCTCGCTCCGGAGGCGAGCGCTCTATCCACTGAGCTACGGGCGCCGTGCGGCGCATGGCGCCGTTCCTGCGAAGGGTACCGGGCGCAGGTGGCGCCGCTACGCTCGCGCGCGTGGACGAGATCGACCTCTTCTTCGCCGGGACTTCGGCGTCGGTGCCGACGGCCAATCGCGGCCTGCCGGCACAGCTCCTGCGGGCCGACGGCCAGCGGATCCTCTTCGACTGCGGGGAGGGAACCCAGCGCCAGCTGATCCGGAGCATCGGCCTGCCCGAGATCGACTGCATCTTCCTGACCCACCTCCATGCCGACCACTGCCTCGGGGTACCCGGGCTGGTGAAGACCTTTGAGCTCCGGGGGCGGGAGCGCGAGCTCGACATCTTCGGCCCCCGCGGAACCGCCCGGCTCCTCGAGGGCTTCGACATATCGCCCCGCCGCACCGGTTTCCCGCTGGCCATCACCGAGCTCGCCGCCGGCGACGCCCTGGAGTTCGACGGCTTCCGCGTGGAGCCCTTCGCGGTCCGTCACCGCGGACCGGCCTTCGGCTACTCGGTAGTCGAGGACGAGCGGCCCGGGCGCTTCGACGTGGAGCGCGCGCGAAGCCTGGGAATCGAGGAAGGCCCCGACTTCGCTGCGCTCGCGCGGGGCGAGGCGGTGGGAGGGGTCCAGAGCGATCAGGTCGTCGGGGAGCCGCGACCGGGGCGCCGGATCGTGCTCTCGGGCGACACCGCGCCCAGCGATGCGGTACGTGCCGCGGCCTGGGAGGCAGACCTTCTCGTCCACGAGGCGAGCTTCATGCAGGCCGACGCGGAGCGGGCGGGGGAGACCGGCCACTCGACGGCCCGGCAGGCAGCAGAGCTGGCCGGGGAATCTCACGTGCGGATGCTGGCCCTGGTCCACGTCTCCTCCCGTTACCCCATACGGGAGGTTCGCCAGGAGGCCCAGGAGCTCTTCGAGAACACCGTCGTGCCCCGGGACTTCGACGCTGTGAAGATCCCCGTGCCCGAGAAGGGGGCTCCCGAGCTCGTCCGTCCGCCGGCGCCGGAGACCGAGCCGAGTACCGCGTGAGGCTGCTGTCGTCCTTCGGCCGCCGCCGCTGCTAGCTTCTTCGCCGTCAACCCTTTAACCCGGTCCCGTGAGGCCAGGAAGGGAGAAAAGATGGAGCAGGAGCGGATCGTCCTCGACGAGGGCGAAATCGAGAGGGCAATCACGCGCATTGCCCACGAGATCCTCGAGGCCAACGACGGCGCCTCGACCCTGCGCATCGTCGGCATCCAGAGGCGGGGAGCGATCCTCGCCGCCCGGGTCGCGGCCCGGCTTTCGGAGTTCTCCGGCCGCGATGTCCCCCTGGGGATCCTCGATATCGGCTTCTACCGCGACGACATAGGCAGCCGGCCCGACGCCCCCCAGGTCCATGCGACCGAGATCGACTTCGAGGTGACCGGCGCGTCGGTGGTGATCGTCGACGACGTGCTCTATACCGGACGCACGGTCAGGGCGGCGATCGACGCCATCTTCGGCTACGGGCGGCCCGAAAGGGTGCAGCTCGCCGTGCTGGCCGACCGCGGCCACCGGGAACTGCCGATCCGCCCGGACTTCGTGGGCAAGAACCTCCCGACCGCACCGGAGGAGCGGGTCTTCGTCAGGGTGCGGGAGATCGACGGGGTCGAGCAGGTCGAGATCGGCTCGCCGGCGGGGAGCGCGGCATGAGGCACCTGCTCAGCTCCGAGGACCTGACCCGGGAGGACATCGAGCGCATCTGCGACCGCGCGGCCGCCTTCGCCGAGACCCAGGAGCGCGACGTCAAGAAGCTGCCCGCCCTGCGCAACCGGACGGTGCTCAACCTCTTCTACGAGGCGAGCACCCGGACCCGCGGCTCCTTCGAGCTGGCAGCCAAGAGGCTCAGCGCCGACGTGGTCAACTTCACCGCCTCCGGCTCCTCAACCGAGAAGGGAGAGTCGCTCAAGGACACCGTCCTGACCCTTTCCGCCCACCAGCCCGACGCCATCGTCGTGCGCTGCCCCTGGGCCGGGGCGCCGGCGCTGCTGGCCGAGTGGACCGACGCGGCGATCATCAACGCCGGAGACGGCAAGCACGAGCACCCCACCCAGGCCCTGCTCGACATCTACACCCTGCGCCGCCGTCTTGGCAGCCTCGAAGGCCTCAACGTCTGGATCGTCGGGGACGTCCTGCACTCGCGTGTCGCGCGCTCCAACATCCGGCTCTTCCAGGAGATGGGGGCGGACGTCACCCTCGCCGGGCCCCCGACCCTCATGCCCCGTGACATCGAGGCAACCGGTGCACAGGTCGCCTACTCGCTCGACGGCGTCGCAGAGGCCGACGTCGTCTACGCGCTGCGGATGCAGAACGAGCGGATGGAGGAGGCCTACGTTCCTTCCCTTCGCGAGTACGCCTGGTTCTTCCAGGTCGACCCGCGGCGCATTGCCCCCGGAGCGCTGATCATGCACCCCGGGCCGGTGAACCGCGGGGTCGAGATCTCCGCCGAGGCGACCGACAGCGAGCGGTCGCTGATCCTCGAGCAGGTCTCGGCCGGCGTGGTCGTCCGGATGGCCGTCCTCTACGAGGTTCTCGCCGCCAGCCGGACCGGAGCCCCGGTAAGGGAAGGGGCGCCCGCGTGAGCTTCGCCACCGAGCCGATCCTCGTCGGGGGGCCGCTGCCCACCGGCGACATCGTCATCCGCGGAGCCCGCGTAGTCGATCCCCGGACGGGACTCGACGAGCAGCGCGACGTTGTCGTGCGGGACGGCCAGGTGGCCGAGCTCGCGGCGCCCGGCACGGCCGGCGCAGCCGGCGAGGCGGTCGAGGCCGACGGCCTCCTGCTTGCCCCGGCCTTCGTCGATCCCCACGTGCACCTGAGGGTTCCCGGGCAGGAGCACAAGGAAGAGCTGGAGACCGGGACCCGGGCGGCGGCCGCGGGCGGCTTCAGCGCCGTCCTGGCCATGCCGAACACCGACCCGGTGATCGACAGCGGCTCGATCCTCGGCGCCCTCAGGGAGGGCGCGAGGCGTGAAGCGCGGATCCCCGTGGGCTTCCTTGGGGCGATCACCGTCGGCCAGCGGGGCGAGAGCCTCACGGCGATGGGGGAGATGCGCGAGCTCGGGGCGGCCGGCTTCACCGACGACGGTCTCCCGGTCACCAGCGCGGGAGTGCTTCGCAAGGCCCTCCAGTACCAGAAGATGGTGGGAGGGGTGCTGGCCCTCCACGAGGAGGACCCTTCTCTCTCCGGCTTCGGGGTCATGCACGAAGGCACGGTCAGCGCCGAGCTCGGCGTCGCCGGGATTCCCTCGGTCAGCGAGTCGTCGATGATCGCCCGCGACGCGCTCATCGCCGGCTACGAGGGCGGGGCCATCCACGCCCAGCACCTCAGCAGCGCCGAATCGGTTCGCACGGTGGCCGAGGCGAAGGCGGCCGGGGTGCGGATCACCTGCGAGGCCAGCCCGCACCACCTCTGCTTCACCGACGAGGACGTCCGGACGCTCGACACCCGGATGAAGATGAACCCGCCGCTGCGCACCGAGGCCGACCGCCAGGCGCTCATCGACGGCCTGCGCTCGGGAACGGTCGACTGCATCGCCACCGATCACGCCCCTCACGCCCCGCACGAGAAGGAGGTCCCTTTCGAGCAGGCGCCGATGGGCACCACCGGGCTGGAGAGCGCCTTCGCCGCCTGTTACGACGAGCTCGTCGTGCCCGGCCTGATCGGGCTCGGGACGCTGCTGGAGCGGATGAATGCCGGGGCGGCCATCTTCGGGCTTCCTGCCCCCACCATTCAGCCGGGAGCGCCGGCCGACCTGGCGCTGATCGACCTCGAGCGTGAGTGGGTGGTGGGTGCCGACGGTTACGAAAGCCGCTCCGACAACTGCGCCTTTGGGGGGCGGCGGCTGACCGGGAGGGTGGTCATGACCATCGTCGGTGGCGCCGTCGCCTACCGGGACCGCGGTTTTGCGCTCAGCGCCGCTCCCGAGCCGGAGCTCCAGGGTTGAGCGCGGTGGAAATGCTGACTCCGGGCAACTCGACCCTGGTCATCGTCGACCTCCAGGAACGCTTTGCCCCGGCAATCGGGGGCTGGGAGGGAATCGTGGAGAGGGCCTCGATCCTGGCCCGCACCGCCTCGCTCCTGGGATGGACGGTCGTGGTCACCGAGCAGTACCCGCAGGGCCTGGGGCCAACCGTTCCGCAGGTCGCCGAAGCGCTTGAGGGGTTCGATCCCCTCGAGAAGACCTCTTTCCCGGCCACCGGCGCCGGCGGCTTCGACCTTCAGGGGCGCCCCAACGCGGTGCTGTGCGGGGTCGAGACCCACGTCTGCGTCCAGCAGACGGCCCTGGCCCTGGCCGGTCAGGGGGTCGCGGTGCAGGTGGTGGCGGACGCGACCGGCTCGCGCATGCCGGCCGACCGCGATGCGGCGATGGCGAGAATGGCCCTCGCGGGCATCGCTCCCACCACCACGGAGGCCGTCGGCTTCGAGCTCCTCGGATCGGCCGACGCCGACGGCTTTCGCGAGTTCCAGGGAATGATCAAGTGAATCGTCCCGGGTTCGTCCTTCTCGAGGACGGCACGCGCTTCGAGGGCGAGCTCTGCGGGGCACAGTCGCCGGGCGTCGGCGAGATGGTCTTCACGACCGGAATGAGCGGCTACCAGGAGTCGGTCACCGACCCCTCCTTTGCGGGACAGGTGCTCGCCTTCACCTACCCGCTGATCGGCAACTACGGAGTGAGCGAAGCGGCCATGGAGAGCGAAGCCGTCCACGTAAACGGGGTGGTGATGCGCGAGGCCGTAAACCGGGACGACGCCCCCGCCGCCCGGGAGGGCTGGCTCGACTGGCTGGCCGGCAGGGGAATCCCGGCGATCAGCGGCGTGGACACGCGTTCGCTCGTGCGCCACCTGCGCAGCCGCGGCTCGATGCGCGGGGGAATCTTCGCTACTGAGGACGAGGCGTCGGCCGCCGCGATGGTCGAGGCCGAGCCCCCGATGGAAGGCCGCGACCTGGCCCGCGAGGTGGGGACCCGGGAGGTCGTCCACCAAGGGGCGGACGGGAGCGGGCCGCGGGTGGCGGCCATCGACACGGGGATCAAGCGGTCGATCGTCGGCCAGATGGTCGCCCGGGGAATCAGGCTGGACCTGCACCCGCCGGATGTCAGCGCCGAGGAGCTGCTGGCCGGCGACCCGGACGCCGTCTTCCTGGCCAACGGCCCGGGAGACCCCGCCGCGCTCGGATACGTCGTGGAGACCGTCCGGGGCGTTATCGGCAGGAAGCCGGTCTTCGGGATCTGCCTGGGCCACCAGCTCTGCTGCCGGGCCCTCGGCCTGGAGACCTTCAAGCTCCCGTTCGGGCACCGCGGCGCAAACCACCCGGTCAAGGACCTCGAGACCGGGAAGATCGAAATCACCTCCCAGAACCACGGGTTTGCCGTCGCAGCCCCCGACGGTGGGCTCCGGGTCGAGCAGGACGAGCCGGTGCGCTGGGATACCGACTTCGGCGCCGCCGAGCTGAGCCACGTGAACCTCTACGACCGCACCGTGGAGGGGCTGCGCCTCCTCGACGTGCCCGGCGCGACGGTCCAGTACCACCCGGAGGCCGGCCCCGGGCCCCACGACTCGCTCTACCTCTTCGATCGCTTTCTCGAGCAGCTCGAGGCCGCCTGATGCCGCGCCGGGACGACATCCGCCGCATCATGATCATCGGTTCCGGGCCGATCGTCATCGGCCAGGCGGCCGAGTTCGACTACTCCGGGGTTCAGGCCTGCAAGGTCCTGCGCGAAGAGGGTTACGAGGTGGTGCTCGTCAACTCGAACCCGGCCACGATCATGACCGACCCCGAGTTTGCCGACGCGACCTACGTCGAGCCCCTGCTGCCCGGCCCGGTGGCTGCGGTGATCGAGAAGGAGCGGCCCGACGCCCTGCTGCCGACCCTTGGGGGCCAGACCGCGCTGAACCTGGCCAAGGCGCTGGCCGAGGACGGCACGCTGGAGCGCTTCGGCGTCGAACTGATCGGCGCCGACTACGAGGCGATCGACCGCGCCGAGGACCGGGAGCGTTTTCGCGAGACGATGGAGGGAGCCGGGCTCAGCATGCCGGCCAGCGCCATCGCGACCACCCTCGGGGAGGCCCGGGAGCAGCTCGCCGAGGTGGGCCTGCCGGCGATCATCCGCCCGGCCTTCACCCTCGGCGGCCGCGGCGGGGGAATCGCCCGCTCGGAGGAGGAGTTCGAAGCGATCGTCTCCCGGGGCCTCGAGGCCTCTCCGATCGGGCAGGTCCTGATCGACCAGTCGGTCCTGGGCTGGGGCGAGTTCGAGCTCGAGGTGATGCGCGACGGCGCCGACAACTGCGTGATCGTCTGCTCGATCGAGAACATCGACCCGATGGGCGTCCACACCGGGGACTCGGTGACGGTGGCTCCGCAGCAGACCCTTCCGGACGCCCTCTACCAGCAGCTCCGGGACCAGGCCCTCACCGTTATCCGGGCCGTGGGAGTCGAGACCGGGGGCTCGAACGTCCAGTTCGCCGTCAACGCGGAGAGCGGCGAGATCCTCGTGATCGAAATGAACCCCAGGGTCTCGCGCTCGTCGGCGCTGGCCTCGAAGGCGACCGGGTTCCCGATCGCCAAGATCGCCGCCCGCCTGGCCGTCGGGTACACGCTCGACGAGATACCCAACGACATAACCGAGCTGACGCCGGCCAGCTTCGAGCCCACCATCGACTACGTCGTCGTCAAGTGGCCCCGGTTCGCCTTCGAGAAGTTCGAGGGCGCCGACCCGCGCCTTTCCACCCACATGAAGAGCGTGGGAGAGGCGATGGCAATCGGGCGGACCTTCAAGCAGGCCTTCGCCAAGGCCATGCGCAGCCGCGAGCTCGACTCGGCCGCTGAAACCGCCGGCCAGTCGCTCGAGACGCTTCTGGACGGCCTTGCCGTTCCGGGGGCCGACCGGTTCGACTGCCTGATGGCGGCCTTCGCCGAGGGGCTGAGCGTCGACGAGGCCCACGCGAGGACGTCGATCGACCGGTGGTTCCTCGAGGAGCTGCGCGACCTGGCCCTGAACCCCGAGGCCCCCTTCGAGGGAGAGCGGTCGTTCCGGGCCGTCGACACCTGCGCAGCGGAGTTCGAGGCCCGCACCCCCTACTTCTACTCGGGGTGGGACCGGCATCCGGCCGACGAGGTCGAGCGCGGGGAGAAGCCCTCGGTGATGATCCTCGGGGCAGGGCCCAACCGGATCGGTCAGGGCATCGAGTTCGACTACTGCTGCGTCCACGCCGCCATGACCGTGCGCGCCTCCGGCCGGGACGCGGTGATGGTCAACTGCAACCCGGAGACGGTCTCAACCGACTACGACACCTCCGACCGCCTCTACTTCGAGCCGCTGACCCTCGATGACGTCCTCGCCGTGGCGGCAGTGGAGAAGCCCGAGGGGGTCATCCTCCAGTTCGGCGGGCAGACGCCGCTCAAGCTCGCCGCCGGCCTGGCCGAGGCCGGGGTGCCGCTGCTGGGCACCGACGTGGAGGCGATCGATCTCGCCGAGGACCGCGGGCGCTTTGGCCGGCTGCTCGACGAGCTCGGCTACCAGGCGCCGCCGTACGCCGAGGCCCACTCGGTCGAGGAGGCGATCGACGCTGCCGGCAAGGTCGGCTTCCCGCTCCTGGTGAGGCCCAGCTACGTGCTCGGGGGACGGGCGATGGAGATCGTCTACGACACCGACGGGCTCGAGGACTACCTGGCCCGCAACGTGCGCGACGACGGCCGGGCCATCTATCTGGACCGCTTCCTCGAGAACGCGATCGAGGTCGATGTCGACCTGCTCTGCGACGGCGAGCAGGCGTGGGTCGGCGGCATCATGCAGCACGTCGAGGAGGCCGGCATCCACAGCGGCGACAGCGCCTGCGTGCTGCCGCCCCACTCGCTCGGTCCCGCAATGCTCGACCAGATCCGCTCGCAGGCGGCCGGCCTGGCCCTCAAGCTCGGGGTGGTAGGTCTCTGCAACGTCCAGTTTGCCGTCTACGGCGCCGAGCTCTTCGTGATCGAGGCCAACCCGAGGGCCTCGCGCACGGTGCCGTTCGTGAGCAAGGCGATCGGCGTGCCGCTGGCCAAGATGGCCTGCCGGATCATGCTCGGCGAGAGCATCGCCGAGCTCGACCTCCCGGAGGACCCGATGGGCCACAGCCACGTTGCGGTGAAGGAGGCGGTAATGCCGTTCGACCGCTTCGACGGGGCCGATGCGCTGCTGGGGCCCGAGATGCGTTCCACCGGGGAGGTGATGGGCGTCGCCCGCGACTTCCCGACGGCGTTCGCCAAGGCCCAGGCGGCCGCCGGGGCGCGACTTCCCGACGGAGGCTGCGCCTTTATCACGGTCACCGACTCCGACAAGGCGGGCGCGGTGGCCATCGGCCAGACGCTCCACGACCTCGGGTTCCGGATCGTCGCCACCAGTGGCACCCGCGAGGCGCTCGAGCGGATGGGGGTACCCGCCGAGGGCCTGAAGAAGATCGGCGAGGGCTCCCCGAACGTCGTCGACATGATCGAGAGCGGCGATGTGACCCTGGTGGTCAATACGCCCACCGGCTCGGGCGCCAGGAGCGACGGCTGGCAGATCCGCCGCGCCGCGGTGGCGCGGGGCATCCCCTGCCTGACCACCCTCTCCGGCGGCCTGGCCGCGGTCCGGGCGATCGCCGCGGCCCGCCAGGGCGAGGCCGAGGTTCTCTCCCTGCAGGAGCTGCACATGGAGCCCGGCGCCGTGGAGAGCGCCGCGTGAGCGCCGGCCTGCCCGGGGAAGGACGCTACGGCCCGGCTCCCCTTGAGAGGCGGGAGCTCCGGATCGCCGAGCGGCGCGAGGAGGGGCCCTACGTCGTGGTGGCCGCCGAGGACCCGGACGGGCCGATCCCGGCGCCGGGGCAGTTCTACATGCTCACCATGGCCGGCCGCTGGGGAGGGGGAGCCGACGAGCGGCCCTACCTCCCGCGGGCGATCTCGGTGATGCGGGCCGGCCAGGGGATGCTGGACTTCATGCTCGAGGCGGTCGGGCCCGGTTCCACCGAACTCTGCGAGGCGCAGCCCGGCGACACGCTCCTGGCCCTGGGGCCTCTCGGTCGCGGCTTTCGCCCACCGGGCGCGGCCACACCGGTGATCTGCGCGGGAGGGATCGGCGTTGCCCCGATGGTCATGCTGGCCGGAGCCCTGGGCGGTGATGCGCCCTGTGCGCTGGGCTTTCGTGACGCCGACCACGCCCGCGCGGCAGCCCTCATACCGGGCGCACTGGTAGCGACCGACGACGGCAGCGACGGCCACGCCGGCAACGCGGTCGAGCTGCTGGCGGGGATCCTCGACGGAGCTCCGGAAGCGCAGGTGTACGCCTGCGGTCCTCCGGGCATGCTCGCGGCAGTCAGGGACCTGTGCGGCTCGCGCGGGGCCGGAGCCCAGCTCGCCCTCGAGTCGGGCATGGCCTGCGGCTTCGGTGCCTGCTACGGCTGTGTGGTCCCGATGGCGACGGGGGGCTATTCCCGCCTGTGCGTCGACGGCCCGGTGCTGGACGGCGCGCTCCTGGCCGACGGCTGGGAGGTCGCCTACGGATGAAGCCGGTCGACTTCTGCGGCATCCCCCTGCGCCACGCCGTAATCAACGGCTCGGGCACCTTCGACCTCAAGGCGGCGGTCCTCGCCTTCGGGGAGGCGGTCCGCGAGCGGTTCCCGTTCGCGGCCTTCGTCTCCAAGACGATCACGCTCGAACCGCGCGCGGGGAACCCGCCTCCGCGCCTGTACGAGACGCCTGCGGGAATGATCAACTCGATCGGCCTTCCCGGTCCCGGCGTCGACGGCTACCTGGAGGCCGACCTCCCGGAGCTTTCGAGCCTCGGTGTACCGCTGTTCACCAACGTGATGGGCTCCTCCGCGGCCGAGGTGGGGGAGCTGTACGACCGGGTTGAACCCCGTCCGGAGATCGCTGCCGTCGAGCTGAACGTCTCGTGCCCAAACGTCAGGACCGGGCTGGACATCGGCTCGGACCCCTCGGAGCTGACAGCGCTCCTGGAAGCGGTCCGTCCCCGCCTCTCCAAGCCCCTGATCGTGAAGCTGACGCCCAACGTCACCGACGTAGCCGAGATCGCGCGCGCCGCCGAGGCCGCAGGGGCCGACGCCCTCTCGCTCGTCAACACCCTCAGGGCGTGGGCGCCTCATCCCGACCGCCCCGGAGACCCGTGGCTGGGCGCCGGCCGCGGAGGCCTTTCCGGCCCGGCCATCCGCGCCGTCGCCCTCTCCCAGGTCGAGGCGGTGGCCTCGTCGACCGGGCTCCCGGTCGTCGGCATGGGCGGAGTTTCGAACGCCGGCCACGCTCGCGAGTTCCTCGCCGCCGGAGCCACGCTCGTGGCCGTCGGGACCGAAAGCTTCCGCGACCCTCTGGCCGGCGCGACGATCGCCGACGGGCTGGGCTGAGCCCCGGGGGCCGGCGGCCGGTCGGTGGGCCCCGCGCCGCCGCGAGGCCACCGTCGACCTCAACTTGAGGTCCACCCGAATTTTTGCCTCACCGGCATCGCTCCGTGACGAGGGTGTATGGTTGCCGCTCCGTGACCCCGGCGACCGACAGCAAGACCAGCAGCACCTCGGCGGCACCCGGAAGGTCACAGACCCAGAGGATGGAGGCGCTCGAGAGGGCCAACCACATTCGCACCCGCCGCGCCCAGCTCAAGCGCGACCTGCGGGGCGGCAAGGTGCGCATCGACCAGCTCCTCGAGTCGCCGCCGGACTACCTCGAGACGGCGAAGGTTTTCGACATGCTCCTGGCCGTTCCCAAGTACGGGCGCGTGAAGGCCAACAAGGTCCTGCAGCAGGTCCGGATCTCCCCGAGCAAGACCATTGGCGGCCTCTCGGACCGCCAGCGCACAGAGCTCGTAGCCCTGCTGCGCGCACGTCTGGGCTAGCGCCGGACCATCGCCTAACCTGCCGCCGATGGCGCTGGTGGTTGTCATCACGGGCCCCTCGGGGGTAGGCAAGGGGACGCTGATCGGCGCCCTCCGCGAGCGCATGGACGGCCTTCGCCTGAGCATCTCCGCGACGACTCGGTCGCCGAGGCCCGGAGAGGTCGACGGCGTGGACTACTTCTTCCTGAGCCATGACCGCTTTGCCGAGCTGGTGGAGGCCGACGCCTTCGTCGAGCACGCCGACTACGCCGGCGAGCGGTACGGCACGCTTCGCGAGCAGCTGGGCAGCGTGCCCGGCGACGAAGCCGTCCTGCTGGAGATCGAGGTGCAGGGGGCAAGGCAGATACGGGAGACCCTGCCCGGCGCCCTGCAGGTGTTCATCGCGCCCCCCTCGCCCGGCGACCTGCGCGAGAGGCTCGAGAAGCGGGGCACCGACTCACCGCAGACCATCGCGCGTCGCCTCGCCGCGGCGCAGGACGAAATGGAGGCCCAGGGGGAGTTCACCCGGGTCGTGGTCAATGACGACCTCGACCGCGCGACCGGCGAGCTGGAGGAGATCGTCCGGGAGGCCGTAGCCGAGGGAGTAGAATCGGGCTCATGATTTCGCCCCGCATCGACACCCTGCTCGAAGAGGTTGATTCCAACTACGCCACGGTGATCGTCGCCGCCAAGCGTGCCCGCCAGATCAACAGCTACTACCACGCCCTGGGTGAGGGGACCTTCGAGGAGTTCGTTCCGCCGATGGTGCCTTCCAGCTCCAACAACTACCTGACCATCGCCCTCGAGGAGATCGCCGAGGGCAAGGTCAAGTACAGCTACCCGGACTGAGCCCCAGGGCTCTCTCCCGGAGCCACCCATGGCCCGGATACTGCTTGGCGTCACCGGAGGAATTGCCGCCTACAAGGCGCTCGAGTTCGTACGCCTGGCCACCGCGGCGGGCCACTCGGTCCGCGTGATCCAGACCGAATCCTCGACCCGGTTCGTCGGCACGGCCTCCTTCGAGGCTCTCACCGGCGCTCCCGTCCTCACCACCGAGTGGGAGAGCGACCCCTCCCGTGGAGCCTTCCCCGGGCAGGAGCTTCCGGCGCACGAGCCGCTCAACCACCTCGAACTGGTGCGAAATGCCGACGTCTTCGTGGTGGCCCCGGCGACCGCCAACACAATCGCCAAGCTGGCCACGGGCCTTGCCGACAACCTGCTCACCAGTAGCGCCCTCGCCTCCGTCTGCCCGCTGGTGGTTGCCCCGGCAATGAACCACAACATGTGGCGACACCCGGCGACCGCCGCAAACGTCGAGGTCTTGCGCCAGCGCGGGGTGAACGTCATCGAACCCGGGGAAGGCTCGCTGGCCAGCCGCGGGGAGTGGGGGGAGGGCCGGCTCGCCGAGCCGCCGGTGATCCTCGCCGCCGCCGAGGCCGAGGTACCCAGCGGCCCGCGCCCGTGGGACGGCCTCCGGGTCCTGGTCACGGCAGGCGGAACCCGCGAGCCGATCGACGACGTGCGATTCATCGGGAACCGCTCCTCGGGCCGGATGGGCTTCGCCCTGGCCGAGGCGGCCCTGGAGCTCGGGGCCCAGGTGACCCTGATCGCCGCCAACCCGGCGCTGGAGGCGCCGGCCGGTGCCACCGTCCTAGCTGTCGAGACCGTTGACGACCTCGCCTGCGCCTGCCGGGAGCATTTTCCCGAGGCCGACCTGCTGCTCATGGCCGCGGCGGTGTCCGACTACCGCAACGAGGCGGCGCCCTCCGGCAAGCTGCGGCGCTCCGGCGAGGGCCTGACGATCGAGCTTTCGGCCACCGAGGACGTGCTCGCCGGCCTGGCCGCAGGCCGGCGCCCCGGCCAGGTGATCGTTGGCTTTGCCGCCGAGCACGGCGAGGGCGGGGAGCAGCGGGCCAGGGAGAAGCTGGAGCGCAAGGGAGTCGACGCGGTGGTGCTCAACGACGTCTCGCGCGCCGAGATCGGTTTCGACAGCACGGCCAACGAGGTGACCGTCGTCGGGCCCGGAGAGGCCATCCACCTGCCGATGGCCCCCAAGCGCGAGATCGCCGACGGCATCCTCGCGTACTGCTCGCGCCTGCTCGAGTCGAAGCGGCGCGCGAAGGCCTGAGCCGCCGCTACGCTTTACGCGTGGCCGCAAACGACGCATACGAGGACTACCGCTCCGGGTGCGAGCTGCTCGAGAGCGGCGACCACCATGCGGCGATCCTCCCCCTGGCCAGGGCCCGTGATTTCGACCCCGGGAAGGCCTCGGTCCGCGAGGCCCTCGGCCGCGCCTATTTCGGCGCCCAGCGCTACCGCGACGCCGCCGGGGAGTTCGAGGCGGTCGTGGAGATCTCCCCGGTGAACGACTACGCGCTGTTCTGCCTCGGGCGCTCCCTGCAGAAGCTGGGCCAGCACGGCAAGGCCTGCCAGCCGCTGGCGATCGCCGCCTGCCTGAGGCCCGAGCGCGGGGATTACGTCGCCTACCGCGACGCATCCCGGCGCCTGGCTGCCTGAGCCGGCCGCTGCCGCAGGATCTGCCACGGGCCCGGGTCCCGGTGCTATCTTTGGTTTAGTGCTTTCGAACGGGCGGGCGACCGCTCAGGCAGGACCGGAAGTGGGCGAACGCCCACTTTTTTTTGCCCCAAAACCATGAATACCGACCTCCAGGAAGACATAGAAAGAAGGCTCGCGGGGACCCGGCCGGACGTCGAGGTGGTGCTGGTCGAACCCTCCGGTCCCGGCGCGCTGCGCGTGACCATCGACCACCCCGAGGGTGTGACCCTCGATCTCTGCGAGGCCGTCACCGGCGACCTCGGCGAGCTCCGGGAGCAGTACGCGCTCGAGGTCTCGTCACCCGGGACCCGGCGGCCGCTTACCCGCCCCTCGCACTACCGGCGCTTTTCCGGTCGCCGCGCCCGGCTGAAGCTTGAAGGAGACGGGGGAACGATCACCGGGGAGATAACCGCCGCCGGTGATGACGAAGTCACCATCAGTGGCCCCGAAGGCGTGGCCACGGTGCCGTACGAGCAGGTCAAACGAGCAAACCTCATCGAGGAGTAACCAGCATGTCCACCGACATCATCGAGGCGATGACCGCCCTGGCCAACGAGAAGGGGATCAGCCCAGACCGGCTGATCGCCGCCCTGGAGGACGCGCTCCTCTCCGCCTACATGAAGCAGCCCAGTGCCGTGAAGTACGCCCGGGTGCAGCTCGACCCGCAGACCGGCGACTACAGGGTTATCGAGCTGATCGTCCCCGAGCGGCTCGAGGCGCAGCTGATCGTCGAGGCGATCGACGAGGGCACCTACCTTGACCCCGACACCGGCGAGTTCGTGGAGCCCGAGGAGCCGGAGATCACGCAGGAGAAGTTCGCCGAGCACCGTGACCAGATCGAGGAGCGGGACGTCACCCCCGACGACTTTGGCCGTATCGCGGCCCAGACGGCCAAGCAGGTGATCCTTCAGAGAGTCCGCGAGGCCGAGCGCGACATCATGTTCGAGGAGTACCAGGACCGCGTCGGCGAGCTGATCAACGGCATCGTGCAGCAGTCCGACTCGCGCTACACCCTGGTTCAGCTCGGGGTCGGGGGAAGGGTGGAGGCGCTGCTGCCCCGCTCGGAGCAGGTGGACGGAGAGCGCTACGACCACGGCCAGCGCGTCAAGGCCGTCATCAAGGAGGTCTCCGACTCGACCAAGGGACCCTCGATCATCCTCAGCCGCCGCGACCCGGAGCTGATCAAGGCGCTGTTCGAGCTCGAGGTGCCCGAGATTGCCGACGGCCTGGTCGAGGTGGCCAACGTCGCCCGGGAGCCCGGGTACCGCTCCAAGATTGCGGTGGTCTCCTACGCCGACGGCGTCGACCCGGTGGGCGCCTGTGTCGGCCCGCGCGGTTCCCGGGTCCGCATGGTCGTATCCGAGCTGCGGGGCGAGAAGATCGACATCATCCCCTACAACGACGAGCCGGCGCGTTTCGTCGCCAAGGCCCTCTCCCCGGCGCGGGTCCGTGAGGTGCTCGTCGACGACGAGGCCCGCCAGGCGACCGTAATCGTCCCCGACGACCAGCTCGCCCTGGCTATCGGCCGGGAGGGACAGAACGCCAGGCTCGCGGCGCGCCTTACCGGCTGGCGGATCGATATCCGCTCCGAAACGGAGTTCGCCAGCGAGGGAGGCGGCGAGGAAGGCGAGGTCGAGGAGGCCGGGGGTCGCTGCCTGGCGGTTCTCTCACACGGCCGCCGCTGCCCGAACGCCGCCCTTCCCGGCACCTCGTACTGCGGCCTGCCGGCCCACATGGCGCTCGGCGCCTTCGAGGGGAATTCGGTGGCGCTGGTAGCCGAGCTCTCGGAAGCAGAGGTCGAGGAGTTCGCCTCCGAGGGCTTCGACCGGTCCGCCCACGAGGCCCGCATCTCCGAGATCGAGGCGAAGGTGGCGGCGGCGCAGGCCGAGGAGGAGGCCCGCCGGGTCGCCGAGGAGGCCGCGGCAGCTGCTGCCGCCGAGGAGGAGGCCGCCGCCCTGGCCGCCGCGGAGGAAGAGCCTGCCGGCGACGGTGAGGACGCCCCCGAAGACGGGGACACGCCCGCCGGGGAGCCGGCTGAGGCACCCGACGAGGAGGCGACCGAGGGCGCCGGCGGCGGCCCGGACGTCCCCGACGAAGCCGAGGAAACGCCGGACGCCTCCGAAGCGCCCGAAGCCGATGAGGATGGCGAGGGCGAAGGCGAGCCGGAAGAAGAAGGAGAGGCGTCCTGAACCCGCCCCCTCCGGCGAGGGCATCGGCTTAGGATTTAGACAGCGAATGGCCAACAAGCGCGTACACGAAATAGCCAAGGAACAGAACCTCTCGAGCAAGGAGGTCCTCGAGGCGCTCGTTGCCGCCGGCTACGAAGTGACGGCGGCCGCGTCCAGCATCGACGAAGACGTGGCCCTGCGCGTCCTGAAGGGGGAAGCCCCGTCCGCGACCACGGGTGCGGCCAAGAGCGCCGCCACGACCAAGGCCCCGGCCGCCAGGCCGGCTCCCAGGGCACCTGCCCCTTCTCCCGAAACCGAGGCCGGGGAGGGCGACCAGCGCGTCTTCGAACCCGACGCTCCCGCCCCGGCCACCCCGAGCGGCAAGGGCGCCGCCCGCGAGCCGGCGCTTCCGCCGGCCCCGAAGCCCAAGGGCTCGGACCGGGCCTCCGCCGGGCCGCCACCGCCCAAGCCCAGGGCCGCCGAGGAGCCGCCGAAGCCCGCAGCAGCGGCCAAGCCGACGGAGTAGGAGGAAGAGGCCCCCAGGACCCCGTCGCCCGACCAGGAGGAGCAGCTCGGGCCGAAGATCATCGCCCAGCCCGAGAAGCCCAAGCGCCAGGATGGTCCCAAGCCCGGAGCGCTTCCCGGGGGCAAGCGCCGGGTCGTCATCGACTCCCAGGCCTCCCGCCGGCCTGGCGGCCCGCCGCCGCCCGGGGGCTTTCCCCAGCGCAGGCCGCGCCGCAGGGGCCGCCGGAGGCTGGACGACACTCCGCTCGAGCCGCTGGACACCTCGGCGCAGAGCGCGACCGACGTAATCCGGGTCAACTCGGGCTCGACGGTCAAGGACGTGGCCGAATACCTGGGGGTCCCGGTACCCGACGTCATCAAGGAGCTGATGGGAATGGGGGAGATGGCGACCCTGACCCAGACGCTTTCGGACGAGGCGATCCTCGTTCTGGCCGAGACCTTCGACAAGGAGGTCGAGATCGTCTCTGCCGCCGAGGAGGCCGCCGAGGAGATCGTCTTCGACGACTCCGGGGCCGAGATGGTGGAACGGCCGCCGGTGATCACGGTCATGGGCCACGTCGACCACGGCAAGACCTCGCTGCTGGACGCGATCCGCGAGACCGAGGTGGTGGCCGGCGAGGCCGGGGGGATCACCCAGCACATCGGTGCCTACCAGGTCCACCACGACGGCCACTCGATCACCTTCCTGGACACGCCCGGCCACCAGGCCTTTACCGCCATGAGGGCGCGAGGGGCGCAGGTGACCGACGTGGCGGTGATCGTCGTCGCCGCCGACGACGGGCCCAAGCCGCAGACCGACGAGGCCATCGACCACGCCCGCGCCGCCGGCGTGCCGATCGTGGTCGCGGTCAACAAGATCGACAAGGAGGGCGCCGACCCGACGCGGGTGCGCACCGAGATGACCGAGCGCAAGCTCCAGCCGGCGGAATGGGGCGGGGACACCGAGTACGTGGACGTCTCGGCACGCTCCGGCGAGGGGATCGACAGCCTGCTGGAGACCCTGCTCGTGGTTGCCGACCTTGCCGACCTGAAGGCCAACCGCGACGCGCGCGCCAGTGGAGTGATCGTCGAGTCCCGGCTCGACCCCGGGCGCGGCCCCGTGGTGACGGTGCTGGTCCAGCGGGGAACGATGAATGTGGGCGATCCGCTCGTGGCCGGTGCCCACTGGGGCAAGGTCCGAGCGATGCACGACTACAACGGCAACGACTGCCCTGCGGCCGGTCCCGGCGACCCCGTGGAGGTGCTCGGCTTCGATGGCGTACCCGACGCCGGCGAATTCGTGGTCGTGGCCGAGGACGACCGCTCGGCGCGCCAGCAGGCCGAGGAGCGCGCCACGCGACTCAAGAACGAGGCGCAGGCCCGGCGCTCGGGCCGCAAGGTCTCCTTCGACGATCTCTTCACCGAGATCAAGGAGGGCGAGCTCAAGGACCTCAACCTCGTGCTCAAGGCCGACGTCTCCGGCTCGCTGGAGGCCTTTGAGGACGAGATCGCCAAGTTGCCGCAGAAGGAGGTCGCGGTCAACATCATCCACCGCGGCGTCGGCGGGATCAACGAATCCGACGTAATGCTTGCCGCCGCCTCCGACGCCGTCATCCTGGGCTTCAACGTGCGGCCGGTCGGCGAGGCCCGTGGAAACGCCGAGCGGGAGGGGGTGGAGATCCGCACCTACTCGGTGATCTACAACGCCCTCGACGACCTGCGCGGCGCCATGACCGGCATGCTCGAGCCCGAAGAGGTCGAGGTGGAGGTAGGCAGCGCCGAGGTCCTCCAGACCTTCAAGGCGTCCAAGGTGGGGACGATCGCGGGCTGCAAGGTCGTGTCGGGCAAGGTCATGCGAAACGCCCGGGCGCGGGTGATCCGGGACGGCTCGGTGGTCTACGAGACCAAGGTCGACAGCCTCAAACGCTTCAAGGAAGACGCCCGCGAGGTCACGGAGGGGATGGAGTGCGGCATCACCCTCGAGAATTTCCAGGACGTCAAGGAGGGCGACGTCATCGAGGTCTTCGACACGCGCGAGGTCGAGCGCGAGCTCAGCTGACCGGGCCGCCTCACGGCCCGGACGGCACCCCACCGGCATGAGCCACCGAATGCGACGGGTCGACGAGGTGATCCGCGAGGTCGTGGCCGAGGGGGTCGGGACCTACGTATCCGATCCGCGGGTAGGCTTCGTGACCATCACCGACGTCCGCACCAGCCCCGACCTGCGCCAGAGCGAGGTCTTCGTCAGCGTCATGGGGGACGAAGAGGCCGGGGCTGCGGCCATCGAGGGCCTGCAGTCCGCCCACGGCCGCCTGCAGGCGCAGATCGCCAGCCAGCTCCGAATGAAGAGAACGCCAACCCTCAGCTTCCGGCTTGACGAGACTGCCGCGCAGGCCGAGCGGGTAGAGCAGATCCTGCGCAGCGAGGAGCGGGGCGAACGGTGAGCACCGCCGAGACGGCAACCGCACGGGCCGAGGCCCTCGACGCGCTGCTCGGGGCCGACTCCCTGATCCTCGCCACGCACGAGCACCCCGACGGGGATGCGATCGGCTCGCTGCTGGCCCTGGGCTGGCTGCTCGAGGGGCTGGGCAAGGATGTCGCGGTGCACATCGGCCCGGACGACCTGCCGATGCCGTACGAGTACGACTGGCTCGACGTCTCCGCCGTGACGACCGCCGTGCCCGACGAACTATCCGAGCGGGTGGTCGTGCTGCTGGACTGCGGCAATGCCGAGCGCTGTTCGCTGTTCTCACCGGATTCGCTCCCGCCGACGCTCGTGAACATCGACCACCACCACGACAACACCGCCTTCGGGAGCGTCAACTACGTGGACAGCAGCGCCTCCTGCACGGCGGAGATCGTCTGGGACCTGATCGGGGGCCTGGGCGCCGAGCTGACCCCGCCGGTAGCCGAGGCGCTCTATGTCGGCCTGGTGACCGACACCGGGCGCTTCATGTATTCCAACACCGACGCGCGGTCGCACCGGATGGCCGAGGAGCTGCTGGCCACGGGCATCGACCACAACCTGATCTACCGCCGCATATACGAGCGCCTGCCCGGGGCCAAGCTGAAGCTCTTCGCCCGCGGCCTGAGCGCGGTCCAGCGGCCCCTCGATGGCGCCCTCACCATCTCATTCCTCACCGCGGCCGACTTCGAGGAGACCGGGGCCAGCTCGGACCACACCGAGGGCATCGTCGACTTCCTGCGCGCGGTCGATGGAACGCGGGTTGCCGCCCTGGTCCGTGAGCTCGGGGACTCCGCGCCCGGCGAGTGGCGCGTCTCGCTGCGATCGAGCGACGGGGCGATCGACGTCTCGCGGATCGCCCGCGAAGGGGGCGGGGGAGGCCACGCCGCCGCCGCCGGCTTCAGGACCACGATGGCTCCCGACGAGCTGCTCGTCTTCCTCAGTGAGCAGGTCGCCGGACAGCAGTAGCGGGCCGGACGGGATCGTCCTCGCCGACAAGCCGCCGGGAGAGAGCTCGCGACGGGCGGCAGGGACGGTGGCGCGGCAGCTCGGCGCCTCCAAGTTCGGCCATGCGGGGACGCTCGACCCCTTCGCCACCGGGCTCCTGGTGGTCCTTCTCGGTCGGGCGTGCCGCACGCAGGACTGGTTCACGCTGCTTCCCAAGGCCTACGACGCCAGGGCGAGGCTCGGCTGGACGTCGACCACCGGCGACCCCGAAGGGGAGCTTGAACACACCGGCCGGATGCCGCCCGAGCCGCTCCGGCTCCCGGAGGGCCGGATAATGCAGCGCCCCCCGGCCTTCAGCGCCGTCCACGTCGGCGGGCGCCGGGCCTATGAGCTCGCCCGGGCCGGAGAGGAGGTCGACCTGCCTCCCCGGGAGGTCGAGGTTTACGAGTTCATGGAGACCGGGAGGCAGGGGGATCTCGTGGACCTTCGGATCTCCTGTTCGTCGGGAACCTACGTGAGGTCCCTGGTCTCGGACCTCTCCGACGCCTACACGACGGCGCTGACCCGAACCGCCGTCGGGCCGTTCCTCCTCAAGGACGCCGACCCGACGAGGATCGTGCCCATCGCCGAGGGCCTTCCGTTCCTGCCGAGCGTTGAGCTGGGCGAAGAGGAGGCGACCGCCGCCGGTCACGGGCGCCCGGTGAGGCCGGCTGCCCCGGTGCGGCCTGCCGCCTGGAGCGCGCCGGGTGGGGGCGAGGCGCCCGGGGAGGTGCTGCTGGTCGGCGGCGGAGAGGCGATTGCCATAGCCCGCCCATCCGGGGAGGAAGCCGGCACGCTCAAGCCCGTCGTAGGGTTCAGGCCGTGAAGGTCACACCGCTGGATAAGGCAGAGCCGGGACCGCGCACCGTCGCGGTCGGCACCTTCGACGGGGTTCACGTCGGCCACCGGGCGGTTATCGGCCAGGCCGACACGGTCCTCACCTTCGATCCCCACCCGCTCGAGGTGCTCGCCCCCGAGCGCGCCCCCAGGCTCCTGACCGACACCGCGCGCAAGGCGGAGCTGCTGGAGGGCCTGGGCGTCGCGGAGATGGTCGTCATCCCGTTCGACCGCAGCTTTGCCTCCCAGTCGCCCCAGGAGTTCATCGACGAGATCCTGGTGGGGCGCCTGGGCGCCAGTGGCGTCCGTGTAGGAGAGAACTTCAGGTTCGGTAAGGGGGCAGGCGGCGACGCCGCGCTGCTTGCCGCACAGCCGAGCTTTGAGACAGCGGTGGTCGGGCTCCTGGAGAGCGACGGCCGGGTAGTCAGCTCATCGTGGATCCGCGACCTTGTCGCCGAAGGGGACGTAGGCGCGGCCAACGATCTTCTGGGCTCGGCGTTCGAGCTGGCCGGCGAGGTCGCCCGGGGCGAGCAGCGGGGGACCGGGCTTGGCTACCCGACGGCCAACATCGAGCCCGATGCGCGCCGGTCGCTTCCGGCCTTCGGCGTCTACTCGGCGATGGCGGTCCTGGAGGACGGGTCGGAGGTGCCTGCCGCGGTAAGCATCGGGGTGCGCCCGACTTTCGAGACCGAGCTGGGGGAGCTGGTCGAGGCGCACCTGATCGATTTCGACCAGGACCTTTACGGAACCCGGCTCAGGCTGCGCTTCCATCAACGCCTGCGACCGGAGCTTGCCTTCGACGACGTCGACGAGCTGATCGAGCAGATGGCCAGGGACGTGGAAGACGCCAGAAACCTGCTGGCCGGGGGCTAGGGCGCCTGCTACCGTCCGTTGCCGATGAGCACCCTAACGCCCGAGAAGACCGCCGAAATTGCCGAGCGCTTCGGGGGCAGCGCCACCAACACCGGCGACGCCCGCGTCCAGATCGCCCTGCTTACCCAGAGGATCGAGGACCTCACCGCGCACCTGCGCGGCCACGCCAAGGACCACGCTTCGCGCCGCGGGCTGCTGATGCTCGTGGGTCGCCGCCGCCGGCTTCTCGACTACCTGCAGGCGAGAGACATCGAGGCCTACCGGGCGCTGGTCTCCGAACTCGGCCTGCGCAAGTGACGATCATTCCCGCCGGCAGCGAGGTCCCGGCGTTCACGCTCAAGCGGGAGGACGGAACCGACTTCACCGAGGCCGACCTCCAGGGCACCACCACCATCCTCGTCTTCTACCCGTTTGCCTTCAGCCCGGTCTGCACCGACCAGCTCCAGATCTACAACGAGGCCCTCCCCGAGATCACCGCCCAGGACGCGGTGATCTACGGCGTCTCGACCGATCCGGGCTTCTCCCAGGCCGCCTTCCGCGAGAAGCTGGGCGTCGACATTCCCCAGCTTTCCGACTTTGAGCCCAAGGGAGAGGCCTGCCGGGTGTTTGGTGCCTACTTCGAGCCGGGCGGGATGAGCAACCGCGCTCTGGTGATCGTCGGCCCCGACGGCCGCGTCGCCTGGAGCCACCTTGCCGACACGCCCGGCGACCTGCCCGGCGTCAACCTCATCTTCGACGGCCTTCAGGCCGTCTGAGCTGCCGCGCGGCGCTGGATATCGGCCGCCAGCAGCGGCCCGATGACCTCGGCCCGGTAGTCGAAGATCTTCTCCACGTCTGCCCTGACGAACAGGCGCCACGCCAGCTCGCCGGCCGGGCCATAGCCGACCGAGTAGCGGACGACGTCGGCCATCAGCGTCCGTCCGCCGGGAAGCGGCTCGAAGGTGTGGGTGTGGTGCCAGAGGCGGTAGGGGCCGCTCAGCTGGCGGTCGACGAACCGCGTGGACGGGTTCCACTCCTCGATCCGGGTCTTCCAGCGCACCGGCATCCCGTGGACGCGAAGCCGGTACTCGATCAGCGTCCCGGCGTGCATGTCTATGGGGCGGGGGGTGAGGACGCGGAAGCGCAGCAGGGGAGGGGTTATTGCCTCGAGGTTGTGGGCGTCGGCGAAGAAGGGGAAGACCTCCTCCGGGGTCCCTTCCAGCTCCTGGTGGCGCTCGAGTACGTGAACCTTCACGCCTACTCCTACGGAACCGGGCACCGGCTGGACTAACCTCGCCGCGATGCGCGACCTGACCAGCGCCGACTGCCGGCCCCCTGGCCCCGAGGACCACGTCCGGGGTCCCGCGGACGGGCCGCCAGTCGTCTTCTTTGCCGACTTCACCTGTCCCGACTGCGCCGTCGCTGCCGGGAAGCTGAAGTCAGCCAGGGCGCGGGTGCACTTCCGCCACCTGGCGATCTCCAGCCGCCACCGCCGCGCGGTTCCGCTCGGGGCCGCCGCGGAGGCCGCTGCCGCCCAGGGAGCCTTCTGGCCCTTTCACGATGCCCTCTTTGCCGACCCTGGACGGACCGACGATCCTCAGCTCTGGCGGCTCTGCGAAGAGCTCGGCCTGTCCACGGAGCGCTTCGATGCCGACCGGCGCTCCCTGGCGGTCCTCGCGATCGTCGCCGACCAGACCTCGGAGGCCCTGCGCGCCGGCGCCATCACGACCCCCTCCTTCCTCGTGGACGGAAGCCTGGTGACCGAGCTGCCCCCGGAGGTCACCGAGGGCCGGTGAGCCGCCCCGCCCGTGCCCGGGCCGCGTACCGGCTAGGATCCGGTCATCGGATACCGAAAGTGATTTAGACCCGGGCCCGCAGGATCCGTAGGCGGCCCCGAAGCGAGGTACGAAAAAGTATGAGTTCTCCAGCTGTGACCACGGTCTCGACCGAGATCGGCGGCAGCGATATTTCCTTTGAGACCGGGCGCATGGCCAAGCAGGCCGGCGGCGCGGTCGTCGTCCGCCAGGGCGACACCATGGTCCTCTGCACCGCAACCGTCGGCAACCTGCGCGACGTCGACTTCCTCCCGCTCACGGTGGACGTCGAGGAGCGGATGTACGCCGCGGGCAAGATCCCCGGCTCCTTCTTCAAGCGCGAAGGGCGCTCCGGCGAGAAGGGCACCCTCACCGCCCGCATGATCGACCGGCCGATCCGGCCGCTCTTCCCCAAGGGCTGGCACTACGAGACGCAGCTGGTGGCCATGCCGCTCAGCGTCGACCACGTCCACCCCTACGACATCCTGGCCATGAACGGTGCCTCCGCGGCGCTGATGATCTCGCCGGTCCCGCTTCCGACCCCGGTCGGCGCGGTCCGGATCGGGAAGGTCGACGGGAGCTTCGTCGTAAACCCGGAAGAGGACACGCTCCTCGAGGGCTGCGAGCTCGACCTCGTGGTCGCGGGAACCGACGAGGCCATCCTGATGGTCGAAGCCGGCGCCAACGAGATCACCGAGGCCGAGGTGCTGGACGCCCTCGACATCGCCCACGCGGAGATCAAGAAGCTCTGTGCCCTCCAGCGCGAGCTCGCCGAGAAGGCCGGCAAGGAGAAGCTCGTCATCGAGCAGCCGCCGAGCCTCGACGAGCTCGTCGAGCAGATCAAGTCCTCGCACGGAGCCGATCTCGACGCTGCGACCCAGGTCGAGGACAAGCTCGAGCGCCAGGACGCCACCGCCGCGGTCGAAGAGGCGGTCCTCGCCGCTTACGCCGGCCCCGAGGAGGCCGAGGACTACGCCGCGAAGCGTGCCGCTGCGGCGGGCGCCTTCGCGAAGCTCGAGAAGTCGGTGGTACGCACCCGCATCGCCGTCGACAAGAAGCGGCCCGACGGCCGCAGTGCCGACGAGATCCGCCCGATCTCCATCGAGGTCGGCGTCGCCCCGCGCACTCACGGGTCGGCCCTCTTCACCCGCGGCCAGACGCAGGCGCTTTCGGTCGCCTCGCTCGGGACGCTCAAGGAGGAGATGCGGCTCGACACCCTCGGGCTCGAGAAGCAGCGCTTCTACTGGCACCACTACAACTTCCCTCCCTTCTCGGTGGGGGAGGCGGGCTTCATGCGCGGCCCCAAGCGCCGCGACATCGGCCACGGCGCCCTCGCCGAACGCGCCCTGGTGCCGGTGGTGCCCAGCACCGAGGACTTCCCGTACACGATTCGCGTCGTCTCGGACATCCTCGAGTCCAACGGCTCGTCGTCCATGGCCTCGGTCTGCGGATCCTCGCTCTCCCTCATGGACGCCGGGGTGCCGATCAAGGCGGCGGTGGCCGGAATCGCCATGGGCCTGATCAAGGAAGGCGACGATTACATCGTCCTGACCGACATCGCCGGCGTGGAGGACCACCTCGGCGACATGGACTTCAAGGTCGCCGGAACCAGCGACGGGATCACCGCCCTGCAG
>JBJTBE010000038.1:0-10858 GCA_046091165.1 Solirubrobacterales bacterium | reverse complement strand
GCGGGCCACGTGGGCTCCCTCGCGCGGCTCGCGCCAGGGCAGCGCATGGAGCTCGTCGCGCACGCCGGCGGCCATCAGCCGGTGCCAGGACTCGTCGAAGTCGACCCGGTCGACGCGGTTGCCGTAGCGGTCGTGGCGGTGGAGGACCGGCGGGCGCTCGTTGGCCTGGACGCCCCACTCCATCGGCTCGGCGCCCCAGAAGGCGCCGGCCTCCACCAGGCGCTCCTGGGCCCAGCCGCCGCCCTCGCGCCCGAGGGCCTCTACGAGGGCGGGGTTGTCCTCGTACAGATTGCGCCCGGCCAGCGGCGGGGGCTGGTTCGTGACTTCGTGGGTGGCCACCGCCGGTCAGGTTAAGGCCATGGGGCCGGCCGGCGCGCACGATCCCGGCTTCACTAGCCTGCGCCCGTCAGGACCCGGAAGGAAGCGATGACCAAGATCAAGGTTGCCAACCCCGTAGTCGAGCTCGACGGAGACGAGATGACCCGGATCATCTGGTCGTTCATCAAGGAGCAGCTGATCCTGCCCTACCTCGACGTCGAGCTCATCTACTTCGACCTCGGTATCGAGAACCGCGACGCCACCGACGACCAGGTGACCGTCGATGCGGCCAACGCGATCCGGGAGCACGGGGTGGGGGTCAAGTGCGCGACGATCACCCCGGACGAGGCCCGCGTGGAGGAGTTCGGGCTCAAGGAGATGTGGCGCTCGCCCAACGGGACGATCCGCAACATCCTCGGCGGCGTGATCTTCCGCGAGCCGATCGTCATCGACAACATCCCGCGGCTCGTCCCGACCTGGACCAGGCCGATCGTGGTCGGCCGCCACGCCTTCGGCGACCAGTACAAGGCGACCGACTTCAAGGTGCCCGGGGAAGGGACGCTGACGATCTCCTACGCGCCGGCCGACGGCAGCGAGCCGACGGAGTTCAAGGTCTACGACTTCGAGGGTGCCGGCGTGGCGCTTGCCATGTACAACACCGACGAGTCGATCCGGGACTTCGCGCGGGCCTCCTTCAACTACGGCCTCGACAAGGGCTTTCCGGTCTACATGTCGACCAAGAACACGATCCTCAAGGCCTATGACGGCCGGTTCAAGGACATCTTCGAGGAGGTGTTCGGAAGCGAGTTCGCCGAGAAGTTCAGGGCGGCCGGGCTCACCTACGAGCACCGCCTGATCGACGACATGGTGGCCGCCGCGCTCAAGTGGGAGGGCGGCTTCGTCTGGGCCTGCAAGAACTACGACGGGGACGTGCAGTCCGACGTGGTCGCCCAGGGCTTCGGCTCGCTGGGCCTGATGACGAGCGTCCTGATGACCCCCGACGGCAAGACGGTCGAGGCCGAGGCCGCCCACGGCACGGTCACCCGGCACTACCGCCAGCACCAGAAGGGCGAGAAGACCTCCACAAACCCGATCGCCTCCATCTTCGCCTGGACGCGGGGCCTCGAGGCCCGCGGGCGGATGGACGGCACCCCCGAGGTGAGCGAGTTCGCGCATACGCTTGAGCGCGTCTGCGTGGAGACCGTCGAGTCGGGAGCGATGACCAAGGACCTCGCCCTGCTGGTCGGTCCCGACCAGCCGTGGCAGACCACCGAGGAGTTCCTGGCGAGCATCGACTCGAACCTGCAGGCGGCGATGGCCTGAGGGTCACCGGGAGCCCAGGCTCGGTAGCTTGAAGGCGACAGGACAACCACAGTTCAGGAGACCAGGAAGACGATGAGCACCCCCACCAAAGTCACCGTCACCGGCGCGGCAGGCCAGATCGGCTACGCGCTCCTTTTCCGCATTGCCTCAGGGCAGCTCCTGGGCCCGGACCGCCCCGTCGAGCTGAGCCTGCTGGAGGTCACGCCGGCCCTCGAAGCGGCCGAGGGCACGGCGATGGAGCTGACCGACTGCGCCTTCCCGCTCCTCTCGCGCATCGACATCAGCGACGACCCCAACATCGCCTTCGACGGCGCCAACATCGGCCTGCTCGTCGGCGCCCGCCCGCGTACGAAGGGGATGGAGCGTGGCGACCTGTTGGAGGCCAACGGTGGGATCTTCGCCCCCCAGGGCAAGGCGATCAATGACCACGCCGCCGACGACATCCGCGTGCTGGTGGTCGGCAACCCGGCCAACACCAACGCGCTGATCGCCATGAGTAACGCTCCGGACGTGCCCAACGACCGCTTCACCGCAATGACCCGCCTGGACCACAACCGCGCACTGGCGCAGCTGGCCAACAAGACGGCCACGCCGGTCGACGAGCTGAGGAAGATGATTATCTGGGGCAACCACTCGGCGACCCAGTACCCCGACATCACCCACGCCACCGTCGCCGGGGCGCCGGCCAGCGAGGTGGTCGACGACCAGGCCTGGGTCGTCGACGAGTTCATCCCGCGCGTGCAGCAGCGCGGCGCGGAGATCATCGAGGCCCGGGGCGCGTCGAGCGCCGCCTCGGCGGCCAACGCGGCGATCGACCACGTCAGCGACTGGGTGAACGGCTCGGCCGAAGGGGACTTCGTCTCCATGGCCGTCCCCTCCGACGGCTCCTACGACGTAACCGAGGGAGTGATCAGCTCCTTCCCGTGCACCTGCAGCGGGGGAGAGTGGTCGATCGTGGAAGGGCTCGAGATAAACGACTTTTCGCGCGAGCGGATCGACGCGAGCGTCGCCGAGCTGGTCGAGGAGCGGGACGCCGTCGCCGCTATGGGCCTGCTCGGCTGAGCAGGCGGGGCGGGCGGCCCCGGGCCGTGGCCCGGGGCGCCGGCCGGCCAGGGCTCAGGCCTTGGCCGTGGGGTACCAGCCCTTCCCCTTCTTGGTGACCAGCCCCTCCTTCTCGAGGGCGGGCATCACGCGGTACAGGTAATTCTGCTTGATGCCGATCTTCCTGGCGATCTCCGGAATGGTGATGCCGGGGTTCTTCTTGACCAGCGCAGCACACTGCTTCCCGCGCTTGCCTGAGCCCTTGGGACGGCCGCGCTTGCCGGTGCCGGAGGGGCGCTTGCGGCCGGCGCTTCCCCGTTTGCGAGAGACCGGGCGGGCGGCGCGGCGCGCCGCGCCCGAGACCATGCGCGAGGCCGAGCGGGAGACGCCGTCGAGCGCGGCGATGGCGGCCTCGAGCCGGTCGTGCTCCTCGACCATCGGCTTGAGCTCCTTGAGGCGCTTTTCCATCTCGGCGCGCTTGGTGTCCACAAAATCAGCCATTCACTTTTCCTTTTTTGCCACTGAGTGAATAATTACAGGGATTATGTATATCAGGTATTGGCCGGTAAATGGAGAGTAGTTACCCCCAACGGCACGAGGGGTTTTCTTTTACTCGCAGATTTTTCGTAGCCGTTCGAGTGAGGCGATCGCCTCACTTTCGGGCATATCCCCGGCGATGGCGCGCTGGGCCACGGCGCCGAGCGGTCCCAGCGGCGTCTTGAACTCATTGGAATAGGCGAAGAGGGTGCCGCCCTCCTTCGGGGTCAGCCGGTAGCTGGTGGTGGCCCGGGAGCGGGCCGGGCCCTTGCCGGCCCATTCGGCGTAGGTGGGCTCCTCGCAGCGAACGAGCTCCCAGTCGACGGTCAGGGGCACCCCCCTGAGGGTCATTGTCTGCTCCATGCGAAAACCCTTGAAGGCCGGCGGGTCGTCGTGGTCGCCCAGGGAGCGGTGGATCGTGACCCAGTCGCCCAGCCGGGCCGGGTCGAGCGCCACCTCCCAGACCTTCTCCGGCGCAGCGTCGATCAAGAGCTCGACCTCGACCGCCGACATCAGCGCGCCCTCACCGGCTCGGTGGCTTCCATCTGGCGCAGGGCGTGGGCGATAGCCCGGTCGAGCCGGTGCAGGCGCACCCCGAACAGCTCGGCGGCCGCGTTGTCACGGGGAAGCAGGTCGGAGCCCAGCCCCTCCATCAGGGGTCCGATCAGCTCGGGGTCCTCGTCGGCGAGGACGGCGGCGGCCGGCCCGGCCAGCGCGGTGGCCGAGAACGGGAGCTCTATCGGTGGCCTGTCGATCAGCATCTGGTCGGCGATACGGGCGATGAGCTGGCCGTAGGTCACGACGTCGGGCCCGGCGATGTCGAGCGAGAGCGGCCCGGTGACGACGGGGGAGGTCCCGGCGGCGAGCAGGAAGGCGGTGACGTCGCGGCTGTCGATCGGCTGCGTGCGGTTCTCGCGCCAGCTGGGGAGCGGCAGTACCGGCGCACGCTCCAGCAGCCTCACCAGGAAGCGGAAGGAGCGCGACCGGACCCCGATCACGATCGACGCCCGCAGGGCCACCGCCTCGGGTGCCGCCTCGAGCAGGAGCTCCTCCACGGCCAGGCGGCTGGAGAGGTGCTCGGAGGCGGGGGCGCCGGCGGGCACCAGGCCGCCGAGGTAACAGACCCGCCGCACCCCGCCCGCCTGGCAGGCCTCGGCGAAGCCCGCCGCGGCGCGCCGCTCGCGCTCGGCGAAGCTCTCGTCGCCGGGCTCCATCGAGTGGACCAGGTAGTAGGCGACGTCGACCCCCTCGAGGGCCTCGGGCACGCCGGCGCCGGTCACCACGTCGCCGACCACGACCTCGGAGATCCCCTGAGCGGTGACGCGTTCGGGATTGCGGGCCAGGGCGCGCACGTGGCAGCCGGCCTGGGCCAGGGCCGGCGCGAGCGAGCTGCCGATGGCGCCGCTGGCGCCGGTCAGGAGAACCTCCATCCCCGTCACCGTATCGGCCGGCCCCGGCCGCCGGCCGTGGGGCGCGTCCGCCGCGAAGGCGGCCGATGTCGGCGCCCGCCCGGCGAGGCGAAGTGCGCAGAGTGCGGGGTCTTACGCGCGCCTCTCTGGGGAAAAACCCGGCCATAGCGAAACGACCCGTTGCGGCCCTGCGCAGCTTTGTGATTTGTTGGGCGCCGGTTAGTCAAGAAAGCGGCCAACGGCCGGTGGAAGGAAAGCTGGAGGGGGAGAATGGCGAACGGTCGGTCGAGGACGAAGGTGAGCTGCGAGGAGTGCTTCTTCCACAACCAGCAGCTCTGCGCGCTCGAACTGGCCGAGCCGTGCGCGACCTTCCGGCCCGACCATCCCGAGGGGCTGCGGCCACCTCGCCAGCTTCGCCTGGTCTTCCGCCAGGAGCGTGCCGCGCGCGCCGCGTGGGCGTTCCCGACCGCCTCCGAGCAGGCGGCCATGCACCGGGCCTGAGGCGCCCGCCGGCCCGCCTACAGGGCTGCAGTAGCAGGCACCGGCTCGCCCTCGGCCTTTGCCCGCTCCCGAACGCGAGCCGCGTGGCGGGCTATCCACCTGGTGCCCGGGGCGTCGGTAAGGCCGTGGGCGATGATCGATACCAGGACGCAGAGAGCGGCGAGGTTGGTTATCTCAACGGCGCCGGTCACACCCGCGGTCAGGACGAAGATCGAGTAGGCCATCGTCGCGACTCCCTTGGGCCCGAACCAGGCCATGAACGCCTTCGTCTCGACGTCGAGCTTTAGCCGTGTTCCGATCAGGGAGATCCAGATTGCCACCGGCCGTGCCACGAGGAAGACCACCGCGACGAGGGCCACCGCCGCCCAGCCGTTGGCGAACAGGCCCGGGAGGGTCAGGACGGCACCGAAGACCACAAAGATCCCGAGCTTGACGATCTCCACCAGCTCGGAGGCGCCCTCGGCGACGTGGCGCTCGATGTCCTGGCGACGAAGGCCGAGCGTGATTGCGCAAACGTAGACGGCGATGAAGGCGTTCCCGTGCCCAATAAGCGCGAGGACGCCGTAAGTGCCCAGCGCCACCCCGATGGCGAATAGCACCTTCTGGTGGGCGGGGATGTCGTCCCCGGATGGGCGCGGGAGGAGTATCGAGGCGAGCAGCCCGAGCAGAATCCCGGCGGCGAACCCGATCGTCAGGTCCTCGATCACGAAGCGCCACCAGACGAAATCGCTCTCCCCGCTGGCCAGCAGCGCGCTGAAGGCGATCACCGGGGGAAGTGCCAGGCCGTCGTTGAGTCCCGATTCAAGGTTGAGCGAGTTGCGGATCAGCTTCGGCACCCGCGGGTTGGTCACCACCGACGAGGAGAGGACCGGGTCGGTGGGGCACAGGAGAGAGCCGAGAAGCAGCGCCTCGATCCATCCCAGGCCGACGATCCAGTGGCCGGCGGCGGCGATGATCACCGCGGTGATCGGCATGGCTACCACCAGCTTGCGCATGGGCAGGTGCCACTGCTTCTGGAGGAGCTCGCCGTCGACCTCAAGGCCGTCCCGGAAGAGGATCACGACCAGGGCGACGATCGCCACTTCCTTTACCAAGGGCGACTCGGCGGTGAACCCGAGCACGTCGAAGCCCCCCTGACCCAGGATGAAGCCGACGACGACGTAGATGGCGGTCAGCGAGAGGAAGCTGCGCCGGATCCGGGCAGAGATGAGCGCGCCGCCCACCAGTAGCGCGCCAAGAACGAGCATTGCGATCTGGAACTGCTCCACGCCTATAGGGTCTCAGCTTCCGGGCCGTCCGGCTGACAGTTGCGATGCGCATCACGATCCTAGGAAAATCACCCTCCTGGCAGGACGAGGGCGGAGCCTGCAGCGGCTACCTGGTCGAAGGGGAGTCGACCCGCCTCCTGGTCGACTGCGGGAGCGGCGTCTTCGCGCGGCTGCGCGAGGTGACCGACTACCGCGAGCTCGATGCGGTGCTCATCACCCACTTCCACGCCGACCACGTGCTCGACCTGGTCCCGTTCGCCTACGCCATGACCTTCTCCCCGCTCGGCCCGGCCACCAACCGGCCCGAGCTGATCATCCCGGCCGGGGGGACCTCGATCCTCCACACGCTCGCCGAGCTCTGGGGCCCGGCCGACATCATCGAGGAGGCCTTCCAGATCGTCGAGTACGAGCCCGACGACCTCGCCACCGCCGGGGAGTTCACCATCCGCTTCCAGCTGGTGCCCCACTACGTCCCGACCTTCGCCGTGGACGTCCGCGCCGCGGACGACGGCCCGCGCTTCACCTTCGGCGCCGACTGCGCCCCCAGCGAAGAGCTCGTCGAATTCGCCAGCGGTACCGACTTCCTGCTGATCGAGGCGACCCTTCGCGAGCCCGAGGACGATGAGCCCCGCGGCCACCTGACCGCGATCGAGGCCGGTGAGCACGCCCGGGCCGCCGGTGCCCGGCGCGTGGCCATCACCCACATCACCGACGAGCTCGACCAGGAGCTCTCCCGCCGCCAGGCCGAGGAGGCCTTCGGAGGGCCGGTCGAGCTGGCCCGTTCGGGCGCCGTCATCGAGCTGTAAGCCCTCCCCGGCGGGCTCCGGAACCCTTTTCCGCACGGCAGCGCGATTGAGGCTATGCTCACGAACCTCAGCCGACTTTCCGACGAAATTTCGACAGGAGAAGAGATTCGATGGCACTTTCCACCTGGGCAGCCAACGCGAGCGAGAGCGCTCACCAGCTGAAGGAGAACGAGTACCTCAAGCGGATCGCCGAGGACCCGAAGGTCCGCGAGAACGCGCGCGTGGCCTACGAGTCGGCCCGCGAGGCCTTCGACCGCATCTCCTCCGCCGACAACCCCGCCGCCGCGATCCTCGACGACGACAAGGTCCGCCGCTCGATCAAGAAGGCCAGCGACGCCGCCCTCGAGGCGCGTGACCGGGTCATCGCCCCGCCGCGCAAGAGCCGCCTGGCCCGCAACCTGCTGATCCTGACCGCCGGCGCCGCGCTGGCCGTCGTCGTGAGCGTCGGCCTGCGCGACAAGATCCTCGACCTCGTCTTCGGGGCCGAAGAGGAGTTCGACTACGTGCCGACCACGGCACCGCCCACCTCAGCGGCCACCGCGTCGGCCCCGACTGCGCCCCCCGAGGCCGAGGCTGCCGCCACGGCGGCCGCCTCCACCAACGGCGACGGCTCGGCCACCGACTCGGACTCCGACTGACCCCCGCGCGGCGAGGTCCGGCCGCGCAGCTCAGCCGAGCTTGGGCGTCTGCCAGGGCTCGGCCAGGCGGGCGGCCAGCAGGGCCGGCAGTTCGTCGGTCGCCACGCGCTCCTGGCTGAGCGAGTCACGGTCGCGCACGGTGACCGTGCGATCCTCCAGCGACTGGTGGTCGACGGTCACGCACCAGGGCGTCCCGATCTCGTCCTGGCGCCGGTAGCGCTTGCCGATCGAGCCCCCCTCGTCGTACTCGGCCTGCATCAGCGGCCTCAGTGACGCGAACAGCTCCTGCGCCAGCTCGGGCTGGCCGTCCTTGCGCACGAGCGGGAGCACGGCGACCTTGACCGGCGCCAGGCGCGGGTGGAGCCGCAGCACGGTCCGCGCTTCCCCCTCGACCTCCTCCTCGTCGTAGGAGTCGACCAGGAAGGCCAGCGTCGCCCGGTCGGCGCCGGCCGCCGGCTCGATCACGTGGGGCACGTAGCGCTCCCCGCTGGCCTGGTCGAAGTACTCGAGCTTCTCGCCCGAGAACTCGGCGTGGCGGCTGAGGTCGAAGTCGCCCCGGTCGGCGACTCCCTCCAGCTCCGACCAGCCGATCGGGAAGAGGTACTCGATGTCGCTCGTGCCGCTGGAGTAGTGGCTCAGCTCGTCGGCCTCGTGGGGGCGCAGGCGCAGGTGGTCGGGCCGGATGCCCAGGCCGGTGTACCAGCGCTCGCGCTCGGCGGTCCAGTACTCGAACCACTTGCCGGATTCGGCCGGGGGCACGAAGAACTCCATCTCCATCTGCTCGAACTCCCGGGTGCGGAAGACGAAGTTCCCCGGGGTGATCTCGTTGCGGAACGACTTGCCCACCTGGGCGATGCCGAACGGCGGGCTCTTGCGCGAGAACTGGAGGACGTTCTTGAAGTTGATGAAGATGCCCTGGGCGGTCTCCGGGCGCAGGTAGGCCACCGACCCCGAGTCCTTCACCGGGCCGACCGTGGTCTCGAACATCAGGTTGAACTCGCGTTCGTCGGTCAGCTCGCAGTCCGGCCCGTCGCCGGGGTGCTTCGAGGGCTTCTGCGGGCAGCTGGCGTTCTCCAGGTCGTCGGCCCGGAAGCGCTGGCCGCAGGTCTTGCAGTCGACCATCGGGTCGCTGAAGCCGCCGAGGTGGCCGCTGGCCTCCCAGACCCGCGGATGCTGGAGGATCGCCGAGTCCAGCGCGACGATGTTGTCGTGCTCCTGGAGCATCGACCTCCACCACTCGGCCTTGACGTTGCCCTTCAGCAGCACCCCGTAGTGGCCGAAGTCGTAGGTCGAGCCCAGGCCGCCGTAGATCTCCGAGGAGGGAAAGATGAAGCCGCGCCGCTTGCAGAGGGCGACGATCTTGTCCATGGTCACGGAGTCTTCGGCCATGGCCGCATGCTAGGGGCGAGGGCCGCCGGGACGCCCCCAGCCGCACCTATAATCTGCGCCCGCGATGCCGATCTACGAGTACAGGAGGCCCGACGGCTCGACCTTCGAGATCGAGCAGCGGATGAGCGAGGACGCCCTGACCGAGGACCCGGAGACCGGCGTCCCGGTGGAGAGGGTCCTGCATCCGGTGGCCATCCACTTCAAGGGCAAGGGCTTCCACAACACCGACTACGGAACCCGCCGGCGCAACCGCGAGCTCGAGAAGTCGGCCAAGGAAGGCGCCGACGCCCACGACGCCAAGACGGCCGCGAAGGCCAAGGACAAGAAGGAAGCCAAGGCCAAGGGCTCCGGCAAGGAGAAGCCGGCTTCCCCCGGCAAGAAGGACTGAGCCTCAGCGGCTCATGAAGCGCGCCACCTGGCGCCGCTTGTACTCCTCGCTGACGGTCAGGCCCGCCCCGCCGTCCGGCAGCACGACCGCGCCGTCGGGCTTGAGGACGCTCGAGCTTCCCGACCCGGACGCGGCCACCGACAGCATCAGCCCGGTGAGGCCGGCGGCGCCCATGTCGGAGCTGATCGTCTGCGGCGCCCTCCAGCCGATGAAGGGCCAGCGGACGAAGCCCCGGGGCGAGAGCACCTGCGAGCGCATCGCCGACACGAGCTGCTGCTGGCGGCGGGCGCGGTCGAGATCGTTCTCGCTCGGGGCGCAGGCGTTGATCCTCGTGCGGGAGAGGGCGAGGGCCTGCTGGCCGTTGAGCCGCGTGGTGCCCTTCGGCAGGTCGAGCGTGACGCCGCCGTTGGCGTAGCCGCCGTTGATCCGTGCCTTCACGCAGCCGCCCTTGTAATTGACGCCGCCCATCGCGTCGATGAGCTCGGGGAACTTCTCGAAGTTGACGAGGATCACGTGGTTGATCGGGATGCCGAGGTAGTTGCCGACCGTTTCGATGGCCAGGGCTGGCCCCCCGAGCGCGAAGGCCGAGTTGATCTTCCGCGGCCCGTAGCCGGGGACCTCGGCCACGGTGTCACGCGGGATCGAGAGCCGGGAGCTGTGGCCGCCGCCGACCCGCATGACCTGGATCGAGTCCGAGCGGCTCGGGCCCGAGGTCGCGGCCCCCGGCTCCTTCGAGCCTTTCGCCCTCAGGTCGGAGCCGAGGATCAGCGTGTTGGAGGTCGCCACCACCGGAGAGCCGGGCGCCTCGAGCTGGGCGCGGGCGCTGGAGGGATCGCGGTCCTGGAGGAACTGGGCGCTGAACAGGAACAGGACGACCGAGAGGACGGTCCAGCCGGCGACCGCGAGGACCGCCCACTTCGCGACCCGCCAGGCCAGGCCGCGGCGTCGCCCTGTGCGGCGCGGCTCGCGCGGCTGGCGGGAGCGGCGCTGGCGCCGGCCCGGGTCGCGGGGCGGCGGTGGTGGAGGCACGGCGGGAATCTGCCTTCCCTCGCGCGGCGGCAGCGGCCGGCGGCGCGGGCGGGCCTCCGACGGGGAGCCGGCCCGGTAGACCCGGTAGTCACCGCGTGTGTTCTCGGTCCGGCGGCGCCGGCGAGGCTCGGGCGGAAGCGGGGCAGCGTGTCCCCTCGCTGGAGATGGGGGCGGCCAGGGCGGCCAAGTGCGGAAGTGGAGGCGACCTGGG
>JBJTBE010000037.1:0-10642 GCA_046091165.1 Solirubrobacterales bacterium | reverse complement strand
TCGGTGCCGTTGATCACGAAGGTGCCCCGGTTGGTCATCCAGGGGAAGTCCCCCATGAAGACAGTCTGCTCGCGGATCTCCCCGGTCTCCCTGTTCTGGAAGGCGACCTTTACGTTGAGCGGCCGGGAGTAGGTGAGGTCGCGCTCGCGACATTCCTCGAGGGTCTGCTGCGGCTCGTCGAACTCGATATCCCCGAAAACGATCGCCAGGTTGCCGGTGTAGTCCTCGATCGGCGAAATGTCGTCGATCGTCTCGCGCAGCCCGCCGGAGACGGGGTCTACGAGCTGCTCGAACGAGCGCTTCTGGATATCGATGAGGTTGGGAACGTCAACTACGGGTGAAAGGCGCGCGAAACTGCGGCGCGTGCGAGAAACGTCTGCGCGGGACAAGCGGCGGCTCCTGCGGTGCTCGAGGGACGGGACGACGAGGCGCGCCCGGACTGCGACGCGGCCATCGAAGATAGCACAGCGACACCCGTACCCGCCTGCGGGGCGCGTCGGCACTCACGGACCCCATCCGGCCGGGCCGCGTATGTGGCGCGGCGGCCTGTTCTGGATGGCTGCGACTATCGACCGACTTAAGGCAGGGTACCGGACCGGCGGCCCGCTGTCATCCGCAGGCGGCGGAGGCCGCCGGCGCCTCAGCTTCCGGAGTCTCCCTTCTTGGCGTCCTTTGACTTCTGGTCGTCGGATTCGAGCCCCTTGACCTCCTGCTGCAGGGCCTTGAGCTGCTGCTGCTGCCTCTGGCGCTGGCGCTCGGTACCGCGCCCGAAGTTGCCTACCACGACGGCCACCACGATGACCAGGTAGAGCTGGCCCATCAGGGCCTGGGCCGAGGCGAAGGCGCGGCCCAGGCCGGTGGCCGGGACGAAGTCGCCGTACCCGACCGTGCTCTGGGTGACCACCGAGAAGTACATGAAGTCCGGGAAGTTGCCGAACTTCATCGGCTTCATCCCGGAGAAGAAGGGCGCCGACTGCAGGTCGCTGGTGATCGCGTAGAGCACCGCGAAGCCGATCGCGATCAGCAGGTAGTTGGAGACCGCGGCGAAGACCACGCCGAGGGTGACTCCCTCCTCCTTCATGGCGCGCAGGGAGCCGGCTCCGATCACGAAGGGTAGGACCACCACGACCGAGAGGACGACCAGCCGGGTGGCGACCCCGACCTCGTCCTTCACTCCCGGCAGGATCCAGGTGAGAAGCGCTATGGCCGCGGCCACGACGGCCAGGCCGGCAACGATCCGGGGCGTCCAGGCCGTCGTCCCCGAGACCCACACGGCGGCGAACAGGGTCAGCGCGGTGAGAGCCACCATGAGGACGCCGCGGCCGGAGTTGTTCGGCGGCAGGGCGATCGAGACCATGATGATCGCCAGGACGAGGACGAAGACGACCAGGAAGCGGTGGCTCCCCCGGAGTGCCTTGATCTCCTGCCCCAGCTTCACGGGGCCATTCGACCAGCGCGGCCGGACGGTCCCGGAACGACGAAGGGCGCCCCACTGGACGCCCTTCGGACCTGCTTGAGACGGGCTGCGCCTACTTGATCTCGACGGTGCCCCCGGCCTCTTCGAGCTCGGCCTTGAGCTTGTCGGCCTCCTCACGCTCGATGCCCTCCTTGACCGGCTTGGGAGCCTCGTCGACGACGGCCTTGGCCTCCTTGAGCCCCAGGCCGGTCGCCGCGCGGACGACCTTGATGACCTGGATCTTCTTGTCGCCGCCGGCGGTGAGGATGACGTCAACGGTGCCGCCCTCCTCCTCGCCGCCGCCCTCGCCGCCGCCCCCGCCGCCGGCGGCCGGGGCCGCAGCGGCGACCGCGGTCGCCGAGACGCCGAACTCCTCCTCGAGCGCCTTGACGCGCTCGGAGAGCTCGAGCACCGAAATGCCCTTGAGCTCCTCAATCCATTCCTCTGTGGTGACTGCCATGTGGTTTCCCTCCTGGGATCGCTTCGGCGTGCCCGGCTATGCCGAAGCGTCCGCCTCGTTCTCTTCGTTTGACGTTTCTTCGCCGTTGCCGTCTCCGGCTTCTGCCTCCGGGGTCTCTTCCGCCTCCGGGGCATCTTCCGCCTCCGGGGCATCTTCGCCCTCCGGGGTCTCTTCTGCCTCCGGGGTCTCTTCGGCCTCCGGGGTCTCTTCGGCCTCCGGGGCCTCCTCGGAAGCCGGTTCCTCGGCGGGGGACTCCTCCGCGGGGGCCTCTTCAGCCGGGGCCTCGGGCTCGGGCTGGGGCTCGGAGGCCTTCTGCTCCTGGAGCTGGCCGAGGGCGATAGCCAGGCCGCCGACCATGCTGCCCAGGCCGCGGACCATGCCGCCGATCGGGGCGGCAACCAGCCCGACGAGCTGGCCGTATAGGACGTCGCGCGACGGGAGCTTGGCGATCGCCTTGATCTGGTCGATCTCGAGCGCCTCCCCGTCCATCATGCCGCCCTTGAACTCGAGGAGCTCGGTCTCCTTGTTGAAGGTGGAGATCGCCTTGGCGGCGGCGGCGGCGTCGCCGCGAACGAAGGTGAGGGCGGTCGGGCCGGTGAGCAGGCCCTTCAGGTGCTCGGCGCCGGCGCTGTCGGCGGCGCGTTCGGTGAGCGTGTTCTTGACCACGCGCAGGGTGGCGTCGGCCTCCCGCAGCTGGGAGCGCACATCGGCGACCTGGGCGACGGTGATGCCGCGGTAGTCGACGGCGAATACCGCCTGCGACTCGTTGATCTCCTCGGCGATCTCGGCGACCGCCTGTTCTTTCTGTTCCCGGTTCATGTGCCTCCTGGTCCGGACTTAGGGCGCGGGGCCTGCCGGAGGTCTTCGGTGGCGCGAATCTCTGAGGGTCAGGCCGCTGCCGGCGTGGCCTCCGAGGGTTCGCGATTGCTGGTGGGGTCGACCTTGATTCCCGGTCCCATGGTCGACGTGAGGGTAACCGACTTCAGGTAGCGGCCCTTGGCGGCCGACGGCCTGGCCCGGTTCAGCTCGTCGATCACCGCGTTGAAGTTGGCCAGCAGGGCCGCCTCGTCGAAGCTGAGCTTGCCGATCACCATGTGGACGATCGCGCCGCGGTCGGTGCGGTACTCGACCTTGCCGGCCTTGGCCTCCCCGACCGCCCTGGTGATGTCCATGGTCACCGTGCCGACCTTGGGGTTGGGCATCTTGCCCGAGGGTCCGAGCACGCGGCCGAGCTTGCCGACCACCGGCATCATGTCCGGCGTCGAGATCGCCACGTCGAAGTCGCTGAATCCCTCCTCGACCTTCTTGGCCAGGTCCTCGCCTCCGACGAAATCGGCCCCGGCCTCTTCGGCCTCGCGGGCCTTGTCCCCCTGGGCGAAGACGGCGATGGTGACGTCCTTGCCCAGGCCGTTGGGCAGGGCGATCGTTCCGCGCAGCTGCTCCTCGGCATGGCGGACGTTGAGGCTGGTGCGCACGTGGAGCTCGACCGACTCGTCGAACTTCGCGCGGCCGAGCGACTTGAGCAGGGCCACCGCCTCGGCCGGCTCGTACTCACGGTCGCGGTCGACCTGGGCCAGCGCCTCTTCGTATCCGCGGCTGTGGCCCATGGTCAGACGACCTCCACGCCCATCGAGCGGGCGGTGCCGGCGATGATCTTCGCGGCGGCGTCGACGTCGTTGGCGTTGAGGTCCTTCATCTTGGTCTCGGCGATCTCGCGCAGCTGGGCCTGGGTGATCGTGCCGACCTTCTCGCGGTTGGGCTCCCCGGAGCCCTTGCCCAGGTTGATCGCCTTCTTGATCAGGATCGCGGCCGGCGGGGACTTGGTGATGAAGTCGAACGAGCGGTCCTCGTAGACGGTGATGACGACCGGGGTGATGACGCCCCCGAGCTCCTGCGTCTCGGCGTTGAACGCCTTGCAGAACTCCATGATGTTGATGCCGTGCTGGCCCAGCGCGGGGCCGACCGGCGGCGCCGGGCTGGCCTGGCCTGCGGGGGCCTGCAGCTTTATCTCGGTAAGGACCTTCTTCGCCATCTCAGATCTTCTTCACCTGGTCGAAGCCGACCTCGACCGGGGTCTCCCGGCCGAAGATTGACACAAGCACCTTGAGCTTGGCGGCGTCCTGGTTGATCTCGGAGATCTCGCCGGAGAAGTCCGAGAGCGGGCCGGAGACGACCTTGACCGACTCGCCGATCGAGAACTGGGCCTTGGAGGCCACCTTCTGGGCGACCTCGCGGTTGAGGAGCTTGTCGACCTCCTCCTGGGTCAGCGGGACCGGCTCCTCGGAGGAGCCGACGAAGCCGGTCAGGTTGGGCGTGTCCTTGACGATCGACCAGACCCGGGGGTTGAGGTCCATGTTGATCAGGATGTACCCGGGCATCTTCTTCTTTTCCTTGAGGACCTTCTCGCCGTCCTTCATCTCGGCCTCGGTCTCGGTCGGGATGAGGATCTGCCGCACGCGCCGCTGCTCGTTGTGGGCAGCCAGCCGCCGCTCGAGGTCGCGCTTGACCTTGGGCTCACGGTTGGACTGCGTATTTACGACGTACCAGCGATACATGGGTTCGGCTTCCGGTTCAGATGATCAGGTTGACAAGTCTCTGGGCCAGGGCGTCGGCCACTCCGAGGTAGACGCCGGCGACGACCACGAAGCCGAGGACTACCGCGGTGGCCTGGCCGACCTGCCTGCGGTCCGGCCACTGTACGCGCTGCAGCTCGGACCACGATGCACGCAGGAATGCAGTGAGGCGGCCGAAGATGCCCTGCCGGGGCGCGGGGGCGGCCGGCGAGTCGGCCGCGGCCGCCCGGCGCTCGGCGATGTCGTGGTCGAGCGCCTCCTCCTCCTCGACCGCCTTGTCCCGGTCGCCGGACTCCATCGTGCGCTCGATCTCGTCGACCCGGTCCTCGAGCTCGGCGAAGTCCTGCGTCGAGAGGGCCTCGGGATGCTCGAGCCCCTCCTTCTCGTTGGTTACCGCGATGTCCTCGTCGGGAGCGGTGCCCTCGTCGGCGGTCTTGCCGTCGGCGCCGGCCACCAGGGCGGCGTCGAACTCCTCCACCTCGCCGGAGGCGTGCTCGAGCGCGCCCGGGACGTCCTCGTGATGGGTCCCGCCGCCCGCGGCGCCCTGGCCGGCGCCCTGCTGGCGCTTGGCCTTGCGCTGCTTGGCTCTCTTGCGGTTGCGGGCCACCGCGCCCTCAGCGGGTCTCTTTGTGGCTGGTGTGCGTTCGACACCAGCGGCAGTACTTGCGCAGCGTGATCCGGTCGGGACTGTTGCGCTTGCTCTTGTTGGTCTGGTAGTTGCGGCGCTTGCAGTCCTCGCATTCGAGGGTGATCGCGACGCGTACGTCTCCGCGGGCCACGGCCTGACTCCGATCGGATGGTGAACGAAACTGAAAACCGTCCGGGGCAGAAAAACGACCCGCCCCGGGCGAGTCGAAACGTCAGTGTAGCGGGGTCCGGGCGCCGGTGCGCGGGCGATACGCTGGCCGCCGATGGACGATTCAGGCGCCAGCGGGCCGGGGGCGACCGCGACCGACTCCGCCAGCGCGCCGGCCGGCGTTCTCGCGATCGCCTCGATCCCGCTGGCCGTCCTCTTCAGCTTCATGGCCATCGGCTCGGTGCTCCCGGTGCTCCCCCTGTACGTGAAGGGGCCGGTCGGCGCCGGCGACGTTGCCGTTGGAGTGGTCGTCGGCGCCTTCGCGGTCACCGCCGCCATCGGCCGGCCCTTCGGCGGGCGGCTCGCCGACGCCACCTCGCGCCGGCGGGTCCTGGTCATCGGCCTCCGGGGCGCCTCGGCCGGGGGCGCCATGCTCTTCCTGCCGCTCGGAGTTCCCGGGCTGGTCCTCGCTCGGCTGGTGGTCGGCTTCGGCGACGGCTGGATCTTCACCTCCGGCGTCTCCTGGGTGGTGGACCTGACCCCCGAGGAGCGTCGCGGCCAGGTGATCGGGATCTTCGGGATCTCGGTCTGGGGCGGCTTCTCCCTGGGGACGGTGATCGGCCAGCTGATCTACAGCGCCGGCGGCTTCGGCTGGGTCTGGGCCTTCGCGACCCTCGCCCCGCTCGCCGGCCTGCTGATCGCCCTGATGATCCCGTCCACCGTCCGCCGGTCGAACGCCCCCTCCACGCCGGAGGAGGTGGCCAGCGCCGAGCTGGGCGCGCCGCTCCCCGAAGCCTCGGGCACGGCCGGAGCGCCGGCAGGCGGTCGGCGGGCCTGGCTTCCCTCCTCGGCGATCAGGCCCGGGGTCGCCCTCCTGTTCGCCAACATCGGCTTCGGGACGCTGGCCGGCTTCATCGTCCTGCTCCTCGACGGCGAGGGAATCGGCCACGGCGCCGCGGCCTTCACCGTCTTCACCGCGACCGTCGTCGCCGCCCGGCTGCTCTTCGGCTGGCTCCCGGACCGCTGGGGGGCCCGGCGATCGGCGCTGGCCGGGGGCATCTCGCAGGCCGCCGGGATCGCGATCATCGGCCTGGCCGGCAGCCTCCCGGTGGTCATGGCCGGCGCCGCGCTGGCCGGGCTCGGCATCGCGCTGATCTTCCCTTCGCTGGCCTTGCTCGTGGTAAACGCCACCGACCCGGCGGCGCGGGCCACCGCGATGGGCTGGTTCACCTCCTTCTTCGACATCGGCGTGGCGGTCGGCGCGCCCTTTGCCGGGCTGATCGCCTCGACGGGAGGCGGCGGCAACTACCAGGCCGCCTTCTTCGCCGCGGCGATGGTCTGCCTGGCCGGGGCGTTCATCGGCTTCCTGGGCACCCGCAACCAGCCGAGGACGGCCGCCGTTGCCTGAGATCCTCTCCATCCTCCACCCCGACGCCGGCAACAGCGGCGTCTTCCGCGAGGCGGCCGCGCTCGAGGGCGCCACGATCGAGGAGTGGATGCCGGCCGACACATCCGCGCCCTCGCGCGACCCGCTCACCGGCTACGACGGCCTGCTCGTCCTCGGCGGCGACGAGAACGTCGGCGAGGAGGAGAGGTACCCCTACCTCGACGGGGAGAACACGATCATCGGCGCCTGGCTGGAGTCGGGCCGGCCGGTGATGGGGATCTGCCTGGGCGCGCAGATGCTCGCCTCGCTGGCCGGCGGCAGCGTCTACCGGATGGACGAGGGCGAGATGGGCTGGATCGAGTTCCGTCACCTCGACGCCGCGCGCGAGGACCCGCTGCTCGACTTCGCCGCCCCGCTCCAGGCCGGGCTGCTCTGGCACGACTACGCCTTCACGGCGCCGCCCGGGGCCACGCTCCTGGCCGGAAACGACGCCTGCACCCAGGCCTTCCGGCTCGGCGAGGCGTGGGCGCTCCAGCCCCACCCCGAGGTGACCGCGGAGATCCTGGGCGAGTGGCTGAAGCCCGACGGCCGTGACGAGGGCGACCCCGCCCGCCGCGCCGGCAAGGAGAGGATCGCCGCCGGGATGCCGGACCGGCTCCCGGGCTGGAGCGAATACGGGGTCGAGCTCTTCAGGCGCTTCGCCCGGCGCTGTTCCTGAGGTTCGCTCCCCAGAGGGCGGTTCGCCGGCTCCACGCGATCGCCGGCGCCTCGACGAAGCGGAAGCTCAGCCAGCCGGCCAGGAGGGAGACCGGCAGGCCGACCAGGGTCGCCCCGACGACGTCGAGGGGCAGCAGCCCGGCCGCGCGCAGCACCAGCAGAACCGGCACGTGCCAGAGGTAGAGCCCGTAGGAGACCAGGCCGCACCAGGCCAGGGGTTTCCACGCCAGCGGGCGCGGGGCGCGGGTGGCGGCCAGGCAGATCAGCATCGCGAAGCCCAGCGCCGCCGGAAGGTCGCGGATCACCCGCAGGAAGTCGACGATCTCGGCGCCGCGCCCGGCCGCCACCTGCAGAGCCACGTTTGCCGCCACCAGCAGCAGTGCCCCCGCGGTGAGCACCCGGGCCTGGCCGGCACTCGGGCGGCGCCCGGCCACGAGCACCGCCGCGCCCATGCCCACCGCGAAGTAGGGAAGCATCGCCGGCAGCGACTTCGACCAGCGCAGGTCGCCGGGATCGAAGACGACCAGCCCGGCGTTGAAGGCCACGCCGAGGGCCAGCAGCCCGGCGGGCACCGCGAGCTGCGCGCCGGCCCCCGCACGCCCGCGCAGCGCCAGCCAGCCGAACAGCGGCAGCAGCACGTAGAAGCAGGCCTCCACGGCGAGCGTCCACATCGGCGGGTCGAGCTTGAGCAGCGTCTGCGGGCTGAAGTTCTGGGCGAAGACGAAGAAGAGCGGCAGCAGCTCGGGCGGCGGGAGACGCACGCCGGGAGAGCCGGCGATCGGGTAGAGCAGGGCGATGCTGCCGACGATGGCCAGCCAGTAGGCGGGAATGATCCGCCCGATGCGGTGGACGGCGTAGGTGGCTCCGTCGGGGGCGGAGCGCCGCCCCAGGCCCGCCGAGGCCCAGGCGCGGTAGAGAAGGAAGCCGGAGAGGACGAAGAAGAGCACGAGGCCGAGCCGCAGCTCCCGGATCAGGTCGGTGGCCGGGGTGCGCTCGGCGCCGGCCGCGCTCACCACCGGCAGCGTGTAGAGCCAGGCGTGGAAGACGAAGACGCTCAGCGCCGCGATGCCGCGCAGGCCGTCGATCGCGTGGTTGCGCGCCCGGCGCTCGCGCTCGGCCTCCTCGGCGCCCTCGCTCACGGGGGCGAGGCTACCCGCCGGCGGTGGTAAGCCGGCGGTCGGAGGCCGCAATCTCCAGCCCGCTCTCGGCCATCCAGTCCTTGAGCTGGTGGTGCATCGAGGCGGCGCCGACGATCGGGCCCTGCGGGTCGCTCCACTGCGACGGAACCAGCGCGAACGGGCTCATCTGCGTGCCCCCGAGGCCCCCGTGCGAGCCCATGAACTCCTCGAACGGCGCGACCTCGCCGGTCTGCGGGTCGTAGGCACCGTTCACGAGGATGTCCGGGCAGTGCTCGAAGCCGTCGGTCCGGCGCAGGTGGTCGGCCGCGTGCTCGCCGTAGCCGGTCAGCGGGTCCACGCCCTCCACGTGGTCGTCGCGGAGCCGGTGGCTGCCCTCGGCCCCGAGCACGACCGCGCCGTCGCCCTCGGTCCTGACCATCACCCAGCCGATGCCCGGGTGGCCGGCGAGCGTGGCAAGCAGGCCGGGGTGCAGCTCCTCGATCTGCTCGGCACTCATCCGCCCGGGCACGCGCGGGAAGGAGACGAGTCCCAGGCAGCCGGAGGCCAGGACGATGGTCTCCGGGCGCTCTTCTTCCTCCTCGCCCGAGAGTCCGGCCTTCTGCTCGAGCAGCTCCCGGTTGGGCCCCAGCGCGACGGTGTCGTCGGCCATCCGGTCCCGCGTGGCCCGCTTGACGAAGCGGCCCGCCGGCCCCTCGTCGGAGCCCAGGTCGGCCAGCCAGGCCCCCAGCACTCCCCATGACTCCTCGACGGCCACCGGCGCCGAGACCTCGCCGCTGCACGCCGCCTCCACGACCTCCTCGAGCGTCTGGCCGCAGCGCTGGCGGAAGGGGCGCCCCTGGGTCTGCCCGTGGTCGGAGAGGACGACGATGTTGTACGGGCGCGGGGCCTGGGCGCAGGCCCGCTCGAGCCGCAGCAGCTGGCGGTCCAGGCGCTTGAGGGCGGCAAAGGCGTCGGGCTCGCGGATCCCCGAGTGGTGGGCGACCTCGTCGTAGCCGACGTAGGTCGCGTAGGAGACGGGAACCCCTTCGACGATGTCGGCCAGCAGGATCGCGGAGTTGAGGTCGCGCATGATCACGGTGATCGTGCAGCGCAGCAGCGGGTAGATGCCGCCGCGGTTGACGTGCTCGGCCCCTGAGCGCTTCTGCCTCCAGTAGGCGACCTTCTCCAGGAAGATGTCGTGGAAGCAGAGGGTGAGAGTGCGAATCAGCCCGGCCCAGTCGGCGAAGTAGGCGTAGAACTCGGCCGAGCGCGAGCGGCTGCGGTCCTTGACCACGCTCATCGTCGCCGAGGCGCGCGGGGCGTCGCCGGAGACCAGGTTGCCGCGGCTGGTGCCCTCCACGGCCAGCAGGCCGGTGCCGGTGGCGTGGCGGCGCTCGATCTCGGCGGCGTCGCCGATGCTGTTGGAGACCATCAGCCGGCCGGTGTCCTTCTCGTACCAGCGGAAAGCCGGCATGTTCTCGTTGCTGCCCAGGAGCAGGCCGGACTGGCTGGCGCCGGTCTGGGAGGAGAGGTCGCACTCCCAGCCCATCAGCCGGTGGCTGCCGTCGGTGAGCCAGCGCTCGATGGTCGGCACGTGGCCCGCGGCGATCGCCTCGCGCAGGAGCGGCTCGGCCAGGCCGTCGATCTCGAAGAAGATCGTCCCCGGCACCCCGGTGCTGTTCTGCCGCCGCTCCCTGCCCAGCCGGCGCCGGACGATCCTCAGGTGGTAGGCGTCGCCGTCGACGTCCAGCAGGGTCCCGCCGATCGTGGTGACCAGGCTCATCACGATTGCCGCCAGGAAGGCGCCGAAGAGCGTGGGCTGCGACTTGTCCACCAGGTCGAGGATCAGCCAGATGGCCAGCGTGGTGGCGAGCAGCCCGATGATCCCGAAGGTCAGGACGGTCAGCGGCAGGATCAGCCGCGTGATTAGCGGCCAGAGCAGGGCGTTGAACAGGGCGAGCAGGACGACGACGGCGATCCCGGCCCCAAACGAAGGCACGTCGACGCCGGGGATGATCGCCGACATCCCGTACAGGGCGGCGGCCTGGATGAGGCCCAGAATGGCAACCCGGATCGCGAATCCGGCGTAGCGCTTCACGCCCGGGCCGCCCTCGCGCGGGTAGAAGGTCATCGCT
>JBJTBE010000036.1:0-9796 GCA_046091165.1 Solirubrobacterales bacterium | reverse complement strand
CAACACGATCCGATCCGCGGCATCGAACGGACTCAGCGTGCTGGTCGTCTCCTCGGACGTCGAGGAGCTGGTCCTCGTCTGCAACCGGGTGATCATTCTCGTTGGTGGCGAAACGGTGGACGAGGTATCGGGGGAGGAGCTCACCCCCGACAGGCTCGAACGCCTCGGATTTGGGGAAGGAGCGGTAAATGGCTGAGGCAGCGGAGATGGCACCGAACCTTCCGGAGGACGATCCGGGTCGAATGGTCGAAGAGGAGGGCGCCGTCCACAAGCCCGCCGGTCGGCTGACGGCCTGGGCCGAGGCCTATGCGCTGCTTGGCCTGGCCGTCATTACGGTTGTCTTCTTTGCGTTCCTGCCCTCGACGTCGGAGGCCTTTCCGACCGCGGAGAACTTCCAGACGATTGCCGGCGGGCAGGCGGTACTTGCGATCGCCACGCTGGCGGTGCTGGTTCCCCTGAGTTGCGACGAGTACGACCTCTCCGTCGGCGCGAAACTCGGGCTCGCCTCGGTGGTCGTTGCGAGCCTCATGGCCGCGGGCCTCCCGCTCGTTGTATGCCTTATCGCCGGGCTCGTGTCGGGGGCGCTAATCGGAGTCGTAAACGGACTCCTGGTTACCCGCGTGGGGGTAAACGCGGTGATCGTCACGCTTGGTGTCTCGGTCATCATTCACGGTCTCGTCCAGCTGAGAACGGGAGGAAAGTCGATAACCGAGGGCATTCCAACCAGCTGGCTGGACTTCGGGAGCGCAACCCTGGCCGGCATTCCGGTGATCCTCCTTGCCGCCCTTGTGGTCATCTCCGGCGTCTACTACCTGCTCGTCTACACGCCGTACGGCCGCCAGCTCTACATGGTCGGCGCCAACCGGCAGGCGGCAAAGCTGGCAGGTCTTCGCGTTGATTGGCTGCTGTTCACCTGCTTTGTCGTCGGCGGCTTTCTCGCCGGCATCGCCGGGGCGCTGCAGGTGGCCCGCGCCGGCGCGGCTGCGCCGGCGGTGGGGGAGACCTTTACCCTCCCGGCATTCGCGGCAGCCTTTCTCAGTGCCGCGGCCGTTAAGCCCGGTCGATACAACGTCTGGGGTGCGGTGGTGGCGATCTCCTTCCTGGCCATCCTGAACGGAGGGTTGAACATCGCCGGGGCCGCGGTTTACATCCAGGACTTCGTCAACGGTACTGCTCTGATCGCCGGCGTGGCCCTGGCAGTCTTCCTGCGGCGTCGCCGCGGGGCATGAGGGCCCCGACGCGAACCTAGACCGCGAGCGGAAGCACGAGCACCGCCACCACCACGTAGTGGGTGCCGGCGGCGCCGGTGACCAGCGAGTGGAAGAGCTCGTGGTAGCCGAAGGTCTTAGGCGCGGGATCCGGGCGGCCGGTCGCGTATATGACCGCGCCGGTGGTGTAGAGCACGCCGCTCAGCACCAGGCCGACGATCGCCCACCAGCCCAGCGCGTCGAAGATCGCGGGCGCACAGACGACTCCCACCCAGCCCAGGGCGACGTAGATGATCACGTTGAGCCACTTGGGTGCGTTGACCCACAGCACAGAGAGCAGCACGCCCAGCGCGGCGCCGCCCCAGGCGATCGCCATCGCCACCCAGGCCAGGCTGCCGTCGAGGACCAGCAGGGCGAACGGGGTTACCGAGGCGGCGATGAATACGTAGATCATCGAGTGGTCCAGGCGGCGCATCCACGCGCGGGCCTTCGGCTTCCAGTCGGGACGGTGGTAGAGGGCGCTGATGCCGAAGAGGCCCACCAGCCCGAGGCCGTAGATCGCCATCGCCACCGTTCCCTTGGCCGTGCTGGCCCGCCAGACGAGGACCAGCGCCAGCCCGATCGCCACCCAGAAGGAGTACTGGTGGATCACCCCGCGCAGCTTCGGCTTGACCTTCGCCACCGCTTCGCCAGCCGCGGCGCCCGCCCGGTCGAGCGCCTCGGAGGCCTGCTTGTGCACATGGCGGGCTGCTCTGACCATTCCCTTCGAGTCTAGGCCAGGGGTAGGGCGACCGCGAGGGTTGCCCGGACGGTGGCGCCACGGGTCAACCACCGGGTGGCGAGGCCGCTGTCCGTCTGCCGGCGCGGCGAGACTCTGCGCGTGCGGGGAGACCAGCGCATGCTCAGGATCCAGCACTACGCCGCCGCCCGCGTTGAGCAGTTCAGCGACGGCGTAGTCGCGATCGCGATCACGCTGCTGGTGCTGCAGATCACCGTTCCCTCGGTCAGCAACGGCGTTGGCCTCCTCGCCGAGCTCAAGGCCGAATGGCCCTCCTACCTGGCCTACGTGATCAGCTTCCTGACCATCGGCGGCTTCTGGCTGGCCCACCACACGATCTTCTCCTGCCTGCGCGCGGTGAGCCCGGCCACGATGAAGGTCAACCTGCTGCTGATGATGGCCATCGCCTTCCTGCCCTTCCCGACGGCGGTGATGGCCAATGACATCCTCGGCGCCGACGGGGGCTCACGGGTGGCCGTCGTCTTCTACGGCCTCTCGCTCCTGCTCTGCCGGGTGCTGATCTCGTGGCTGTGGTGGCAGTGCCGGCGGGACAGGCTGATCCGGGACGAAGTCTCAACCGACGAGGTGAGGCGCCTGACGCGGCGGCTGAACCCGGGTATCGCCGCCTACGCCGTGGCCATCCTCGTAGCAGCCGCGTTCCCGTCGGCCGGGCCGTGGCTCTTCCTGGTGATGGCGATCTACGCGATCCTCATCACGCGGACAATTGACTTCTACGAGCCCGAGGAAGAGGGCCTGCAGACCGGCTGAACCTTCCGGTTAGGGTCATCGCATGAGTGCGGGGAAGAGGTTCCGGACGGCTGTAGAGGCACGCGACCTAGAGGCGATGAGCGCCTGCCTGGCCGACGACGTGAAGTTCTACAGCCCGGTCGCCTTCAAGCCGTTCGAGTCGCGCGAGGTCGTGACCGCCGTGCTCGGGTTCGTGATGGAGAACTTCGAGGAGTTCCGGTACGTCGACGAGCTGGGGGAGGGTCCAAGCCACATGCTCCGCTTCCGGGCCCGGATCGGCGAGCGCGAGGTCGAGGGGGTCGACCTGCTCGAGGAGAATGCCGACGGGCTGGTCGAGCGCTTCACGGTGATGCTCCGCCCGCTCTCGGCCCTGACGGCGATGGGCGAGGCGATGGCCGCCGCCTTCGAGTCTGCGGGCGGCAAGCCCGGGGCGAAGGCGCCTTCGGGCTGATGGCCGCAACCGGCTCGCCGCCCGCCCGCGTTTCCTAGCCTTTGGGCATGAGCAGGCTTCGTAGCCGACTCCGTCCGCCCGTGGCGGGCCTCGCGGTGGCCCTCCTGGCCTGCGCGCTGGCCGTACCGGCCCGGGGTGCCGATCCGGTGAAGGTGGAGCGCAACGTCGCCTACGGAGGGGGAGCAGTGACGCGCCCCGGGCCGGGAACGGCGAGGCTGCTGATGGACCTCTACCGCCCGGCCACCTCCAGCCGCAGCCGGCGGCCGTTCGTGGTCGTGATCCACGGGGGTGGCTTCACCACGGGCAGCAAGGACGACGACGGGGTCGTGCGCACCGCGCGCGCCCTCGCCGCCCGGGGGATCGTGGCGGCGAGCATCGACTACCGGCTCGAGGGCCAGGGGCCGGTGCCATCGGCCCGCGCCCGCAGGCTCGCCGACGCGATGAAGGGCGCCAGCCTGGGCCCCGCCTACCCGGACGCTGACGCCGTCGCCTCCGCCACCGAGGACGCGATCACCGCCATCAACTACCTGAGGGGCCGGGCCATGGCGCTGGGCCTGCACAAGGGCCGCTTCGGCCTGGTGGGGTCCTCGGCCGGCGCGGTGATCGCCGACAACGTGGGCTACGTGGCCGGCAACTACGGGCTGCGCGCACCGACGCCGAGGTTCGTGGCCAGCCTCTGGGGCGGACTGATCATTCCCGCCCCGGGCTCCAGGCCGGCGGCCGACAACATTCGCCGCGGCGACCCGGCCCTCTTCCTCGTCCATGGCGACGCCGACAAGACCGTCCCCGTACGTCTCAGCGACGCCATGGATGCCCGAGCCAGGGCCCAGCGGCTGCCGGTCGAGTACTACCGCACGGCCGGTGCCGGCCACGGCTGGCCCGGCTCACGCATCTTCCGCGACCGCACCCCCGGCGGCCGGACGGTCTTCGACCGCATGATCGACTTCGCGGCCGGGCGCCTGCGCTAGGTAGGCGGCAAGAAAGTCCCGCGCGCCGGCGTTCGCGCATAGGGTCTCGGAATGCTCGGCCAGCCCAGCAGGAAGAAGCGCAAGCACCTGATCGAGAACGGCACGCGTGCCACGGCGGTCGTCCTCAAGAGGAGCCGCAGGATCGCCGTGACCACCGGGCCCGAAAACGTCGTGGACAGCACGGAGCTGGACTTCCGCCTCAAGCTCCGGGTCGAACCCGAGGGCCAGGAGGCCTTCGAGGTCGGCTGCCGAATGCGCTTTCCCCAGATGAGCGCCCCGGAGGAGGGATCCCGGATACCGGTCATCTTCGACCCGGAAGACCGCGACGAGATCATGTGGGACGACACCCCCGCCGGCATCGGAACGCTCACCGGTAACGATTCGGTCGGTGAGCTGCTGGAGATGGCGGCCGCGGGCGCAGACGAGCAGGCGCTGGTCGACGCGGCGATGCAGATGTTCCCCGGCGCTGCGACCACCGGCCCCGGCGGAGGCGCGGTGATCGACCTTCGAGGCCAGGGCCGCCCTGCCCCGGGAGGACCGGCGGGTGACCCCCGGGTCGCCGACCTCGAGAAGCTGGCCGCCCTCCACGCCTCCGGTGCCCTTACCAACGAGGAGTACGCGGCAGCCAAGGCAAGGCTGCTCGGCGGTGACCAGCCTGCCTGAGGTCCTGCCGCCCTAGGGCGCCGGGTTGGGAGCCGAGTAGGGGCAGCCCAGGTCGGTGGCCGGCAGGGTCCCGCTCACGAGGAAGTCGCCGATCGGCGTGTCGACGCAGGTCGACTGGCTGAGGCCGAAGACGCCGTGGATTCCCCCGGCGATGGTGATCGCGCGCATCGTCGGGTAGGTGCGGGCCATGTTCACCGCCCACTGGTAGGGGGTCTCGCCGTCGCGGGTGGAGTTGGAGATGATCCCCGGGATCGGTGGGCCGAACCTCTTCGGCCGCGGAACCGGGTTGGGGCGGGCGCCCTCGTAGCCGTTGCAGGTGGTCAGGTAGTCGACCCCGAGCGAGCCGCCGTAGACCGGGCCCTCGCGCGTGATCCAGTCGAGCCGGCGCTGCTGGCGGGCGTCGGAGATGCGGTCCGAGAAGTCCTGGCAGACCACCGCCGACCAGTGGCTGCCCACGGTGCCGCTCGTCGGGCTCTGCACTTTGGGATTCTCCAGCGCCTTGAGCGCGGCGTCCCTCTCCCCTTCGGGACCGAAGAGCGCCGTCCAGGAGTCGGCGACCGCGTTCTTGGCCTGGGTCCAGCTGGGGTCGCCGGTGACGGGGAAGAAGTCGACGCCGTCGTTGAGGGTGTCCAGGACGTCCCAGCGGGTGTAGCGCTTCCCGCTGGGGAGGCGGAGCGTGCTGCGGTTGAGCCGGGCCATCACCTCGTCGAACTTGGCCCGCAGCCCGTTGGCCTGCAGGAAGAAGCCGATCGAGTGGTCGGGAGCCACCGACCCGGCGCTGATCCCGTAGAGGGTGATCTGCGGGTCCATGTTGCCGTCGAAGACCATCGCCCTAACCCGGCCCGGGAAGAGCTGGGCGTAGGTGGAGCCCAGCAGCGTCCCGTAGGAGATCCCCCAGTAGGTGATCTTCTCGTCACCCACGGCCTGGCGCATCGCGTCGAGGTCGTAAGCGCCGTCGACGGTGCCGCCGTACTCGACGATCGCCCGGTTGCCCTTGAAGCAGAGGGCGTTGTAGCGGTCGACCTGCCTCTGGCGGTCGGCCAGGACCTTCTTCCAGTCGACGGCGCCGGTGGCCGGGCGCGTGGGCTTGGGGATGTCGCAGCCCCTCCCGCTCAGCGCCGGGGTGGAGGCGCCGATCCCGCGCGGATCTTAGGTGACGAAGTCGAAGCTGCGGCGCACCTCGGCCGGGAGCAGGAAGGCGATGTCGGAGAGGCCGACGCCGCTCTGCCCCGGCCCGCCGGGGTTGAGGAAGAGCGTTCCCTTGCGCTCGGCCGCGGTGCCGGTGGCGGGCAGCCGCACGACGGCCAGCGTCACCTTGCTGCCCGCCGGCTTCCTGCGGTTGAGCGGCCGGGTGAACGGCGCGCAGTCGAAACCCTCGAGGCTGGCGCCGTCGATCTTCTTCCAGCGGTCGAACTGCGGCTGCGAGCAGGACTTCCAGTCGAGCGAGGTGACCTGGGCTCCGGCGCTCGCGGGAGCCACGCAGGCGGCGAGGAGCAGGCCGCAGAGGATCGGACGGAGTTTGCGGTTCGGGGTGGCCATCGACACAGGGTGACAGGCGCCCGGGGCTAACGCGCCGTCGGCTCGACCGTTCCGGTGGTGGAGTCTCCGGTGGGTGGGCCCATGAAGCGCCAGCGCCAGCGCCGTCCCTCCACGTGCTCCGCGCTCCCCGGCCTGCGGCTCTGGACCAGGAAGAAGCAGACGATCGCCCCGACCAGCGCCAGCCCTCCCGCCACGAAGAAGGTGATCGCGTAGGCCTGGCCGTGGTAGAGGATGATGTACGGGTCGACCTTGGCGATGATGCCCGTGGGGTCCACGTTGTCGCGACCCCCCTGGCCGACCTTGAGGATGTATTCGCGCCCCTGCTGAATCTCGCTGGGCGTCGGCCTGGGCATCCCGAGGTTGGCCAGGCCGTCGTAGATCTTGTGCCAGTAGACGGTGAGCAGGACCGACGAGAGCACGGCGATGCCCAGCGCCCCGCCCATCTGCTCGGTGGTGTTGATCATCCCGGCGCCCTGGCCCTGCTTGTCCTCCGGCACCGCGCTGAGCCCGATCGGGTCGTTGACGGTGAGCACGATCCCCAGGCCGATTCCCTGCAGCACCAGGCCGGGGATCAGGTCGACGAAGCTCTCGGTGGGGGCCGCGAGGCCCAGGGCCACCCCTGAGGCGGCTAGAACGAGGAAGCCGATGACCAGGGGCGCGCGGCCGCCGATCCGGTCGAAGGCGCGGCCGGCGAGGGGCCCGAAGAGGATGATCGGCAGCGTGGACGGGATAAGCATCAGGCCGGCGATCTCCGGGTCGACCCCGACCACCAGGAGCAGGTAGGCGGGGAGCAGGAACCCCATCCCCAGCTCGACCATGCCGGCCAGCACCTGGCTGATGTTCGCGGCCAGGAAGTTGCGGTGGCGAAAGAGCTTGAACTCGACCAGCGGGTTGTCGACCTTCAGCTCGATCGCCACGAACGCCACGGCCAGAAGGATCGCCGCGCCGATGGAGACGATCACCGTTGGCTGGGTCCAGTCGGAGTTGTTGGCACCCTGGGTGAGGCCGAAGACGAGCAGCGCCATCGCCAGGGCGAAGCTAACCGCGCCCGCATAGTCGATCCGCCGCGTGGCGTTGGGGTCGGGCGCCAGCGGCGGGACAGCCTTGAGGGTGAGAGCCAGGGTGATGATGGCCAGCGGCACGTTGATGAGGAAGACCAGCCGCCAGTCCACGCTGGTGAGCACACCGCCGAGCACCGGCCCGCAGGCGGCAAAGAAGGCCGAGGCGCCGGCGAGGATCCCGAGGGCCCGGCCGCGGCTGGGGCCGGCGAAGACGGTGCTGACGATGGCCAGGGAGGTGGGCATCATCAGCGCTGCCCCGGTGCCCTGGGTCGCCCGGGCGGCGATCGCCCACACCGGGTCCTGGGCAAAGCCGACCAGGGCGGAGGAGCAGACGAAGAGGAGCGCGCCGACGGTGAATACGCGGCGCAGCCCGAAGATGTCGCCGAGCCGCCCACCGAGGACCATGAGGGCGGCCAGGGGGATGATGTTGGCGGTGAGGATCCAGGGCCCTTCGCTGATCTGGCCGCCGAGGTCGACGATCAGGTCGGGCACCGCCAGCGGCACGGCCGTCTGGTCGACGAGGATCATGCTGCTGGCGAGGGTCATCGCCACCAGCGTCAGCGTGGGGGAGGCTTTCGGCGCGGTCTTCGGGTCGGCTTGGGCCACGGCGCGGCCAGTCTACGGGAGGCGCTGAGATCAGCGGGAAATGCCGGTTGCCGCGGCGGCGAGGATCTCGTCGGCCAGCTCGGCGACCGGTCGGGTGGCGTCCAGCCTCTGTGCCCCGAGGCTCTCGTAGCGGCCGGCGGCGGCCGCGTGCCAGGCGAGGATCGCATCGAGCTCGTGGGGCGCCTGCCCGTAGCTCCCGGGCGTGCGGGACGCGAGGCGACGGCGCAGCTCGCCCTCGTCGAGGTCCAGGTACCACGACCGGTCGGCCATCGCGGTCACCTCATCGTCGCCGTAGGCGGCGCCGAGGAGAACCACCGGGTCGGACGGCGTCGCCTGCGAGGCGAGATCGCGTACGCGATCCAGGTCGAAGCGGAATTCGTGAAGGGTCACCCACTCCTGGTCCTGGAGGGCGCGGGGCGGTGCCTGCACCTCGGCCCCGCCGGCGATGCTGACGTGCCGGCTGATCCCGTCGTCGGCGTCGTGGGCGGCGACCCCGCGCGAGGCGAGCTCGCCGCAGAGGGCCGACTTTCCGGAGCCGGCGACCCCGGTGACGAAGATCAACATCGCGCTGGAAAGCTAGTGGGACAGAGCCCGGCTTTGCGGGGCCCGGGCGCTCCAACGCGTGACGGACAATCGGCGTAATGCCACCAAGCGCTCTGGTACCTTCGCGTCATGTCAGGAACTCGCTCGCTCTCGCTCGCCACCTCGGTCGCCGTCCTCGGCTCGCTCTGCCTCGCCGCCGGCGCTTCGGCCGCCTCGACCACCACCGTCAAGGTGAAGGTCACCGGCCTCAAGGGGGGGTCCATCCTCGCCGTCGACGCTGCCGGCCTGGCCGTGCGCTCGAAGGTCGGTTCGGGGACCACTTCGCTGCGGGTGCCGCGCAGCAAGGTCTCGGGCACCTCGCTTCACCTGACCAACGCTTCCGGGACCTATCTCGGGCCGGTGGTTCTCTCCAGCAAGGGCTCCAAGGCCTACCTGACACTCGGCAAGGGGGCAGCGAAGAAGAGCTCGATCAGCCTCGGAACCGCGAAGGCCAGGGGCGGCTACGCGGCTCTCAGCAGGAAGGCGCCCGGGAGCATCCTGCTGACCTCCGCCTACGCGAAGGCCAGCCGCGGGGTGCCGGTCGGCGCCGGGCGGCTCGGCCTCCAGAAGGCCTCCTCCCAGGCGTCGGCGCGAGCGCGGGCGGCCCAAGGCTCCTCCCGGACCATTCCCGGCGGCACCGACCCGGACCGCGATGGCCTGCCGAGCAACATCGACGTCGACGACAACGGAAACGGGATTCTCGACAACCAGGACGCTTCGCAGGCTCCAACCAGCGACGGGATCTTCGCCAGCATGAACCTCAGGCCGTCGGACTCGGGCATCAACGTCAACGCCACCGGCGTCACCGACGCCCAGATCGATGCGAACCTGACCGCCGACTTCGGTTTCTCGATTACCTTCTTCCTGAGCCTGCCGCCCGACCAGGGCACCGCGACCGGGGTCTGGGTCGACTGCGGGGCCCTGCCGTACTGCAACCTCCAGACCGGCACCGCCGTGATCGGCGGCCTGAGCGAGTCTTCGTCCAACCTGCCCCGGGGAACGCTCTGGCGCGACTACCGCCCCGACGGCAACCCGCAGGGCAACGGGCTCGAGGTCGATCAGCGCCAGGTCGGCCGGCGCTCGTTTGCGATGGGGCTCATTCCCAAGGCCACCTCCGCGCAGCTTTCACCGGGCGACATCTACAACGTCAACCTGAGCCTTGCCGGCCGGGTAGTGGTCAACACGATCGCCCT
>JBJTBE010000035.1:0-9035 GCA_046091165.1 Solirubrobacterales bacterium | reverse complement strand
GCCGCTTCTTCTTCGGGCGCTTCCTCTTCGGGCGCGTCGCCGGCCTCCGCAGCCTCGTCACCCTCACCCGCCGGCGCCGCGCCGGAACCGTCGAACTCCTGGAACTTCGGGGCGACGAGATTGGCGAGCGGCACCACACGCAGGATCGGGGCCACCGGGCCCTGAGCGGTCATCCTGCCGCCGGAGAGCGCGCCGATCAGCGACACCTCGCCCAGGAAGAACCCGCGCGCCGCGTCGGCCTCCATGGTGATAACCGCGGCGGGGCGAAGGTCGCAGTCGCCCAGCAGCACCTCGGGATCCCCGTCGGCGGCGAGGTTGAGCGTGATCCGCGCCTGCGGGCGCACCGTCTCAATCCGGATCACCGAGCCCACGCCGCGCGCCCTGTCCGCATTTTCCGGGTCGCAAAGCACCTCACGAAGGCATTCGCCGAGGTCGGAGTAGAGCTCGCTGTCGCTGGCGTAGTGGGCCATTGGCGCCTTCGCAGACTAGTCGGCGCCGCCGGCAGGCTCACCTTCCCCTCCGGAAGGCCCGAGGCTTGGTACGTTCCCGGCTCCAAGTCAAGGAGGAGAGATCGATGGCCGCCAAGCTCGAGAACTTCATCGGCGGGAAGAGCGTTCCCGCCACCGGCGACGGAACCCACGAGGTCCGCAACGCCGCCACCGGCGAGGTGATCGCCGAGATGGGCATTTCCAGCCAGGCCGACGTGGACGCCGCCGTCGAGGCCGCCTCCAGGGCCTTCGCCGAGTGGAAGGAGGCGACCCCCTCCGAGCGGAGCCTGGCCCTGCTGAACATCGCCGGCGAGCTCGAGGAGCGCGGCGAGGAGCTCGCGAAGATCGAGTCGGAGAACACCGGAAAGCCGCTGCAGCTGACGATCGACGAGGAGAGTCCCCCGGCCGTCGACCAGATCCGCTTCTTCGCCGGCGCGGCCCGGATGCTCGAGGGCCTGGCCAGCGCCGAGTACCTGGAGGGCCACACCTCCTCGATCCGCCGCGAGCCCGTGGGCGTCGTCGGCCAGATCACCCCGTGGAACTACCCGTTCATGATGGCCGTCTGGAAGTTCGCCCCGGCGATTGCCGCAGGCAACGGCATCGTCCTCAAGCCCTCCGAGAACACGCCGCTCTCGACGCTGTGGATGGCCGAGATGATGCAGAAGCACCTGCCCGAGGGCCTCTTCAACGTGATCCTCGGCAAGGGTGAGGTCGGCGAGATGCTCGTCCGCCACGACGACATCGCGATGGTCTCGCTCACCGGCTCGGTGCGGGCCGGCAAGGCCGTGGCCGCGGCCGCCTCGGACACCCTCAAGCGCGTCCACCTCGAACTCGGCGGCAAGGCCCCGGTGATCGTCTTCGACGACGCCGACATCGCCGCCGCCGCCGAGGGGATCGCCGGCGCCGGCTACTTCAACGCCGGCCAGGACTGCACCGCGGCGACCCGCGTGATCGCGGGCCCCGGCCTCTACGGCGACCTCGTCGACGCCCTAGCCGAGCAGGCCCAGGGCACCGTCTTCGGCAGCCCGCTCGACGAGAACACCTACATGGGCCCGGTCATCAGCGAGGTCCAGCGCGAGCGCGTTCAGGGCTTCCTGGAGCGCGCGCCCTCACACGCCCGCGTGGCCGCGGGTGGCAACGCCCCGGAGGGCGATGGCTACTTCTTCGAGCCGACCGTGGTCGCCGACCTCAGGCAGGACGACGAGATGATCCAGGACGAGATCTTCGGGCCGGTCATCACCGTCCAGCAGTTCAGCGACGAGGCCGAGGCCCTGGCCTGGGCAAACGACGTCAGGTACGGCCTGGCCTCGAGCGTCTGGACCGAGAACCACGGCCGGGCTATGCGGATGGCCAAGGGCCTGGATTTCGGCTGCGTCTGGATCAACACCCACATCCCGATCGTCGCCGAGATGCCCCACGGCGGCTTCAAGGAGTCCGGCTACGGCAAGGACCTGTCGATGTACGGCTTCGACGACTACACGCGCATCAAGCACGTGATGTCGAACATCGAGGCCTAGGCCGCCGCCGGCTCCAGCCGCACCGGAATACCGTTGAGGAAGGCCATGCCGGCCAGCCTCTCGAGGTCGCCGGCCTCCGAGCTGGCCAGCTGGTTGACGTTCACTCCGCCGGCCTGGTTGGCCAGCCGCCAGCCGCCCCGGTGCCCCCAGCCGTGGGGAATGGCGATCGTGCCGGCCATCACCTCGTCGGTCACGGTCACCGGAAGCTCGATCGAGCCCGACTTCGAGGAGACGCGCACCTTCTGGCCGTCGGCGACGCCCGCCTGCTCGGCGTCGGCCGGGTTGACCCTCGCCGGCTGCTCGCGGCCTCCGCGCATCAGCAGCGGGGCGTTGTGCATCCACGAGTTGTGGGAGCGAAGCTCGCGCAGGCCGATCAGCCGCAGCGGGTACTCGCCGCCGGCCTGCGGGTCGCGGTCCATGGCGTCGAACTCGGCCAGCAGCTCGGGCGCGTCGAGGCGGACCCTGCCGTCCTTGTAGCGCACCCGGCGGGAGAGGACCCCGGTGGCGATCTCGTCGGCGACGACCACGCCGTGGGGCTGGCGGCGCAGCTTGCGCAGGCTCAGGCCGCCGGGGCGCAGGCCGAACCGGTCGCCCTCGCGGCCGGTGCGCACCAGCAGGTCGGCGACGAACTTCGGGCGGGGCCGCAGGCCCAGCTTCGAGAGCGCCCGCACGGGAGCCGCCGGGTAGGGCTGGACCCCGATCTCGCGGGCGATCGCGTCGATGATCTCCCACTCCTCCCGGGCCTCACCGCGGGGCTCGACCACCGGCTCGGAGTACTGGACGAACGGGGTCACGTAGAAGCCCAGGAACGGGAGCGGCAGCTCGTCGCGCTCCAGCCAGGTGGTGGCCGGCAGTACGTAGTCGGCGTGGCGGTTGGTCTCGTTGACGTAGATGTCGAGCGAGACGTAGAGCTCGAGGGTCTCCAGCGCCTCCTCCAGCTCCTCCCCGTCCGGGCAGCTGAGCACGGGGTTCCCGGCGCTGCTGAAGAAGGCGCGGATCTGCCCCCGGCCCGGGGTGGTCATCTCCTTGGCCAGGAGCGTGGCCGGCAGCGCGCCGAGCACGTCGGGGAAGCCGCCCAGCCGGGAGCGCACCTTCCCGTAGGTGTCCAGGCCGGCGAGGCTCGCCACCTCGTCGAAGGCGACGGCCGGCAGGCCGAAGACCGAGCCGCCCGGCCGGTCGAGGTTGCCGCTGGCGATGTTGACGAGGTCGAGCAGGAAGGCGACCACGGTGCCGTGGCGGCCCAGGCAGGAGCCGGTGCGCCCGTAGACGGCGGCCGAGGGGGCAGCGGCCAGGTCGCGGGCCAGCCGGCGAAGCTCGGCGGCCGGGATTCCGGTGAGGGCCTCGGTGCTCTCGGGCGTCAGGGGACCGAGGCGCTCGCGCCAGGCCTCCCAGCCGACCGCCTGGCGCTCGAGGGTGGCCTCGTCGACGAGCCCTTCCTCGATCATCACGCTGAGGATCGAGGCGAGCATCCAGGCGTCGGTGTCGGGCCGGATCGCCACGTGCTCGAAGGCCCGGGCGGTCTCGGTGCGCCTGGGGTCGACGATCACCACGCGCCCCCCGCGCCCGGTGATCGCCCGCATCCGCTCGCGGATCCGCGGCGCGGTCAGCAGGCTGCCGTGGGAGACGAACGGGTTGGCCCCCACCATCACCAGGAAGTCGGTGCGGCTGAGGTCGGGGATCGGGACCAGGGCCGGCGAGCCGTAGAGCATCGCGCTGGCGGCAAAGCGGTTGGCCACGTCCTGGGAGGAGGCCGTGTAGTAGTGGGGGGAGCCAAGCCCCTCCATGAAGCCCTTGACCCAGAGCGAATGCGAATAGGAGAAGGCGCCCGGATTGCCGAAGTACCAGCCCACCGAGCCCGAACCGTGGCGGCCGATCACCCCGCGCAGACGCTCGCCGATCTCCGACAGCGCGGTCTCCCAGGAGACCTCCTCGAACTCACCGTCCTCGCGGCGGCGCAGCGGGCGGGTGACGCGGTCGGGATCGTTCTGCACGTCGACCATCGCGATCCCCTTCGGACAGGCCTCACCGCGGGAGAGCGGGTGCTCCCTGTCGGGCCGCAGCTTTGTGACGACGCCGTCCTCGACGGTGGCGACCATGCCGCAGTGCGCTTCACAGATCCGGCAGAAGGTGATGCGCTCGGCGGTAGCCATCAGACCTCACCGTATTGCGGAATCTCGGGCCTTTCCACCCCGTCGGGAACCAGTCCGTCCTCGGTGAGGCGATCCAGGTGGGCCACCAGCGTGAGCAGGGCGGCGCCCCGCAGCTCGCCCGGAGCGTCGGCCCAGACCCGGTCCAGCAGCTCGTCGGTGGTGCGCAGGCCGTCGTCGAGGGCGTCCAGGAGACGCCGCTCGCGGTCGAGGCGGTGGTCCAGGTACTCCGAGAGCTTGGCCCGGGGATCGAGCACCACCGGGCCATGGCCGGGACAGAGCACGGTGGCCTCAAGCTCGAGCAGCCGCTCCAGGGCCCCGAGGTAGCCGGTCATGGCCCCCGGGTCGGGGGCCACGAAGACCGAGCCGTGGCCGAGCACGGCGTCCCCGGTGAAGAGCGCCGGGCCGGCCAGGAAACTGAGGCAGTCGGGAGCGTGGCCCGGCGTCTCGAGGACCTCGAACGGCCCGAACCGCTCGCCGTCCACGAGCCGCACGCTCCCCACCTCGGCCCCCCCCACCGGGACGTTTCCGACCCGGGCGAGGAGGCCGGCGAGCCCGTCGGCGTGGTCGCCGTGGCCGTGGGTCAGGACGATCCCCTCTACCCCTCCGCGCCGCTGCGCCTGCTCCGCCAGCAGGTCCAGGTGGGAGTCGATCTCCGGGCCCGGGTCCACGATCCAGCAGCCGTCGCGGCCCACCAGCCAGCTGTTACTCCCCTCGAGGGTGAAGGGGCCGGGATTGCCGGCGCGGACGAGCTCCACGTCCACTGCGCTGAGGGCGTCCATCTCCCGCGAGGCTACAGCCCCGCGCGGGGGCCGGATAGCGATAGGTTGGAGGCCGATGGCCCCGTTCGACCGCCTCAGCGCGCTGGACTGCGTCTTCCTCGACCTCGAGACCGAGAGGGCGCCGATGACCGTGGGCTGGATCATGCGCTTCCGTGGCGAGCCCCCGCCGCTCGGTGAGCTTCGCGAGGCGGTCGAGGGCCGCCTGGGCTCGGTGCCGCGCCTGCGGCGCCGGCTGGTCCAGCCGGCGTTCGGGCTCGGCGACGCCCACTGGGTCGACGACCCGGCCTTCTCGGTCGCCAGCCACGTGGGCGCCGTCCACCTCGTTCCCTCCGAGGGACCGAGGCGGCTGGAGGAGATCGCCGGGCGGCTGCTCTCCGAACCGCTCGACCGTGAGCGCCCGCTCTGGCGCCTGCAGCTGGTCACCGGGCTCGAGCCCGGGGGCTTCGCGATCGTGGGCCAGGCCCACCACGCCCTCGTGGACGGCGTCGCCGCGATCGAGATCGCCACCGTCCTCTTCGACGGGGCCGGGGCGGCGACGGCGCCGGTCCCGTGGCAGCCGGCACCCGAACCCTCGACCGCCGAGATGCTCACCGCGTCGGCCCTCTCGCGCATCGGCGCCGGCGGCGACGTGGCCACCACCGTCGCGCGCTCGCTGGCTTCCGGGGCCGACACCGTCCGGGAGGCGCTCTCTATCCTGGCCACCCTCGTCACGCCGATGCCGCGGACCGCCCTGGAGCGCTCGGCCACCAGCCGCCGCACGGTGGCCACCGTCTCGGCGGAGATCGGACCGGTCCGCGAGTCGGTCGGCCGCTACGGCGCGACCCTCAACGACGCCCTGCTGGCCGCATCGTCGGTGGCCGTCGGCCGGGCCCTGGCCCGCCGGGGCGAGGAGCCCGACCACGTGCGCGTGCTCGTGCCCGCCGACGTGCGTGACGACGGCGAGGGCGCCGCCGACCACGGCAACCGGATCTCGATCCTCGCCGTCGAGCTGCCGCTCGGCCGGCCCGACCTGGAGAGGACGCTCAAGACAGTTCGGGCGCGCACCCGGACGCTGAAGAGCGCAGGCCAGGCCGGGGCCCTGGATGCCGCCATCCGCTCGGCCGAGCTGCTACCTGCCCCGGTCCGCAGCGCCGCCGTCAAGGCGACCGCCGCGGCCGCCCACTTCACGCTGGTGATCTCCAACGTCCCGGGCCCCGAGGGCGAAATCGGGGTACTGGGCCGCGAGCTGGAGGCGATCTGGCCGGCGGTCCCGCTGGTCGACGGTCACTCCCTCTCGATCGGGGCCGTCTCCTACGGCGGCCGGCTCCACGTCGGCTGCTACGGCGATGCGGCGCTGGTCCCCGACATCGAGCAGGTGGCCGCCGACCTCGGCGAGGCTCTGGAGGAGCTGGCCTCTCTGCCCGAGCCCGAGGAGACGCCCTGGCGCCGGCGGGCCCGGGAGCGGCGCGCCGCCAACCGGGCCGCCTGAAGGCGGCGCCTAGCCCTGCCGCGGGTTGTCGAAGCGGCCCACCAGGTACCAGGCCGAGGGAAGCACGACCGCCCCGATGGCCGCTTTCACCAGGCCGCCGACGATGAAGATCGTGAAGCCGTTGTGGACCACCCAGCCCCAGTCCTCGCCGGTGGCGAGCTGGAGGCCGACGAGGCCGAAGGCAAAGATGATCAGCTGGGCGACGACGAAGCCCAGGAAGGTCGAGAGCAGCCGGCGGTCACCGCCGTGCTGGGAGAACCAGCCGATCGCGCCGGCGGCGAAGATGAAGCCGATGATGTAGCCGCCGCTGGCGCCCCAGATCACCTCGGTGCCGCTCGCGCCGTCGGCGTAGAAGGGCAGGAAGAGGCCCAGTACCGCGTAGAGGGCCAGAGACGCGGCGCCGCGGGTCATGCCCAGCGAGGCACCCACCAGGCCTACGGCCAGGGTCTGCCCCGTGATCGGGACCGGGGAGCCGGGGACGTTGATGGAGACCTGGGCCAGCAGCGCGGTGAAGAGCGCGCCGGCCACGACGAGGGCGATGTCGCGGGCGATCGAGCCGGGCAGCTCGTCGGCGAGTACTGGCTGGCGGTGGTCGACGGTGATCTCGGACAAGGGTTATCTCCAGTGGCAGAGGGTGTAACGGGCTGACCGAACGCTATTCGACGGGCGCCGAAGATGCCCTGCCGCGGAGCCTTGCGCGCGCGGTCAGCGGGCAGCCAGCCGGCTCACCTGGCCGGCCAGCGAGACAACGTAGATGCGGCCGCGTGAATCCTGGCCAAAGGAGGAGAGCTGCTCGAACTTCGGGAGCCCGGCGACCCGGCCGTCGCCGGTGGCCGAGCCCTGCGAGAGCCTTGCCGACCAGATCTCGCCCTTGCAGAAGTCGCCGTAGAGGTAACGGCCCTCGAGCGTAGGGAGCTTCGGGTCCCGGACCACGTAGCCGCCGGTGATGGAGCACCAGCCGCGGTCGTGGTCCTTGGTGATCACCGGGGGCACCGCGGTGGGGGCCTCCTCGTCGGTGAAGCGACGGTCGCCCTCGAAAGGCCGCCACCCGAAGTTCGAGCCGGCGCTCTTGTCCTTGAGGGTGAAGTCGATCTCCTCTACCTCGTTCTGGCCGACGTCGCCGATCGTCAGGTCGCCGGTCCTGCGGTCGAACGAGAAGCGCCACGGGTTGCGCAGCCCGTAGGTCCATACCTCCGGCCGGGCGCCGGCCTGGTCGACGAAGGGGTTGGAAGCCGGAACGGTGTACGGGCGCCCGCCGCCGGCCGCGGGGTCGATCCGGAGGATCTTGCCGAGCAGGGAGCCGAGGTCCTGGGCGTTTCCGATCGCCCCGTGCCGGTCGCCGGCGCCGCCCCCGTCGCCGGTGCCGATGTAGAGGAGCCTGTCCGGGCCGAAGTTGAGCTGGCCTCCGTTGTGGTTGCCCTCCGGGTCGGCCATCACCAGGACCTGGCGCTCGCTGGCGGGGTTGGCGCGGTCGCTCGAGCTGCGGCGAAACTCGGAGACCGCCTGGCGGCCGTCCCTGCGCGTGTAGTAGACGTAGAAGCGCCCGCTGCCGGCGTAGTCGGGCGCGAAGGCCAGGCCCAGCAGGCCCTGCTCGCCGCCGGCGAGGACCCTGGAGCGGATGTCCAGGAACGGCTTCGCCAGGCGCTTTCCGTCACGGACGACGAGGATCCGCCCCGGCTGCTCGACCACCATCACGCGGCGGCGGTCGCTCGGCGGCGCGGCTACGTAGAGCGGCTGGTCGAACTTCCCGACACCCACGAGCTTCACGGCGGCGGCGCTGGCCGCGGTGGCCTGGCCGGCCGGCTCTCCGGAGCCGCATGCGGTCAGCAGCAGGGCGACGGAAACGCTGAGCAGGGCGGTTTTCTTCACCCCCTGAGGATGACACTCCCGGCGCCCCGGCCCGCCGGTACGCTGCCCGCGTGGCGCCTTCCCGCTCCGGGGAACATCTCGACCTCCTGCTGGAACGCGCGGTTGCGCGCCCGCCGGGGCTTACCCAGGATGTCGTTCGGGTGGTTGCCCGCAACGCCGCCCGGCTCTGGAGAACCCGCTTCGAGGGCCTCGACGAGGTCCCGCTCGACGGGGGCGCCCTGGTCGCCTCCAACCACGGCTCCTACCTCGACCACTTCTTCCTGGCCTGCCGGATCGACCGCCCGGTCAACTTCATGGCTGCCGCCGAGCTCTTCTCCAACCCCGCGGTCGGCCGGCTCCTCTCCGCGCTCGGAGCCTTCCCGGTCCGCCGCGGCGCCCACGACCACGCCGCCATGGACGCCGCCGAGGCGATCGTCCGGCGCGGGGGCCTCGTGGTCATCTATCCGCAGGGCGGGATCCGCCCGTCCCTGGAAACCCGCCCCAAGCACGGCATCGGCATCGTCGCCCTGGCGACCGGGGCGCCGGTCGTCCCCGCCGCGATCGTCGACGCCACCAAGCTGCACAAGGCCGGGTTCCTGAGGTTCCGCAGGCTCAGCGTGCGCTTCGCCCCTCCGCTGGCCGACGGGCCCGAACAGCCGGTCAGCGAGCAGGACGCCGAGCGCCTGACCGGCGAGGTCTGGCTACGGGTCGTCGAGCTGTTCGGAGCCGGGCCGGGCGCCTGAGGGTCGCCGACCCGCAACGCCTCAGGCCGTGCCTTCCTCCCA
>JBJTBE010000034.1:0-28797 GCA_046091165.1 Solirubrobacterales bacterium | reverse complement strand
ACCTCCGCGGTTACCCGTCCCCCTGCCCCCTCGACGCCGGCGTGAAGGCTCGCCGGGGCCTTGCGGCGCCCGTCCTCGAACGCGAAGAAGGCGACAGTGGTCTCCGGGTCGATGGCCGCCAGCGTGCCGGCGAGATCCTCGGCCACCTCCTTCTCCTTCCACGCTTCGCAGCCGTCGACGATCAGGAAGCGCCGGCCGATGGCAAAAGTCATCGAGCTGAGGGCCGCCGCCACCTCCGCCGGTGCCACCTGCGCGGCGTCGAACGACTCGACGCCACCCGCGCCGGAGACGTCGGCGGCCAGGGCGGTAAGGCGGCCCCGGCGCTCGGCGATCCGCCCGTGGTCGTCGCCGTGGACCAGGTAGGCGCTCTCGAACTCCGGGGGCGACGACACGGCGCGAGTCTAAGGCCAGCGCTGGACGCGCAGGGCACCCTGCGCCGCCTCCACCGAGACGCTTCCCCCGGCGTCGGTGCGCAGCGTCCGCACCCCGGCGGCGGAGAGAGCCTCGAGGGTCGCGGGAGCCGGGTGCCCGAACGGGTTGGGCGAGCCGACCGGGATGACGGCCAGGGCCGGCCCCAGCGCCTTCAGCAGCGGCGCCAGGCCGGGATCGTCGCTGCCGTGATGGCTGACCTTCAGCACGTCGACCGGTCCCGGCGCCAGCGGCCCCAGAACCTCGGATTCGGCGTCGGCCCCGAGCAGGACGCTGAGGCCGGGCCCGTCCACGCGGAGCACGACGCTTCGCAGGTTGGGGTCGGCCCCCGGGGAGGGTTTGCCCGCCGGTGAGAGCACGCGGGCCGAGAGCTCGCCGACGCGGATGATGTCCCCGGCCCGCGGCCTGCGCGTCGGAACGCCGTGGACCCGGGCGGTCCGGGCCATCTCGGCCCCCTCCCGCTCGACGACCCCGTCTCGCCCGTCGATCAGCAGGTTGGCGCCGATCTCCTCGATTACGCGGTCGGCGCCACCCAGGTGATCGGCCTGGGCGTGGGTTACCAGCAGGGCCCCGAGCCGCTTGACCCCGGCGTCGCGGAGCCGCTCCACGACGGGGCCGGCGTCGGGGCCGGCATCCACCAGCAGGCTCTCGCCGCGCGACTGCAGCAGCGTCGCGTCCCCCTGGCCGATGTCGAGGAAGCTGACCCGGGCCGTCCCCGGCCGGGGAGCACCGGGCGATGGCGCCGGGCGCAGCGCCGCAGCCAGCGCCAGGCCGGCCAGTGCTGCGCCGGCGCCGGCGAGCAGCACCCTGCGATGAGCCGGCCGGACGGCGGCGCCCAGCGAACAGGCCGCGGCGAGCGAGAGCAGTGCCGCCGGGAGGGCGGAGACGCCAACCTGCGCGAACGGGAGGGCGGACAGCCCGCGGGCGACAGCGAGGATGCCCGCGACCGGCAGGCCGGCCAGGGTGAGGAAGGGTCGCGCGAGCGCCGGCCCGGCCTGCCCGGCCAGGGCCGCGACCATCCCCAGCCAGGTTGCCGGCGCGACCAGCGGCCCGACGAGGACGTTGGCCGGGAGCGATACCGGCGAGAAGGTCCCGAAGGCCGCGGCGGCCACCGGGGCCGTGGCCACCGTGGCGGCCAGGGTCAGCGCAGCCGGCTCGGCCAGCGGGCCGGGAAGCCCCGCACGGCCCGCGCGCTCGCGGAGGGGCCCGGCGAGCAGGGCGATCCCGGCCACGGCGGCGAAGCTCAGCTGCCAGCCCACGTCCCGCCAGGCGAGGGGATCGAGGGCCAGGGTCACCACCAGGGCCAGCGCGAAGGCGTAGGCCCGGGCCGGGGGGCGCGAGACCACCGCCGCGGCCAGGGTCGCGAGCCCCATGACGGTGGCGCGCAGTATCGAGGGCCCGCCGCCGCAGACCGCGGCGTAGAAGGCCACCGAACCGCCGGCCACCAGCAGCCGCGGTACCCGCGCCAGGCCTGCGAGGCCGCACACGCCCAGGACGAGGCCCACCAGGAGCGCGACGTTGGCCCCGGAGGCGGCGACGATGTGGCCCAGACCGGTCCGGCGCAGCCGCTCGCGCAGCGCGGGGCTCATCGCGCTGTCGTCGCCGAGCACCATCCCCGACGTCAGGGCCGCCGGCTCCGGCGCCATGGCGGCCGCGATCGCCTCCTGGGCCCGGCTCCTGACGCGGTCGACCAGGCCGGGCAGCCCGCCGCGACGACCCACGACGGGGCCTCCCTGCACCGGGACGACGCCCGCCACGCGGCGCGAGCTCAGCCAGCCGTCGTCGGGGTCGGGGCGCCGTACCGGGCCGCTCAGGAGCACCAGCGAGCCGGCCTGCCACGCGGGAGCCCGGCCCCGTCCACGCACGAGAATGTGGGCCGGCCCCGTGCGGGCAAAGGCCCGCCAGCCGAACCTCTCGGCACGCGGTGCCTCCAGCACCGTCGCCTGCGCGGCCTCGAGACGGGACGGGAGCTCGGGCGGCCGCAGCGCCGCCTCCCTCACCCCGCCGACCAGCAGGCCGGCCAGGGCCGCCAGGCAGGCCAGGGCGAGCCGGGACGCCGCAAGGCGCAGGAGCCACGCCGCCACCAGGGCTGCCGGCACCACCAGGAGGGCGGCGGCGCCGCCTGAGCCCCCGGCAGCGATGCCGCCCGCCGCGGCGGCCAGCACGAGCGCGGGGGCCGCAGCACCCCGGATCGCCCTCACGGGGCGAGCTGGTCGCGAAGCGCCTCGAGCTTCTTGGGACCGATGCCGGGGATCTCGTCGAGCTCGTCGACGCTCCCCACCCCGCCCCTCGCGGTGCGCCACTCCACGATCTTCTCGGCCATGACCGGTCCCACGCCGTCCAGCGTGTCCAGCTGCTCGGCGGTGGCCGAGCCCAGGCTCACCTGCTCGGCCGGGGGCGCCCCGCTGGCGCCCGGGGGCCCGGCCACGGGGGCTTTTCGGGGCACCACGACCTGCTGGCCGTCGGCGAGGCGGGCGGCAAGGTTGATCGCGTCGAGGTCGGCCTGCCCCGTTCCCCCGCCGGCCCCGCGGATCGCGTCACGGACCCGGTCGCCCCCTCCCCCCCGGTAGACGCCGGGACGCCTGACCGCGCCGGCTACGTGAACCAGGGCCTCACCCGGCTCCTTGCGCTCCAGGACGGCCCCGGGGGATCTAGGTGCCGCGGGGACCCCCTGGCCGGACACTCCCGCGCCGGGCATAACCTTCGGCACGAGCAGGACGGCGGCGAGTACTGCCGCCCCGGCCAAAGCAACCCACGCCCTGCGATCCACCGACACGCCGGTGAAGCTACGCGCGCCACCGTCAAGCCGGAGGGGCTCTCGGTTACCGGTTCGCTACGGCCTTCAGACGACGATGTTGACGAGCTTGCCCGGCACGACGATCACCTTTCGGGGCGCGCGGCCATCGAGGTGCGAGACGACGTTGGGGGCCGCCAGGGCGAGCGCCTCGAGGGCGGCCTGGTCGGCATCGGCCGGGGCCTCCACGCGGTCGCGGAGCTTGCCGTTGACCTGGCAGACGAGCTCATAAGTGTCGGACTCCAGGAGCTCCGGGTCGGCGCTGGGCCACGGCTCCTCCCAGACCCGGCGGCCGGTGAGCAGCTCGTAGGCGTCGGCGCAGGCGTGGGGTGCGAAGGGGAAACAGATCGACGAAGCCGCCTCCAGCGCCTCCCGTTGCGCGGATGGCCCGGCCTGGTCGCGCAGGCGCGAAACCTCGTTGACCAGCTCCATCACCGCGGCGATCGCGGTGTTGAAGGCGAAGCGGCGGTCCATGTCCGCGGTCACCTTCTCGATCGCCCAGGCGGTCTTGCGCCGGAGCGCGAGGTCGGCCTCGGGCTCGCCGTCACCCTGCGCCGGGCCTGCGGCGACCTCGGCGCTGAGCCTCCAGAGCCGTCCCAGGAAGCGGTGCACGCCCTCGAGGCCTTCGTCCGACCAGTCGGCGTCCTGGTCGGGAGGCCCGATGAAGAGGATGTAGGCGCGGGCGGTATCGGCGCCGTAGCGCTCGACGATCTCGCGGGGCGAGACCACGTTGCCGCGCGACTTGGACATCTTCGCCCCGTCCCGGGTGATCATCCCCTGGGTGAAGAGCCGGGCAAACGGCTCGTCGGCCTCGAGGTGGCCGAGGTCCTTTAGCGCCTTGACGAAGAAGCGCGCGTAGAGGAGGTGGAGGATCGCGTGCTCGACCCCGCCGATGTACTGGTCGACCGGCATCCACTCGGCCAGCACGGCCGGGTCCCATGCCGCCTCGTCGTTGGCGGCGTCGCAGTAGCGCAGGAAGTACCAGGACGAGTCGACGAAGGTGTCCATCGTGTCGGTCTCCCGCCGGGCCGCACCGCCGCAGTTCGGGCAGGAGGTGGCCACCCAGTCCTCTGCGGCCTCGAGCGGCGACTGGCCCCTGGGGGCGTAGTCCTCGATGTCCGGGAGGACCACCGGCAGCTGGTCGTCGGGCACCGGGACGGTGCCGCACTCCGGGCAGTGGACCACCGGAATCGGGCACCCCCAGTAGCGCTGGCGGGAAACCAGCCAGTCGCGCAGGCGGTAGTTGACCGAGGCATGGCCCTTGCCGTTGGCCTCCAGCCACGAGACGATCCCCTCGAGGGCCTCGCGATTGGGCTTCCCGTCGAATTCGGGAGCGCTCCCCGTCAGCGGGCCGTCCCCGGTCCAGGGCAGGCCTTCCGCGTCACCCTCCGGGTTCTCCCCCTCGATGACCCGGCGGATGGGCAGGTCGAAGGCGCGCGCGAAGTCGTAGTCGCGCTGGTCGTGGGCGGGAACGGCCATGATCGCCCCGGTCCCGTACTCCATTAGCACGTAGTCGGCCACGTAGACGGGGATCTGCTCGCCGTTTACCGGGTTGGTCACGTGGTGCCCCAGGAAGACCCCGGTCTTCTCCCGGTCGGTGTTCTCGCGCATCGCGCCCTGCTCGGTGAGCGCGTGGTTGACGTAGGCCCTCACCTCCTCCTCGTTGCCGCTCCCCTCGGCGAGCCGCTCGACGTCGGGGTGCTCCGGGGCCATGACGAAGAAGGTCGCCCCGAAGAGCGTGTCGGGCCGGGTGGTGAAGACCGGGTAGTCGATGCCGAGCTCTTCGCAGCGGAAGACGACCTCGGCCCCCTCGGAGCGGCCGATCCAGTTGCGCTGCATCGTCTTGACATGCTCGGGCCACTCGACCGTCTCGAGGTCGTCGAGCAGGCGGTCGGCGTAATCGGTGATGCGCAGGAACCACTGGTTGAGCTGCCGGGCCTCTACCTCGGCCCCGCAGCGCTCGCAGCGCCCGTCGACGACCTGCTCGTTGGCCAGGACCGTCTGGTCCTCGGGGCACCACTTCACCACCGCCTCGCGCCGGTAGGCCAGCCCCGCGGCGAGCAGCTGGTTGAAGATCCACTGTGTCCACCGGTAGTAGGCGGGGTCACAGGTCGCCAGCTCGCGCGACCAGTCGATCGAGATTCCCCAGCGGTGGAACTGGCGCTGGAACTCGGCAATCGCCTCCTCGGTGGAGACCCGCGGGTGCTGGCCGGTCTTTATCGCGTGGTTCTCGGCCGGGAGGCCGAAGGCGTCGTAGCCCATCGGATGGAGCACCCGGCGACCGTTGCGGCGCTGAAAGTGGGCGACCGCGTCACCGACCGAGTAGACCTTCAGGTGGCCGATGTGGGGCTCGCCGCTGGGGTACGGGAGCATCTCCAGGACGTAACTCGAGCCACCGTCGGCGCCGCCTTCACCGGGCCGGTTGGCCACCTCCCAGGTCTTCTCCCGAGCCCACACGGCCTGCCATCGCGGCTCTATCTCCTGCGGGTCGTAGTGGGCGTCGCTCATCGGAAGGTCCGGAGAATAGTGGCCGGGGCCATGCCCGCCGGAGGCGCCCGGCGCCGCTACACTTCCCCGCGCACCTGGGGCTGTAGCTCAGCTGGGAGAGCGCCGCCATGGCATGGCGGAGGTCAGGGGTTCGAGCCCCCTCAGCTCCATCGCCGGCTCCGGCCGGCCCGCTCAGCCGCTCCAGTCCCTTCGCGGCAGCTCGCCCCACAGGGCTTCCAGGCGGTAATGCTCGCGCAGATCGCCGCTGAAGACGTGCAGCACTACGTCGCCGTAGTCCAGCAGCGCCCAGCGCGCCTCGGGCAGGCCCTCGGTGCGGGCGGGGAGGACCCCGTAGCGCTCCTTGAGGCCGATGCGGACCTTCTCGCAGATCGCCCTCGCCTGACGGTCGCTGGTGGCGCCGGCGATCAGGAAGAAGTCGGTGAACGCCGACGCTCCGCGCAGGTCGATCGAGACCACGTCCTGGGCCTTGAGCTCGAGCACGAGGGCGGCGATCTCCTCCAGGAGGCCCTGCTCGGTGGGCGTCTCGCTGACGGCGGCGCCGCTCAAGCGGGCCCCTCCTGCCGGTACCAGCCGTTCTCACGGATGGCCGCCTCCACGGAGGGGGCGACCAGGTCACGTACCGACAGCCCTTCGCCGATCCGGTCCCGGACCATCGAGGAGGAGATGTCGATCCGCGGCATCTCGAAACTCTCGGCCCGGGCTCCCGCGAACCGGTCCCGGATTCCGCGGGCGACCTCCCCGGCCGGGGCGCCGCCCTCCCGGGGGGCCACGGCGATGCGGGCGAGCTCGACGACCCTCTCGGGCCGGTGCCAGCTGTCGAGGCGCTCGGCCGCGTCGGCGCCCAGGATGAGGGTGAGCTGCGGTCCCCCCTCATCTCCTGCCAGCTCCTCGAGCGTCTGCGCCGTGTAGCTCACTCCCCCACGCGCGACCTCGATGTCGCTGGCCTCGAGCAGGCCGTCGCCCTCGGTGGCCAGCTCGCAGAGCGCCAGCCGTGCGGACGGCCCCGGGTCGTCGGCGATCTCCCGGTGCGAGGGCTCGCAGAGCGGCACGATGAGGACCCGATCGAGGCCGAGCTGCTCGGCCGCCATGCGGGCGCAGACCAGGTGACCGGCATGAGGGGGGTTGAAGCTGCCCCCGAGAATCCCGACGGAGCTCACTCGCGGATCTGGCCGTCCCCGCGAACCAGGTACTTGTAGGTGCAGAGCTCCCGGAGCCCGATCGGCCCCCTCACGTGCAGCTTCTGCGTCGAGTTTCCGATCTCGGCGCCCATCCCGAACTCGCCGCCGTCGGTGAAGCGGGTCGAGGCGTTGACGTAGATGCAGGCGGCGTCGACCTCGAGCTCGAAGCGCCGGGCCGCAGCCGGCTCCTCGGTCACGATCGCCTCGGAGTGCCGGCTCCCGAACCGCGCGATGTGGGCAACGGCCTCCTCGAGCGAGTCGACGACGCCGACGGCGATGACCGGCGCGAGGAACTCGGTCGCCCAGTCCTCCTCCGTGGCCCGGATCACCCGGTCCCCGGCCTCGGGACCCAGTGCGACCAGGGAGCGCTCGTCGGCCCGCATCTCCACCCCCGCCTCGGCCAGCTCCCGGCCCACGAGGGGGAGGAAGTCGGCGGCCACCTCACGGTGGACGAGCAGGGTCTCGGCGGCATTGCAGACCCCCGGGCGCTGCACCTTGGCGTTTACGACGATGCGCACCGCTCTCGCCAGGTCGGCCGAGGCGTCCACGTAGACGTGGCAGTTGCCGGCGGCGGCATAGATCACCGGCACCGTGGCCACGCCCTCGAGCGCCCTCTTGAGGCCCTCCCCGCCCCGGGGGATGATCAGGTCGACCGTACGGTCCTGGGTGGCGAGCTCGGCGAGCTCGGCCCGGTCGCCGCCCCCCACCAGCGTCACCGCCTCGGCGGGGAGCCCCGCACCGGCCACGGCTTCGGCCGCGATCCGGGCGAGCACCTCGTTGGTGTGCATCGCAGAGGCCGAGCCCCGCAGGACGACGGCGTTCCCGGCCTTGAGGCAGAGGGCGGTCGAATCGATCGTGACGTTCGGGCGCGCCTCGTAGACGACGGCGACCACCCCAAGCGGGACCCGCACCTTCCGCAGCTCGAGGCCGTTGGGGAGCACCCGCTCCTCCAGCAGCTCCCCAACCGGGTCCTCGAGCGCGGCCACGGCCCGCGCTCCGGCGGCGATCGCCGAGATCCGCTCGGGATCGAGCGCCAGCCGGTCGATCAGGGCGTCGCTGAGGCCCGCTTCACGCCCGGCTTCCAGGTCGGCACGGTTGGCCTCGAGGATTCCCTCGACGTCGGCCTCCAGCCCCGCGGCGATCGCCTCGAGCGCCCCGTCGCGCACCTCCCGGCTGGAGGCGGCAACCCGCGGCGCGGCTTCGTGCGCGGCGGCGCAGAGCTCGGCAACGTCCTTAGCCTTCGTGGCCACGAAAAGAGCCTAGTCGGGCCGGCCTAGACGAGGACCAGCATGTCCCGGTGTACCGCCTCGCCGGCCGGACGTCCGAGCCGGGCGTCGGCATCGGCCGAGCGCAGGCCGGCCAGGCCGGCGAGCTCCTCGGCTCCCAGCGCGGCGATCCCCTTGGCCACTGCGCCGCCGGCGTCGACGATCTCCACCGCGTCGCCGGCCCCGAAGCTGCCGTCCACGCTCACCACTCCCACCGGGAGCAGCGATGCCCCCTCGCTGCGCAGGGCCCTCGCCGCCCCCTCGTCGACGGTGATGCGGCCGCTGGTGGGCTTGGCGTAGCGCAGCCACAGCTCGAAGCTCGAGTAGTCGAGGTCACGGGCGGCAAACCGGGTTCCCTCCGGCTCGCCGTCCATCGCCCGGTCGAGGGCCCCGTTGGTCAGGCCATTGCAGATCACGGTCGGGATCCCGGCTGCGGTGGCCATCTCGGCCGCCACCACCTTGGAGCGCATCCCTCCGGAGCCCAGGCCCGAGGGCGCCTGGCCGATGGCGTACGCCTCGAGCTCGGCCGGGTCCTCGACCATCTCGACCAGTGCGGCGGCGGGGTCATCGCGCGGGTCACGCTCGTGGAGCCCGTCCTGGTTGGTGAGCAGTACCAGCCGGTCGGCCCCGCAGAGGATCGCCACCTGGGCCGCCAGGAAGTCGTTGTCACCGAACGAGATCTCCTCGGTGGCGGTGGTGTCGTTCTCGTTCACCACCGGCACCACGCGCCAGTCGAGGAGCCGCCCCAGCGTCTGGCGGGCGTTGAGGTAGTGGGCGCGGTGGCCGACGTCGAAGAGCGTAAGAAGCACCTGGGCGCTGGCCAGGCCTTCGTCGGAGAGCATCTCGTCCCAGACGCGGTACAGGCGCCCCTGGCCGACCGCGCTGGCCGCCTGGAGGTCGGCCATCGATTCCGGCCGCCGGGAGAGGCCCATCGTCTCCATGCCCCGGGCGATCGCGCCACTGCTGACCAGCACGAAGTCGTCACCGTCCCCGTGGCGCGCGGCGATCCGGCTGCAGACCGAGCGCATTACGTCCTCGCGCAGGGCTCCGCCGTCGTCGGCGACGATGTTCGAACCGAGCTTGACTACGTAGCGGCCCATGACCGGGGCAGGTTAACCCCGGAGGCCGGCTACGCCTCCAATTCGAACTGCACCCCGGCGATCTCGACCTCGTCGCCCGGGCGCAGGCCCCGGGCCTCGAGCTCGGCGATCACGCCCATCCGGCGCAGCCGCCGCTCGGCCTCGGCCATGGCGTCCTCGTTGTCGGGGTCGAACCGTGCCACCAGCCTCTCCACCGCGGGCCCGGTGACCGTGAACCGGCCGTCGCCCCCTTCGACCGTCCAGCCCGCCGGCGGCGCCGGCCGGGAGGTGATGTGTTCGGCCATGCCCTCGTCGGTGGGAGCGGCGGCCCCCGGCTCGGGCGTGAGGCGCACCAGCAGGTCGGCCAGCTCGTCGATCCCCTCCCGCGTGGCGCTGGAGGTCACGACCACGGGAACATCCGGCCCGAGCCGCCGGGACCACTCGGCGGCGGCCCGTTCCCTGGCCGCCGGGTCGACGAGGTCGGCCTTGGAGAGGGCGAGCACCCTGGGCAGCGCCGCGAGGGCTTCGTCGTGGCTGCGCAGTTCGTTCTCGATCGCCTCCCAGGAGCCGGCGGGATCGGAGCCGTCCAGCGGCGCAATCTCGACCACGTGGACCAGCAGCGTCGTGCGTTCGAGGTGGGCCAGGAACTCGAGGCCGAGCCCGGCCCCCTCGGAGGCGCCCTCGATCAGCCCGGGAACGTCGGCGATCACCAGCTGGCGCCCCCCGCGGTCGAGGACCCCGAGCTGGGGCTCGAGCGTCGTGAACGGGTAGTCACCGACCTTCGGCCGGGCGCGGGTGAGCACGGAGACCAGCGAGGACTTGCCGGCGTTCGGCAGCCCGACCAGCCCGACGTCGGCCAGCAGCTTGAGCCGCAGCTCGAGCCAGTGCTCCTCCCCCTCCAGGCCCCGCTCGGCAAAGCGGGGGGCGCGCCGGGTGGAGCTCTTGAAGCGGGCATTCCCGCGGCCTCCGGAGCCCCCGCGCGCCACCACGGCCTGCTGCCCGGGCGCGGTCAGGTCGAAGACGCTTCCGTCGTCGGACTCGACCACGGTCCCCGGCGGCACGGCGACGTGGAGGTCCTCCCCGTCGGCCCCGCGCCGGTTCGCCCCCTCACCGTGCCGTCCCCTTCCCGCCTCCCAGCGGTTGCGCCGCCCCAGCGACTGCAGGTCGCGAAGCGACGGATCGCACGAGACCACCACGGCGCCCCCGTGGCCGCCGTCGCCGCCGTCGGGGCCGCCCCGGGGCACGTGCGCCTCGCGGCGGAACGAGGTGCAGCCGTCGCCGCCGCCTCCGCCCTTCACGAATATGCGAGCCTTGTCTTGGAGCATCGGCTTCCCGGCCGACTGCCGCCACTCCCGAAACGAAGGGGCACAGCCATGGCCGACAGCAGGGTATTCGTGATCACCGGAGCTTCGAGCGGGATCGGTGCCGCCACCGCCGTCGAGGCCTCGTGCCGCGGGCACCGCCTCGTGCTGGCCTCGCGCCGGGAGGAGGCGCTTGAGGAGGTCGCCTCGCGCTGTGAGGGGGAAACGCTCACCGTCCCGGTCGACGTGACCTCGTGGGAGCAGAACGAGCGGCTGGCGGAGGCCGCCCTGGAGCGTTTCGGCGCGATCGACATCGTCTTCGCCAACGCCGGGTTCGGTGCCAGTCGCAGCTTCTCGCGCGAGGGCGACAGCCCCGAGCACTGGCGCGAGATGGTCCTCACCAACGTGCTCGGCGCCGCCTACACCGTCCGCGCGACCTTCGACGCGGTACGCGAGTCCCGGGGCCACTTCCTGCTCACCGGCTCGGTGGCCGGACGGGTGGCCATTCCCGGCAGCCTCTACTCCTCAACCAAGTGGGCGGTGGCCGGCATGGGCCAGTCGCTCCGTGCCGAGCTCGCCGGCACCGGCGTCCGGGTCACCGTCATCGCCCCGGGGATGGTCGACACCCCGTTCTTCGACCGGAAGCCGGCGGAAGGGATCCTGGTGGACGAGGACATCGCCGGCGCGGTCCTCTGGACGGTCTCCCAGCCCGAGCGCGTCGACGTCAACGAGATCCTCGTCCGGCCCACGGCTCAGGCGATGTGAGCCGGGCCCGGGCTGGGGGGCGGCCGGGACGCCGCCAACCGGCGCCCGCCGCCCTTAGTCCTGGCCGGGCGAGACGACGCTGACGAACCGGCCGCCGCGACCCTCGGAGAACTGCACGACTCCCGGCCCCTTGGCGAAGAGGGTGTGGTCGCGGCCCATGCCGACGTTCTCGCCGGCCCGGAAGCGGGTCCCGCGCTGGCGGACGATGATCTCGCCGCCGGTGACCGCCTGGCCGCCGAAGACCTTGACGCCGAGGCGCTTGGATTCCGAGTCGCGGCCGTTACGGGAGGAGCCGCCGCCCTTCTTGTGTGCCATCGCTAGCTGTCCTTTCCTGCCGCCGGCTTCTTCGCGGCGGGCTTCCTTGCCGCCGGCTTCTTCGCAGCAGGCTTGGCCGCCGCTGCCTTGGCCGCCGGCTCCTTCTTGGCGGCCGGGGCCTTCCTGGCGGCTGCCCCCATCGAGATTCCGGTGACCTCGATCCGCGTCAGCTCCTGGCGGTGGCCCTGGGTGCGCTTGTAGCCCCGCTTGGGCTTGAACTTGAAGACCCGGATCTTCTCGCCGCGCAGGTGCTCGAGGACCTTGGCCTGGACCTTCACCTTCCCGAGGCCGGCCGGGTCGACGACGATGTCATCCGACCGGTACATCACCGGCTCGAGGGTGACGGTCGCGCCCTCGTCGTCGGGCAGCCTCTCGACGACGAGGCTCTGCCCCTCCTCGACGCGGTACTGCTTGCCACCTGTCTTGACGATTGCGTACATCTCTCTCAGTCGGTCTTGGTCTCAGAGCCTGCGGCCGCAGGCTCTGCCGCCCGCCTGCCCGACCTCGATCGGCCGGACCCGCGGGAATCCGATTCTAGGCCATCGCCGGAGGAGGGCGCGTCGAGCATCGTGGCGCGCGCCGAGTTTCGGCCCGCCTCCTCGATCCTGACCATCTGCTTCTCACCGATATGGGGGCCTCCCCCGGCGACCGATACGACGTAGCCGTCGATCTTCGCCACGGCGTCGTCGGCGTTGTACATGTGGGGCTCGACGATCGTCACCAGGACCTCCTCGCCCTCCCGGAAAGGGATCGCCCGGGCGGCCACTTCGTCGGCCGGGCCCTCCATGACCACCTCGAAGTGGTCGTGGGCCAGCGCCTCCGAGCCCTCGAAGTGGAAGACCTTGCCGGTCGCCTCCTCGAGCTCGCGCAGCATCCGGGCCCCGCCACCGGTGAACTCGACGCTCACCAGCGGGTTCATCTGCACCAGGAAGGCCTCGGTCGTGCGCGGCGACCGGGCCGCGAGCTCGCGCAGGCGGCGGTCGAAGTCGATCGCGATGGTCTCCTCGCTGAGGATCACCGCATCCCCGTCGCAGGTCGGGCATGTACGGGAGATGATCTCCCGTACTCCCTCGGTGACGTTCTGGCGCGTCATCTCCACGAGGCCGAGCTTCGAGATCTCGGCGGTGAAGGTCTTGGTCCGGTCCTCGTCGAGCGCCTTTCGCAGGGTCTTCATCACCGCGTCGCGGTTGCGGGCCTTGGCCATGTCGATGAAGTCGATGACGATGATCCCGCCGATATCACGCAGCCGCAGCTGCCGGACGACCTCCTCGGCCGCCTCGAGGTTCGTCTTGGTGATGGTGTCCTCCAGGCGGGCCTGCTTGCCCCGGCCCACGAAAGAGCCGGAGTTGACGTCGAAGACGGTCAGCGCCTCGCCGTAGTCGACCATCAGGTAGCCCCCGCTGGGCAGGTCGACGCGGCGCGAGGTCATCCCCTCGATGACCTCCTCGACGCCGGACTGCTCGAAGAGCGGCGTCGACTCCTGCCACAGCTCGACCCGGTCAACCAGCTCCGGCGAGGTGCGGGCGAAGAACGACTGGAGCCTCTGCAGCTGCTTCTCGTCGTCGACTATGGCCTTCTCGAAGTCGGCGCTGAAGACGTCCCTGACCACGCGGATCGAGAGGTCGGCCTCCTGGAATACCAGCGAGGGAGCGGTCTGCTCCTGCGCCCTGGCCTGCAGGACCTCGTGGAGCTTGAAGAGGTAAGGCAGCTCTCGGCTGAGGTCCTCCTTCTTCGCTCCGTGCGCGGCGGTCCGGACGATCACGCCCCCGCCATCGAGGTCGAGCGACTTCGCGGCCCGGCGCAGCCGGTCGCGTTCCTTGTCCTCGAGCCGCTTGGAGATGCCGACCCCTTCGCCGGTTGGCGTGTACACCAGGTAGCGCCCGGCGATCGCCAGGTCCATGGTGCACCGCGCCCCCTTGGTCTTGAGCGGGTCCTTGACGACCTGGACGATGATCTCCTGGCCGGGCTTGAGCAGCGAGCTGATCCGCTTGCCGCCCCCCTCGCCACGCCCGCGACGCGGGATCTCCACGCCGGGCAGCACGATCTCGTCGATGTGCAGGAAGGCGTTCTTCTCCAGGCCGATGTCGACGAAGGCGGCCTCGAGGCCATCGACGACGTTGTCGACCCGCGCCTTGTAGATGTTCCCGACGATGGAGCGGCTGCCCCGGCGCTCGATGTACATCTCGGCAACGCGGTAGCCCTCGGCCGGGTTCGAGCCCGGGGCCGGGCGCGAGCCCGACCTTCCCGGGCTGCCGGCCTGTTCGAGCAGGGCGACCCGGGTCTCCCACGGGTCGACGCTTACTAGTACCTGTTTCTTCACGATTTCTCTCTTTTCATTGGAGTGGGGACACCCGCCCCTTGCCGGCGGCCGCCTGGCGGCCCCGGGCATAGATCGACTGCAGCAGGCCCACGGCGATCATCGACGCGATCAGCGACGAGCCTCCGTAACTCATGAGCGGAAGCGTGATCCCGGTGATCGGCATGATGCCGACCGTCATCCCGGTGTTCACCACGACCTGGAAGAGGAACATCCCGACGATTCCCCCTGCTACGAGGGCGCCGTAGAGGTTCTTGGACAGCGTGAGTATTCGCAGTCCCCTCCATATGAGCAGCGCGTAGAGCGACAGGACGAGCGCCGCCCCCGCAAAGCCCCACCGTTCGCCGACGACGGCGAAGATGAAGTCGGTGTGGTGCTCGGGGAGGAAGTCGTACCTCGTCTGGGTCGCCTGCTCGCCGCGGCCGGTCTTCTCACCGGAGCCGATGGCGATTCGCGCCTGGTTCTGCTGGTAGCCCTCCGTGCCAGTGACATCGGACGAGTGCAGGAACGACGTGAGCCGCTCCTTCTGGTAGTCGCGCAGCACGTTCACGCCGGCCGCCGGCAGCACCAGCAGGGAGAGGGCGACGGCGACTGCCGCCAGCGCCCCCAGCGCCGCGAAGTGCTGCCAGGGAACCCCGACGACCATCAGGATCGTCAGCGTTATGGCGACGTAGACCAGGGCCGAGCCAAGGTCGGGCTGCAGCATCACCAGCGCCGCCGGGGCGAGCCCCAGCAGCAGCAGGCGTGCCGTAACCCGGCGATCCGCCGCTCGCCTGGTCATGTCGACCGCGAAGGCCGACAGCGAGACGATGAGCAGGATCTTCCCGAGCTCGGAGGCCTGGAAGGAGAAGAAGGGAAGGTCGATGGCCCGGCGCGAGCCGCGCGAGACCGAGCCGAGGGCGAAGACGAGGAGGATCAGCGCGATCATGAGGCCGTAACAGAGGACCTTGATCTCCCTGAGCCTCGAGTAGTCGATTCGCCAGAAGAGGAGGGCGACCAGGCCGCCGACGAGGAAGTAGGTGAGCTGGCGGGTGAAGAAGTAGTCGGGGGAGCCGGGGATGTCGCCGTCGGTCGCCCCGGCGATGGCCACCAGCGAGATGGCCGCCAGCCCCACGACCGCGACCGCGAGCAGCGGGTCGAACGGCAGCGCGAGGGCTCCTATGCGGCTGGCCGGCCGCTCGCGGCGGGGGGCGTCGGCGCCCGGGCTGAGGACGGGGGTGCTCATCGGGTTCGCGACCCTCCGGGAGCGCAGGAGGCCGACTGGCGGTACCAGCCGGCGAGCATCGAGCAGGCGACGGGGGCGGCGCTCTCGGCGCCGAATCCGCCGTCCTCGACCGTGGCCACCACCACGATCGGCCGCGCCGGGTCGTCGACGAAGGCGGTGTACCAGGACTGGTCGGCTCGGGGCGGCCGCTCGGCGGTGCCGGTCTTGCCGTAGAGCTTGAAGCGGTCCTGGTTCCAGTCGCTGAACACGTCGGCCGACGTGCCGTCCTCGACCGTGGCCAGGTGGAGGCCATCGAGGATTGCCTGCCGGGCCACCGGGTCCATCTTCAGCTTCCGCGCCGGCGGCGTCTCGATTGCCTCGACCTGGCGCCCGGTGACCGTCTCCACGGCGGCCCCCAGGTGCGGCCTCACCACCGAGCCACCGTTGGCCAGGGCCGCGTAGGCCACCGCGACCTGCAGCGGCGAGGCCTGGACGTCGCCCTGGCCCACCGAAAGCTGGATGTTGTCGCCGACCGACCAGGGCCGCTTGTCGGAGTAGAGGCAGTCGGGCGGGCAGCTCTTGCCGTTCCTCTTCTCCCAGTCGATCTGCCGCTGGTTCTGGCGTGCCCTCCATGCGCGGTCGGGAATCGTGCCCGGCGCCTCGCCGGGCAGGTCGATCCCCGTGGGCCTGTCGAAGCCCAGCTTCCGGGCCCAGCTCTGGATTACCTGGCCCTCGACCGGGTTGGCGTCACGGCCCAGCGTGTAGAAGTAGACGTCGGAGGAGACCTGCAGGGCGCGGCGCAGGGAGACCGTCCCGTTGGCCTGGCGACCGGCGTTGGTGAAGGTCTGCTCGCCAACCTTCAGGAAGCCCGGGTCGTTGACCGGGGTGTCCGGCGTGGCCAGGCCGGCGTCGAGCGCGGCCAGGGCGGTGACCGGCGTGAAGACCGAGCCGACGGGGTAGCTGCCGCCGATCGCGCGGTTGAAGAGCGGGGCCCCGGCTGCCTCGCCGAACCGGCGCTCGTACTCGGCCTGGGTGGCGATCGGCCTCGCCCGCTCGGCCGGGTCGAAGGTCGGAGCCGAGCCGATCGCCAGCACCTTCCCGTCGCGCGGGTCGAGGGCGACGAAGGCCCCGGCCGTCCCGGCCCCTCCGATGGCGCCGGCGAGCGCCTGCTCGCCGCGCCTCTGGAGCCCTGCATCGATGGTGGTTCGCAGCGAGTTTCCGGGTCGCGCCTCCCGCGAGACCCGCTGGCCCTTGAGGCGGCCGGCCGCGTCCACGGTCACGCTGCGGGTGCCGTCGGTCCCCCGCAGGTAGCGGTCGTACGAGCGCTCGATTCCCTCCTGCCCCACGATCCCGCCGGCCAGCACGCCGCGGAACTCATCGGAGCCCACCTGCTCGGGCGAGACCTCTCCCACCGCTCCGACGACCTGGGCCGCGCCGACCCCGCCCGGATAGCGGCGGATGTACGCCTGGTCGACGCTGACCCCCGGGAACTCGGACTGGCGCTCCAGCAGGTAGTTGCGCACCGAGGACGGCACGTCGACCGTGACCTTGACGTTGGCGTACGGGAGCTGGGCGAGCTGGCGCACGACCCGTTCGTTCACGGCGGCGGCGCTGATCCCCAGCACCGACCCGAGACGCCGGTAGCGCTCAGCCACCTCGGGAGTCGCGGGCGGCGGCACCGGCGGCGCGGCACCCCGCCCCTTCCGGGGCTTCTCCAGCCAGGCGGTCATCGCCTGGCCCCAGGCGTTGGCGTCCTCGCGCGACTTCGCCGGGAGCTGCTTGGGGTCGAGGGTCAGGACGGTGGCCACCCGGTTCTCCACGATCGGGGTGCCCTTGCGGTCGAGGATCGAGCCGCGCGGCGCGGCGACCGGGAGCGAACGGACGCGATTGTCCAGAGCCTCGCGGCGCGACTGGTCGCCGGTCAGCACCTGAAGGAACCACAGCCGCAGGAAGATGACGGCGAACAGCGCCAGGGCGATCGCCCCGAGGATCGCGACGCGCCGGGCCATCTGCGGGGCCACCGGGGGCCCGCCGGACGGACGCAGCAGGGAGCTGTCGCCGGCTTCCATCATGAGCGCGAGAGGGGCGAGAGGCCCCCGGTCGTGTAGGCCCGGCGGCGCCGGCGACGCGGGTCCTCGGGCAGGACGGGGAGGATCAGCGCCCGGACCAGGGCGTAGACCGGCAGGGCGAGTATCGCGTTCACCGCGACGGTCCCGAGGACCTCGAAGACGAGCGTCCACCCGAGCGGGACCGGCCGGCCGAGCAGGAACTCCATCACCGAGAAGCCGATCCGGTCGGCCGCCGTGGCGGCCACCCCGGCGATCACCGGCACCAGGGCGCCCTGCGGGTCGCGCAGCTCGCGGAAGCGGCCGATGGCGTAGCCGATACCCAGGAGCAGGAGCGACGAGAGGCCGACCGTCTGGACCAGGGCGAGGTTCGAGAAGAGGCCGATCCCGAAGCCGAAGCCGGCGGCGGCCAGGGAGCCGCACAGGAGGGCCACGGAGGCCACCACCAGCGGCGTGAGGTCGGCACGCGCGCCGAAGATCGTCAGCTGCGAGACCGCCGCGATCTGGATGATCACGGTCAGGACGCCCAGCAGGACCAGGCGCCAGGCCAGTGACTTGCCGCGGCCGCTCATGAGCCGCGGTTCCCGTTGATGGGACGGGTCAGCACCTGGACGGTCTCGAGCCGCTGGAGGTCGGCGTACGGGCGCAGGAAGATCTTCTGGTTGTCGGTGCCCGGGTCCTCGACCCGGGTGACGTAGCCGACCGGGATCCCGGGCGGGTACCGCGACTGCAGCAGCTCGGACCGGGAGGTCGTGCCCGAGGTGACCACGGCCGCATCGGGCTCCACGCGGAAGCGCCGGGCGACGTACTTGAGCCGCAGGTCGCCCGGGCCGCCGGCGCCCGGCTGGACGACGCCCGGGGCGCCGGTTGCGCTCACGCGCGAGGGCACGGCCACGGCGCTGTCGGTGATCAGGGTCACCACGGAGGCACCGCCGGTAACCGTCGTGACCTGCCCGACCAGGCCGTCGCCGGTGACCACCGGCGAGCCGACCTCGATGCCCCGCGAGCTTCCCTGGTCGATGGTGACCGTGGAGAACCAGGCGGTCGGCGACTGGGCGATAACCCGGGCGCTGACCGGGGCGGCGGCCGCGAGGCCGAGCCGGCGGTCGAGCGCGAGCAGCTTCTCGTACTGGGCGTTCTGGCGCCGGGCCTCGCTGCCGGCCAGGGCCTGGCGCCTCAGGGCGGCGTTGGACGCCTCGAGGTCCTCGAGGCGCCCCTTGGCGCTGATGGTGTCGCCGGCCCAGCCCACGAGGTCCCGTGCCGGCTTGAGCACCCGCGAGGCGCCCTCCTGTATCGGGGCGAGGACCTCGAGCGCCCCGCGCTGCACCGAGTGCAGGCCGCCTCCCGACCCCTCACTGAAGAAGACGGTCAGGAGCAGGAGCGCCGCGCCTACGAGCAGGCCGAGGGTTATCCGCCGGCGCCGTACTGTGCGGTCGTACATCTGGGGTAAGGGGGTTGACGGACCATGGCGGCGACAGCGCGCATCAGCGGCGGCGCTTCCTCGCTCCCCGGTTGGTCCTGTGAATCACTTCAAATTCCTCCAGCGATCGGCCCGAGCCGACCGCAACGCAGGTGAGCGGAGACTCGGCGAGGTGAACCGGCATCTGAGTCTCCTCCCGCAGCCGGTCGGCAAGCCCGTGCAGCAGCGATCCGCCGCCGGCGAGCATGATGCCGCGGTCCATGATGTCGGAGGCGAGCTCCGGCGGGGTGCTGTCCAGCGTCTCCTTGATGGCCCCGATTATCTGGCTCATCGGCTCCTCGAGCGCCGCCCGGATCTCCTCGCTGGTCAGGACCACGGTCTTCGGCAGCCCGCTCACCAGGTCGCGGCCGCGGATCTCGGCCTGGACCTCCTCGCGCATCGCGTGGGCCGAGCCGATCTCCAGCTTGAGCTCCTCGGCGGTCTGCTGGCCGATCAGCAGCTTGTACTCGCGCTTGGCGTAGTTGATGATCGCCTCGTCGAGCTCGTCACCGCCGATACGGATCGACTTGGCCACGACGATCCCGCCCAGGGAGATGACGGCGACCTCGCTGGTGCCGCCGCCGATGTCCACGATCATCGAGCCGGTCGGCTCGCCGATCGGCAGGCCGGAGCCGATCGCCGCCGCCATCGGCTCCTCGATCAGGTACGCCTGGCGGGCGCCGGCCGAAAGGCAGGCCTCCTCCACCGCGCGCTTCTCGACTCCGGTAACGCCGGAGGGAACGCAGACCACGACGCGGGGGTGGGCGAAGCGGCTCTGGTGGACCTTCTGGATGAAGTGGCGGAGCATCTCCTCGGTCACGTCGAAGTCGGCGATGACGCCGTCCTTCAGCGGCCGGATCGCCTGGATCGTGCCCGGCGTGCGCCCGAGCATCCGCTTGGCCTCGACGCCAACCGCGTACACCTCGCCGCTGCGCGCGTCGATCGCCACCACGCTGGGCTCGGAGAGGACGATCCCCCGGCCGCGGACGTAGACCAGCGTGTTGGCCGTTCCAAGGTCGACCGCCATGTCGCGGCCGCCCATCCCGGTGAGGTAGCTGAATACGCCCATTGCTGTGGAGGAGAGCGACCCGCAAAAACCCCCGAATTTCCGGGGAAATAGACGGGCCGCTTCGCTATGGATTGTAGCGGTCGGCGGCTTCCCCGCCGGATGGCACGAGTCCTTGCACCAGCCCGGCCAGCGCCTCGCGCGAAAGCCCGATCACGTTCGCCTCCTCGCCCTCCAGCGACTCGACGAGCGCCGAGCCGGAGAGCTGGATGGCGTAGCCCCCGGCGCGCCCTTCCCACTCCCCCGTGGCCACGTACGCCTCGACCTCCGTGGCGGTCAGGGGCCGGAAGGTCACGCGGCTCACGCGGGAGGCCTCGCGCCACCGGTCGCCGGGCCCGGCCAGGACTATCCCCCCGAAGACCTCGTGGGTTCTCCCGGCAAGGGCCGTGATCGATTCCCGGGCCTGCGCCGCGCCGGCGGGCTTGTCCAGGATCTCGCCGTCGAGCGCCACGACGGTGTCGGCCGCCAGCACCACCGCCCCCGGCTCCGGGTGGTGCAGGAGGCCCGCCCTGGCCTTGCGGCGGGCGTTCTCGAGTGCGACCCACGCCGGCTCGCCCTCGACCGCCTCCTCGACCCCGGTCGGCGCCACCTCGAAAGAGACCCCTGCCGACGAGAGGATCTCGCGGCGCTGGGGCGAGGCGGAGGCCAGCACCAGCCGCAGCCCGGGGCCCCAGGCCAGGGGCGCTTCTGTGGGCTCAGGCCAGCTCAGGGAAGAAGAGCGCGGCTTCGCGCGCCGCCGACTCGTCGGAGTCGGAGCCGTGGACCATGTTGCTCGAGACCTCGAGCGCGAAGTCACCGCGGATCGAGCCGGGGGCCGCCTCTAGGGGATCGGTCGCCCCGATCACCTGGCGGGCCGCCGGCACGGCGCGGGGTCCCTCGAGGACCATGGCCACCAGCGGGCCGCTCGTGATGAACGAGACCAGCTCCTCGAAGAACGGCTTGCCCTCGTGCTCGGCATAGTGGGCCTCGGCCAGCTCGCGGTCGACGGTCATCAGCCTTAGCGCGACCGGCGCCAGCCCCTTGCGCTCGAAGCGCGCGAGGATCTCGCCACTGAGCCCGGCGGCGAAGGCGTCCGGCTTTACGAGGATCAGCGTCCGTTCCATCTCTATTCCTTCGGTTAGCGGTCCTGGTCGTCGGCCCGGGACGGGAGGTCCTCGGAGAAGATGTCGACCTCCTCGATCTCCTCGTCGGCGGATTCACCCTCGGGCTCGTAGTCGACCTCATCGTATTCCTCGACGACGGTGTCGGGATCCTCGCCGGCCGCGGCCTGCCTCTCGGCCTCGCGCTCGCGGCGCCGGCGCTCGCGGTCCTGTTCCTCGGGGCTGGGCGTGACCCCGGGGATCTCGGCCTCGCAGTAGGGGCAGATCAGCCAGTCGGGGTCCAGCGGCCGGCCGCAGGAGCCGCAGGGGTCGCGCAGCTTGCTCATGCAGTGGGGGCAGCGCAGGTAGGAGGAGGCGACCATCTCCTCGCAGTGCGGGCAGGCGCGGAAGTCGGCGGAGGCCAGGCGGGCGGCTGCGGCCTCCATCTCCAGCTCGCGCTCGAGCCGGTCCTCTAGATACTCAGGCGGCCTGACGATCACGTAGACGACCGTCCCGATCAATGGGAAGATCAGCGCCGCAGCGGTCGCGGTGCGGACGAGGAGCCGGTCCTCGAGCCGGCGCCTGGCGTCGGCGTACGTGTACCAGACGAGCGCCAGCCAGATGACGATCGCCCCAAGGATCACCAGCTGGACGATCACGTCCAGGGTGCCGCTAAGCCCGAGTATTGCGAGGGGGTTGCGCATCGTTCGGCCGGGGAGGGTAAAGCACCGTTCGCCGGGCCCGCAGATTTACCTGCCCGGCGGGTCGCTCAGAGAAAGAGGCGGCCGAACGCGTACCCGATGGCGAAGAAGACGAGAATCACCGCGGCAACGCTCACCGCGACGATCACGACCATTGTCAGTACCGATGGGCCGTTGTCGTTCACAGGGTTGATCCTCCCTCGTCGCCAGGCGGACGGCCGAGGTCGGCGATCAGGTATAGCGAGCCGGTCGCCGCGACCGTTCCCCCCTCGCCGGCAAGCTCCCGCGCACGGGCGAGCGCGTCGTGGGGGCCATCGACGGCCTCGGCCTCCAGGCCGAGGCGCACTGCCGACCCGGCGAGGCTTGACGCCGGCACCGCGCGCGGGTGCGAGCAGGTCGTCGTTACGAGCCGGTCGACCGTGCCGGCCAGGGCCCGAAGCATCGCGTCCGTGTCCTTGTCGTCCAGGACCGCCAGGCAGGCCACCAGCGGCCCCGGGAAGCCGCCGAGCGCGGCGGCCAGGGCGGCCATTCCGTCAGGGTTGTGCGCCCCGTCGAGAATCGTCACCGGGCGTTCGCCGGCCGACTCGAACCGGCCGGGAATACGCAGCGCTCCCGCGTCGAGCGCGGCGCGGACCGCGGCCTCGTCGATCCTGCCCAGGACCTCGTGTGCCGCCGCCAGGGCCAGGGCGAGGTTGTGGCTGAGGTAAGGCGCCGTGCCGCCCGGCGCCAGTGGGCTGGAGGCCGGCGCCACCACGAGCCGGGCTCCCCTCTCCCCCGCCACCGCGATCGCCACGTCCATCGCCTCCGGGGCCAGGTCGGCCGGAACCACGAGGACCGATCCGGGGGCGACCACGTCCAGCTTTTCGGAGGCGATCTCGGGCAGCGTCTCGCCCAGCCACTGCGTGTGCTCGAGCCCGACCGAGGTGCAGGCGGTGACCGGCGCCGCGAGCACGTTGGTGGCGTCGAGCCTTCCCCCCAGGCCGGCCTCGATCACCGCCACGTCGACCCGCTCCTGCGCCAGGGCAACAAACGCGATCGCGGTGAGGGCTTCGAACTGGGTTACCGGCCCGAAGGCGCCCTCGGCGTCCACCTGCGCTACCGCGCCGGCCACCCCGGTTGCCGCCCGGGCGAAGGCGTCCTCGGCTACCGGTCTCCCGTTCAGCATTACGCGCTCGTTCCAGGCGGTCAGGTGCGGGGAGAGGTAGGCGCCGGCACGCAGTCCGTGGGCGCCGAGGATGGCCGCGACGAGCCGGGTGGTGGAGGACTTGCCGTTCGAGCCGACGACGTGCACTGCGCGCAGGCCGGCCTGGGGATCCCCGAGGGCCCGGAGCAGCCGCTTCATCCGGGCCGTTCCGAAGTCCATCCCGAACAGCTCCAGGCTGAGCAGCCACCTCCCCGCCTCGTCGAAGCCGGCCGGGAGCGGCGCCCGCGGGTCCGGCGCCTCAGAGGGCGGCAAGTTCATCGCGCAGGCGCTCCAGCTTCTCGCGCTCGGCGCCGACGAGCTCGGGCGGCGCCTTCGAGGTAAACCCCTCGTTGGCCAGCTTGCCCTCGGCCCGCGCTATCTCGCCCTCGAGCCGCCTGCGCCGCTCGGCCAGCTCCCTCTCCTGGGCCTCGAGGTCGACGGCGTCCCCGGCGGTGATCTCGATCGTTCCCCCGGGCACGGCGACGGCAGCGGTCACCTCGCCACCGAAGCCCTGCTCGTCGAGGCGTGCCAGCCTGAGGACCATCTCCCGGTCGGCCTCCAGCAGGCCGGAGTCGATCCGCGCGCCAAGCACCTTCGACGGCGCAACCTTCGCCGAGCTGCGCCAGGACCGCAGCTCGGTGACCGCTCCGATGACCGCCCCGATCCGCTCCTCGGCCTCGGGATCGATCCTCGCCTCGTCCACCTGCGGCCACGCTGCGCCGGCCAGCAGGCCCTCGGTACCGGGCGTGGCGTCCCAGAGCTCCTCGGTGACGAACGGGATGAACGGGTGGGCCACGGCCAGGGTCGTGCGCAGCACGTGGAGGAGCGTCGCGGAGAGGTCACGGTCGAACTCGCGGCCCTTGACGATCTCCAGGTACCAGTCGCAGAGCTCCCCGTAGACGAAGTCGTAGAGGCCGAACGCTGCGCGCGAGAACTCGAACGCCTCGATCCTCTCCCCGGTCTCCTGGACGACCCGCTGGAGCCGGGAGACGATCCAGCGGTCCTCGACGCTCATGGCATCCGCCGACGGCAGCTCGGCCGGCGCCTCGGGATCGACGTTGAGCAGGACGAACCGCGACGCGTTGAAGAGCTTGGTGGCGAGCGCCTCCCCCTGCTCCACGCGCTCCCGCGAGTAGCGAACGTCCTGCGTGGAGGCCATGGCGAGCAGGCCGAAGCGCACCGCGTCGGCCCCGTGGGCGTCGATCTCGTCGATCGGATCGATCCCGGTGCCCAGCGACTTGCTCATCCGCCGGCCGTCGGGGGCCTGGATCACCGGATGGACGTAGACGTCGCTGAACGGCACGTCGCCGGTGAACCTGAGGCCCATCATCACCATGCGCGCGACCCACAGGAAAAGGATGTCCCTCGCCGTGGAAAGGACGTCGGTCGGGTAGAAGGCCTCCATCTCGGGGGTCTCGTCGGGCCAGCCGAGCGTGGCGAACGGCCAGAGCGCGGAGCTGAACCAGGTGTCCAGCACGTCCTCCTCACGCACCCAGCCCTCGCCCTCGGGGTCCTCCATCCCTACCCAGGTCTCCTCGCCCCGGTACCAGACCGGCAGCCGGTGGCCCCACCAGAGCTGCCGGGAGATACACCACGGACGGATGTTCTCCAGCCAGTCGGTGTAGCGGCGGGCCTGGCTCTCCGGGTGGATGCGGACCTTCCCGTCACGGACCGCCTCGATGGCCGGCGGCGCCAGTTCATCCATGCGCATGAACCACTGGAGCGAGATCAGCGGCTCGATCCGCTCCCCGGAACGGTGCGAGAAGGGAACGGTGTGCGGGTAGGGCTCCTCGGCGCGGAGCAGCTCCTGGGCGCGCAGGGCTTCGACGACGGCCTCCTGGGCATCGGCAACGGTCAGGCCGGCGAACTCGCCGGCCAGCTCGGTCATGCGTCCGTCCTCGCCGATCGCCGTGAGCTCCTCGAGGCCGTGCCGGCGACCGATCTCGAAGTCGTTGGGGTCGTGGCCGGGGGTGATCTTGAGCGCGCCGGTGCCGAAGTCGGTCTTGACGTAGTCGTCGGCGATCACCTCCACCTCGCGGCCGGTGAGCGGAACGGTGACGCGGCGGCCGACAAGCCCGGAGAAACGTTCGTCGGACGGGTTCACCGCGACGGCGGTATCGGCCAGCATCGTCTCCGGGCGCACGGTGGCCACCACGATTTCGCCGTCGCCGCCGGCCAGCGGATAGGCGATCGAGTAGAGCGTGTCGGTCACCTCGCGCTCCTCGACCTCCAGGTCGGAGATCGCCGAGCGGCTGCCCGGGTCCCAGTTGACCATGTAGTTGTCGCGGTAGATCGCGCCCTCGGCGTAGAGGTCGCAGAAGACCTGGCGGACGGCGCGCTCGTAGCCCTCGTCGAGGGTGAAGCGCTCCCGCCCGTAGTCGCAGGAGGCCCCCAGCCGGGCGAACTGCTCGATGATCGTGCCGCCGTACTCACGGCGCCATTCCCAGACCCGCTCGACGAAGGCCTCGCGGCCGACCTCCTCCCGGGAGCTGCCCTCCTCGACGAGCCGCTTCTCGACCTGGGTCTGCGTCGCAATGCCGGCGTGGTCGGTGCCCAGGATCCACTCGGTGTTGGTGCCGCGCATCCGGTGGTAGCGGATCAGGACGTCCTGTATCGATCCGTTGAGCGCATGCCCCATGTGGAGCGCCCCGGTGACGTTGGGCGGCGGTATGGCGATCGAGTAGTTCCCGGAGGCCGTCCCGGTCGCCGGCGCGTGGAAGAGGCCGCTCTCCAGCCATGCCTCCATGATCCGCGGCTCGGCCTCAGCGGGGTCGAAGCGCTTCTGTTCGCTCAGGTTGGCCACGGCGCCGCAGTCTAAGGCGGCGCGGCGGACGGGCGCGGCTCAGCGGCGCCAGTTACGCATGCCGGAAGAGCCCAGCGGCGCGAGGTCGGCAAGCAGCGCCCGGTGGTCGATCTTGCGGGCGATGGAGACCAGCCGCTGGCGCTCGCTGTCGTTCATCCGGTTGGGGAGGCCCTTGGACTCGCGCAGGATCCGCAGCGCCTCGTTGCGGTCGTCGGCGTCAAGCCGGCGGAGGTGATCCACCACGACCACCCCGGCCTGGGCCACCAGCATCCAGTAGACGCTCTTCATCGGGACCCGCGGCATGGTCAGCTGGCGGCCGAGAGGGGCTGCTCGTCGTCGCCGTCGACCGCCTCGGTCACGAGGGTCGGCGGGAGGCCGTTCTCGACGGTCTCGCGGGTAACCACGCACTTGCGCACGTCGCGCCGGGACGGGAGCTCGAACTGCACCTCGAGGAGGATCTCCTCGATGATCGACCTCAGGCCCCGGGCGCCGGTGTCGCGGGCCAGGGCGCGGTCGGCGATCGACCCCAGGGAGTCGTCGGAGAAGACCAGCTCGATGTCGTCGAACGAGAAGAAGGTCTGGAACTGGCGGGTCAGCGCGTTCTTGGGCTCGGTGAGGATCGAGATCAGGTCCTCGCGCGTGAGCTGGTGGACGGCGCTGGTCACCGGAAGGCGGCCGATGAACTCGGGGATGAGGCCGTAGTTGACGAGGTCCTCGGGAAGGCACTTGGCGAAGACTCTCCCGGGGTCGCTCTCGGCGGCAGCGGTCAGCTGGGCCCCGAAGCCGATGCCCTGGTTGCCGATCCGCTTCTCGATCACCTGCTCGAGGTTGGCGAACGCCCCGCCGCAGATGAACAGGATGTTCGTGGTGTCGATGGTGAGGAACTCCTGGTGGGGATGCTTGCGCCCGCCCTGGGGGGGAACGCTGGCCGTAGTCCCCTCGAGGATCTTGAGCAGCGCCTGCTGGACCCCCTCCCCGGAGACGTCGCGGGTGATGGAGGGGTTGTCGGCCTTGCGGGCGATCTTGTCGACCTCGTCGATGTAGATGATCCCCGTCTCGGCGCGGCTGACGTCGTAGTCGGCGGCCTGGATCAGCTTGAGGAGGATGTTCTCCACGTCCTCGCCGACGTACCCGGCCTCGGTCAGCGCGGTGGCGTCGGCGATGGCGAACGGCACGTTGAGGATCCGCGCGAGGGTCTGGGCGAGCAGCGTCTTGCCGCACCCGGTCGGACCCAGCAGGAGGATGTTCGACTTGTCCAGCTCGATCTCGGCCTCGCCGGCCTGGGCCATCTGGATCCGCTTGTAATGGTTGTAGACGGCGACCGAGAGGGCGCGCTTGGCCTCGCCCTGGCCGACGACGTACTCGTCGAGCACGCCGCAGATCTCCTTCGGGCGGGGGAGGTTCTCGATGTCGAAGCTGGCGGGGGCCGTCAGCTCCTCGTCGATGATCTCGTTACAGAGGTCGATGCACTCGTCGCAGATGTAGACGCCCGGGCCGGCAATCAGCTTCTTGACCTGGCGCTGCGACTTCCCGCAGAAGCTGCAGAGGAGCTGCTCGTTGCTGTCGGTCGGCCGCGCCATCTCTCTCCCCCCGCCCGGCCGCTAGTGCTGGGCGATCACCTTGTCGATCAGCCCGTACTCCTTGGCCTCCTCGGCCGACATGAAGTAGTCGCGCTCGGTGTCCTCACGGACCTTCTCGTAGTCCTGGCCGGTGTGGTCGGCGAGGATGTGGTCGAGCCGCTGGCGGACGTCGATGATCTCCTTGGCGTGGATCTCGATGTCGGTCGCCTGGCCCTGGAAGCCGGAGCTGACCTGATGGATGAGGATCTTGGCGTTCGGGAGCGCCATCCGCTTGCCCTTGGCGCCGCCGGCCAGCAGCAGCGCCCCCATCGACATCGCGATCCCGACGCAGATCGTCTGCACGTCGGGCTTGATGAACTGCATCGTGTCGTAGATCGCCAGCCCCGAGTAGACCGAGCCGCCCGGGGAGTTGATGTAGAGGGAGATGTCCTTCTCGGGGTCCTGGGACTCCAGGTGCAGGAGCTGGGCGACGATCAGGTTGGCGATCTGGTCGTCCACGGGCGTCCCGAGGAAGATGATGCGCTCGTTGAGAAGGCGCGAGTAGATGTCGAAGGCGCGTTCGCCGCGCGACGTCTGCTCGACCACCATCGGGACAAGTGGGCTCATGGTCGGTGCCTCTTTCGGTGTCGCTGTCGGATTCCTGCCGCGTGCACCGGCGCTCGCCGGCTGGCGGCGAACAGTAGCACCGGCCCCGCGGCCGCCAGGGGGCCCGATCAGGCCGTCGCGACGGCGTTTTCGACCAGGAAGTCGAGGGCGGCGCGCTGGGCCAGGTCGTCCTTGAGGTCGTCCAGCCTGCCGGCCTTCTCCAGCTGCTTGCGGAGCTTCTGGGGACTCACCTTCTCCTGCAGCGCGGGACCCTGGAGAGCGTCGAGAATGTCGCCGTCGGAGGGCTCGATTCCCTCGGCTTCGACGACCGCCGCCAGCACCGCCTCGCGCTGGAGCGTCTTCCGGGCCTCCGCGGCGCTCTCGGCGACGAGCTCCTCCTCGCTCTGGCCCGAGATCTGGAGGTACATCTCCCGGCTGATGCCCTGGTGGGAGAGCCGGTGGAGCATGCGGTCCAGCAGCTCGCGGGCCCGGGCCTCGACCAGGGCGTCGGGAACCTCGACCTCCGAGCCGTCGACGGCGGCGTCGAGCACCGCCTCCTGGAACTCGGCCTCGGCCTGCTCCCGATCGGCCTCGAGCAGGCGCGCAGCCACGTCCTCCTTCAGCTCCTCGAGGGTCTCGAAACCGGCGGCGGCCTCGGCGAACTCGTCGTTGAGCTCGGGGAGCACCTGGCGCCTGACCTCGGCCACCGTGACCTCGAAGCTGGCGTCCTTCCCGGCGAGGTGCTCGGCGCCGTAGTCATCGGGGAAGCTGACCGAGACGGTCTTCTCCTCTCCGGCGCCTGCGCCCGCGAGCTGCTCTTCGAAGCCGGGGATCAGGCGCCCGGAGCCGAGTTCGACCAGCTGCCCCGAGCCCTCTCCCCCCTCGAACGGCTCGCCGTCGATCGAGCCCTTGAAGTCAATCAGCACGATGTCGCCCTCGGCCGCCGGCTCCTCGACGGCCTCGAGGATCTTCGACGCGATGTCTTCGCGCAGCTCTTCGAGCGTCTCGAAGCCGGCAGCGCTTTCGGCGAACTCGTCGTCGAGCTCGGGGACGACCTGGCGGCGGACCTCGGTGACCGTGACGTCGAACTCGGCGTCCCGCCCGGCGAGGTGCTCAGCGC
>JBJTBE010000033.1:0-5901 GCA_046091165.1 Solirubrobacterales bacterium | reverse complement strand
GGCGTTGACCGTCATGTACGCGGGGAGGGCCTTCGGGCACTTGCTGAACCCGTTGGGGCCGGGGTCCTCGGCGACCTTGCCGCGACCCCCCATTGCCGGGGCGGTGAAGACCCGGTAGCCCTTCTTCAGGAGAAATCCCCGAATCTGAGTGTCGGTGATGCCGGCGGCAAACCCGGCCTTGCACGCGGACCCGGGAGTCGTGAAGGGGCTGATCGCCGCGCCGCCGGAGACCATCACCACGGCTCGCTGGCTCGGGTTGGCGGCACCGGCGACCGGGGCGACGGCGAGCACGCCCAGGGCACTCAGGGCGATGGCGGCGGGAAGAGCTAAGGGGAGTCTCATTAGGCGCGATGCTATCGACATCCTGGGACCGGCGAGCCGGCTCTAGAACACGCCAACCAGGCCCGCCGCGACCGCGGCGATGACCACGATCAGCGTCGACCAGGCCACGGCGCCGACGACGATCCGCATGTTCAGCCCGAACAGGTGGGCGATGGCCAGGCCGTTGATCCCCGAGGCCATCGCCGCCTCGACCACGAAGGCGCGGGGAATGTCGATGATCACGATCGAGAGGCCGAGGACCAGCGCCGGCGCGAAGACCAGGCGCAGGAAGACCGCGGTCGCCCCCGGGGCGGTGAACGGCGGCGGGAAGATCCTCACGCCATCCTCGTCGTGCTCGCGCAGCAGGTTCACCCCGAGGGCGAAGAAGCCGATCGGCGCCAGGGCCAGCGAGATGCTCTCCGCAGCGTGAGGGCCCCACGAGGGGCTCAGGCTCTCGGGCAGCAGCAGCGCCACGACCAGCGCGTAGAGGGGAGGGTTGCGGGTCAGGAACGCTCTGGCCCGCTGGCCGAAGCCGTGGCCGGCCCTGGTGCCGAAGGCGGCGCCGGCGGCGAAGCCGAGCAGCAGCACCGCGGGGGGAGTCACTACGGCATCCCAGGTGACGGCCAGGCCGATCTCGTCGGTGCCCAGCAGGGCGGCGACCACCGGCACGCCGAGGAAGCCCGTATTGGCGGTGACCACCGCGGCGATCAGCGCCCCGGTGGAGGGCCGGTCGAGCTTGAGGATCCGGGTGCCGATGAGCAGGGCGGCCAGGAAGACGGCGAGCCGCTCGGCCCAGCCGAAGGCCAGCCCGGCGCCGAGCCCCGCGGTGAACTCCAGCTGCGGGACGGTCAGCAGGAGCAGCACCGGGATCAGGAGGTAGACGATCCCCTCCAGCAGGCGCCCCTGGAGCTGCATCGCGCCGTCGGGCCAGCGGCGCTCGGCGAGGATGCCGATGCCGATCGCGGCGATCGAGACGCCGACGACGGCGATCACGGAAGCCGCTTCTCCATCCGCACGTGCTCGATGCCGACCTCGTCGAACGGCTCGCTGGTGACCTCGTAGCCGCCCTGCTCGTAGAGGGAGACGACGTAGGTCTGGGCCGAGAGGGTGATCCGGCTTGCGCCCAGCGCGGCGGCCTGGCGGTCGCTCTCGGCCAGCAGCGCGGCGGCGACGCCCTCCCGGCGCCGGCCTGAGGCGACGACCATGCGGCCGAGCTTCACCACCTCGCCGGCCGGCAGCAGCCGGCAGCAGCCGATCACCCGCCCGTCGTCGACGGCGACGACGTGGACGCACTCCTCCTCGCGCCCGTCGAACTCCTCGGCCTCGGCGACCTGCTGCTCGACCACGAAGACCTCGCGGCGCAGCTCCATCGCCTGCCCGAACTCATCGGGCCCGGCCACCGGCCTGACCTCGAAGCTCACCGGCCCAGCGCGTAGCGGTCGATGTCGCGATTGAGGTCCTCGACGCTGCGGTAGGGACCCTGGTGGATGTACTCCTGCCTTCCCTTCGGCGTGTAGAAGACGGTCGAGGGCGCGCCGGCCAGGCCGTAGGAGTTGAAGAGCTTCCCGTTCGGGTCCTCGTAGCTGGGGTAGGTGACCGGGAACTCGTTGGCAAAGCGCCGCGCGGCGTCGCGGTTGTCCTGGATGTTGACCCCCAGGAAGGCGACCGACTTGCCGCGCGCGGCCGAGACCTTCTGCAGCACCGGCATCTCCAGCCGGCAGGGCCCGCACCACGAGGCCCAGAAGTTCACCACCACCGGAAAGCCGCGCAGCGTCGCGATCCGGCTCTTGAGGCCGGCCTTCCCGCCGGGCAGCAGGGCGTCGGCCTGGCGGTGCAGCGCGGCCAGGCGCGGCGGCGAGCCCTCGAGCGAGGCGAGCGCCTCCTCCTGGGTGGGAGCGCCGGCGGCGGGCTTCTCCTCGGCGCTTCCGGCCTGCAGCAGCCCCACCACCACGGCGGCGATCACCACTACGCAGATCCCGACTATGGCCGCAATCTTCACGGCGTGAGGATCGCACAGCATGCGCTAGAATCGGCGATGCCTCGACGGTCAGCTTTCCAGTAATTGACGTCGTGGCCCCGGCTCCCGCAGCTGGGTGAGGGACCAGGCGCAGTGCCGCTTTCGCGCCCCGTCCCGCCTTACGAGAACGAAATTGCCAGATGGCTGATACCCCAACGGCCGCCAAGGGCGGCCCGGTCGCTTCCGATGCCGACATTGGACGGGCGGAGGCCTTTACCCGCGAACGGTTCGTCCACGAGGGCGAAGAGGCCGCGGTCGCGCTGGCGCCCGGCACCCCGCGCGCCCGCGCCCTGACCGACGCGCTGGCCGAGATCGAGGCCGGCGAGAAGCTGCCGAGCACCCAGTGGCGGCGCCAGTGGTCGCTCCTGCTCGGCCTCGAGCGGCTGCTCAGCGAGGAGGAGCCCCACCTGGCCGACGGCACCACGCTCAACCCCCACCAGGTCGACGCCCTCTCCGGGACGCTCACCGCGCTGCTGGCCTCCCAGATGGCCACCGCCGTCGACGGCGAGGACGACGGGGCCGCGCCGGTATTCGCGATCGAGGAGGACGAGGAAGGCGAGACCGAGGACGAGGAGCTCGCCGCCGAGCTCGCCGCCCTGGACGAGGAGTTCGCCGAGGACGAGGAAGAGGCCGAAGAGGAGGAGGCCGAGGAGGTCGCCGAGGTGGACCCCCTCGACGACCCGCTCGTCGCCCCCGAGGAGGTCGACACCGACATCGACGAGGCGATCCTCGATGACCCCAACGCCGGCAAGCGCTTCTGGTTCGAGCACGCCACCGGCGCCGGCAAGACGGTCGCCGCGATGGGCTTCGTGGAGGCCTCGCGCACCGGCGGCGTCCTGATCCTCACCCACCGGCGCAACCTGGTCGACCAGTTCCTGGGCGAGATGGAGACCCGCGGCTACGCCGACCGCATCTCCGAGCCGCTGCTCGGCGACGACAAGGGCAAGGTCGCCGGCCCGGTGACCGTCGAGACCTACCAGTGGTTCGTGCGCCACGCCGGCGACATCTCCTCCGCGTACACGATTGTCATCTGCGACGAGGCCCACACCGCGCTGGGGGAGAAGACCAGCGCCGCGATCCGCGAGTGGACCGGCCCGATCTTCATCGGCATGACCGCCACCGGCGCGCTGATCGCCCGCCACGTCACCGACCTCTTCCCCACGCAGACCTCCCGCTTCGACCTCGCGCAGGCCGCCCGGCGCGGGGTGATCGCGCCGCTGCGCTGCCTGCGGATCCCGCCGGGGCCGGGGGTCCGGACGATCGCCAACGTGCCGCTGCGCAAGGGCGAGGTCGACGTCGAGTTCGACCAGGAGATGCTCGCCGAGCTGCTCGACCAGGCGCCGTTCAACCTCGCCATCGCCGACCTCTACAAGACCCGCTTCGACGGGGTGCCCGGCGTGGTCTACACCGCCGGCGTCCAGCACGCCTACAACGTCGCCGAGGCCTTCCGGGCCCTGGGGATCAAGGCCGAGGCGGTCTCCGGCGAGACGCCCAAGCGCGAGCTGGCCGAGATCCTCGCCCGCTACGAGGCCGGCGACATCGACGTGCTGGTAAACGCGCAGCTGCTGGCCGAGGGCTGGAACTCGCCGCGCGCCACGGTCTGCATGCACCTGGCGCCGACCGCCTCCAAGCGGATCTACCAGCAGCGCGTGGGCCGCGTCACGCGCCGCCACCCCGGCAAGGAGGCCGGCGTGGTGGTCGACTTCGTCCACCCCGGCACCCGCCACGACGACCCGGTGGTGACCCTGCACTCGCTGCTGGACCGCGACGTCTACCGCGGCGGGGCGATCGTCGTCGGGCCGATCCGCCGCGGCCGCGGGCGGAAGGTCAGGGTGGAGCGCCGGGTGCTGCCGGTGACCGCCGACGAGGACCGCCGCCACGAGGTATTCCAGCGCGAGCTCTGGCGGATCAACGTCGAGAACCTCGACTACGGCGAGCAGCACGTATGGGCCGCGGTCGCCGGGGCCAAGGTGCAGCCGACCGGCTGGCGCCGGGCGCGGGCGATGCTCCAGTTCGACCGCGACGGCGAGTTCAAGCGCCGCTTCCTGCTCACCGTGGTGGAGCGCAACAAGCACGCCCAGCTGCGGATCCGCGCCCTGCAGGAGATCGGCGCCCTCAAGGACCCCGAGGCCTTCGACCTGGCGGTCGACATGGTCGGCACCTGGAACCGCGACGAGCGCCGCGAAGGCGCCCGCGTATGCCTGCAGGCCCTGGCCGAGAAGCGGATCGGCCGCCGCGACCAGGCGACGGCGTGGATCTGGCGCCTGGCCGATTACACCCGCGAGCTCCACGAGGAGTACGCGGTGCAGCGCTGGCCGGAGACCAAGCGGCTGCTCGGCCTGCTGGTCAACTCATCGGGCGCCGCCCACGCCCGCAACGCCCGCAAGCTGGTGGCCGCCGTGCGCGAGCAGGACGACCGCCGGCTGCAGGCCGCCGTGCTGGCCGCCGCGGTCGCCCACACCCCGGAGGCCGAGGAGGTGCTGCGCGGCGCGCGGACCAAGCTGGCCCGCAAGCCCGGCGCCCTATCCCGCGAGCTGCTGCGCAACTTCCCCAAGGGCCGCGGCCGCCGCGGCCGCCGGCGCCGCCGCCGGCGCGGCAAGGGGAACGGCAACGGCGCGAGCGGTAACGGGGCGAACGGGCAGGCGCGCCGGCGCGAGGGGGAAGAGAGCGAGAAGCCCGAGAAGGAGCTCGAGCCCGTAGCCGAAGCCGGCGACGATTCCTCCGAAGAGGCCCCGCCCGAACCCGAGCCGGACGCCGAAGCGGCCTGAGGCTCAGCCGACGCGGCGCAGGTGGACCTCGCCGGCGTCGAGCGCGGTCTGCCCTCCGCCTTCCAGCTCGAGCACGAGCCTGCCGGCGCCGTCCACGCCGGCGGCGACCCCGGCCACCGGGCCGGCGTCGACCTCGCGGCCCAGCAGCGCGTCGCGCTCGCGCCAGGCCTCCAGCAGCGCGGCGTCCTGGAGCCCCATCACGGCGTCGAGCTCGGCGAGCACCCGCTCGCGCACCTCGGGCACGTCGGCCGGCCGCAGGCCGAGGGTGGCCGCGGTGCCCTGCAGCTCCGGCGGCAGCTCCTCGAGCTCGACGGCCACGTTGAGGCCGATCCCCAGCACCGCCCAGCCCTCCTGCGGGCGGCCCTCGGCGAGGATCCCGGCGAGCTTGCGCAGGCCCCCGTCCTCGCCGGCCACCACCACGTCGTTGGGCCACTTGACCTGGGCCTGGGGGCCGCAGGCCCGCGCGACCGCCACCCCGGCGGCGAGCGGGAGGAGGTCGGAGGGCTCGCGCAGCACCAGGCTCATCAGCAGCGAGCTTCCCGCCGGCGCCTCCCAGCTGCGGCCCTGGCGGCCGCGGCCGGCGCCCTGGAAGGAGGCGGTGACCAGCGTGCCGGGGGGGGCGCCGCCGGCGGCCAGGCCGCGGGCGTGCTCGGGGGTGGAGCCGGCCTGCCGCAGGTGCAGGTGCGGGCGCCCCAGGGCGCTCATGCCGGCTGGATCCGGACCTCGTCGTCGCGGTCCAGCCCGAGCCGCTCTACCGCCGAGCCGCGGTTCACCGCCAGGGCCAGCGAGCGGTAC
>JBJTBE010000032.1:0-7663 GCA_046091165.1 Solirubrobacterales bacterium | reverse complement strand
ACCGGCGGCTTCAAGTGCTTCCGGGCCGAGGTCCTGCGCTCGATCGACCTCGAGTCGGTGCGCTCGCGCGGCTACGCCTTCCAGGTGGAGCTCACCTACCGGGCCGTCCGGCGCGGCTTTCGCGTCGTGGAGGTGCCGATCACCTTCCACGACCGCCGGCACGGAACCTCGAAGAGGACGTGGGGTATCGTGGCCGAGGCGGCCTGGCTGGTGCCGGCGCTGCGCTTTCGCCGCTGAGTCCCGGCCGCCGGCCGCGCGCGACGGCGCCGCCCACCACGCTTCGTATAGTGGAAGAGCAAAGCCGATCAACCGTCCAAGGAGCGCCCGATGGCCCTTACCGAAATCACCGACGCAAACTTCCAGGCCGAGGTAACCGACTCGCCCGAGCCGGTTCTCGTGGACTTCTGGGCCCCCTGGTGCGGCCCGTGCAAGATGGTCGGCCCGGTGCTCGAGGAGATCGACGCCGAGCGCAGCGACCTCACGGTCAAGAAGCTCAACGTCGACGACAACCAGCAGACCGCTGCCCAGTTCAACGTGATGTCGATCCCCACGATGATCCTCTTCAAGGGGGGCCAGCCGGCGGCCCAGATCATCGGCGCCCAGCCCAAGGGCAAGATCGAAGAGCAGCTCGACGCCGCCCTCGGCGGCTGAGTCAGGCCTTCTCGACCGCGATAAGCAGCTCGCGCCCGTCGATGGCTGCCGCCTCGCCGGTGGCATCGGCGGCGAGCTGGACGCTGGTGGCCAGCGCCTCGCCGGCGACCAGCTCCTCGTGCTCGCGGACCACGTCGAGCAGCTCCTGGTCGCCACCGAGGGTCAGCGAGATCCTGTCCTCGACCGCCAGGCCGGCGTTCTTGCGGGCGTTCTGGATGGCGTGGACCACCTCGCGCGCCAGGCCGCGGCGGACCAGTTCCTCGTCGAGCTGCAGGTCGAGCGCCACCGCGTGTGAGCCCTCGCGCTCGAGCTGGTAGCCCTCGAGCGGCGCCATGGCCATGACCAGGTCGCCGTCGCCGAGCGGGTGCTCGTCGCCGTCGACCACCACGCCGACCGTCCCGCCCTCGCGCAGCGTCGAGGCCACGTGGTCGGCGTCGAGGGCGGCGACCGCGGCGGCCACCTGCGGCATCGACTTGCCAACACGCGGGCCCAGCTCCCGGTAGTTGGCCTTCACCTCCCAGGAGCCAAGCTCGTCGGCGTCGTCGACGAACCGCAGCCGCTCCACGTTCAGCTCCTCCTCGACGATCGCCGCGTGGCGCTCGATCGCTTCGCGCTCGTTGCCGGCGGCCACCACCACCGCCTCGCGCAGCGGCTGGCGCAGCTTCACCTTCGCCTGGCCGCGGGCGGCGAGGCCCAGGCGCACCGTCTCGCGCGCGGTGGCCATCGAGACCTCGAGCGGCAGGTCGCGCTCGACGCCCGGCTCGGGCCAGTCGCACAGGTGCACCGAAGGCTCGCTGCCGTCGAGGTTCTCGTAGATCTCGTCGGCGATGAACGGCGTGAACGGCGCCAGCAGCTTGGCCGTGGTCACCAGGCACTCGCGCAGCGTCTCGAAGGCGACGGGGTCGCCGTCCCAGAAGCGCCGCCGCGAGCGGCGCACGTACCAGTTGGAAAGGTCGTCGACGAAGTCCTGGATCGCGCGGCCGGCGGTGGTGGCGTCGAAGGCCTCGAGCCGCTCGGTCACCTCGGCGACCGTCGCGGCCAGCCGCGAGCGGATCCAGCGGTCGAGCTCGGTCTCCTCGCCCTGCGGCCGGTTCTCCTGGCCGGCGGCGGCGTTCTCGTAGAGGGCCAGGAAGGAGTAGGTGTTCCACAGCTGGCGCAGGAAGAGCCGCACCCCCTCGCCGACGGCGTCCATCGAGAAGCGGTAGCCGTCCCAGGGCTGCTTGCTGGTGAAGAAGTACCAGCGGAAGGCGTCGGCGCCGAAGCGGTCGAGCACCTCCCAGGGCTCGACCACGTTGCCCAGCGACTTGCTCATCTTGCGGTCGTCCTCGTCGCGGATGTGGCCCAGGCAGACCACCGACTCGTACGAGCTCTCGTCGTAGAGCAGGGTCGAGACGGCCAGGAGCGAGTAGAACCAGCCGCGCGTCTGGTCGATCGCCTCGCAGATGAAGTCGGCCGGGAAGCGCTGCTCGAACTTCTCCTGGTTCTCGAACGGCGCGTGGTACTGGGCGAAGGGCATCGCCCCGGAGTCGAACCAGACGTCGACGACCTCGGGCACGCGCCGCATCTGCTCGCCGCACTCGGCACAGGGAAAGGTCACCTCGTCGACGAACGGGCGGTGCGGGTCGGGCAGCGGCTCTCCCGAGAGCCCCTCGAGCTCCTCGAACGAGCCGATGCAGTGCAGGTGGCCGTTCTCGCAGCGCCAGACCGGCAGCGGCGTGCCCCAGTAGCGCTCGCGCGAGAGCGCCCAGTCGACGTTGCCGCGCAGCCAGTCGCCGAAGCGCCCGTCGCGGATGTGCTCGGGGTGCCAGTCGATCTTCTCGTTCTCGGCCAGGAGCCGGTCGCCGATCTTCGAGGTGGCGATGTACCAGGAGGGCTTGGCGTAGTAGAGGAGCGGCGTCGAGCAGCGCCAGCAGTGCGGGTAGGAGTGCTCGTAGTCGCCGGCCCGCAGCAGCTTGCCGCGCGAGCGCAGGTCCTCGACGAGGTCCGGGTCGGCGTCCTTGACGAAGCGCCCGGCGTAGGGGCCGATCCGCTCGTCGTAGGTCCCGTCGAGCTTGACCGGGTTGACCATCTCCAGCCCGGCCTCCTGGCCCAGGCGGAAGTCGTCCTCGCCGAAGGCCACCGCGGTGTGGACCAGGCCCGAGCCGTCCTCGGCGGTCACGAACGAGGCGGGGAGCACGGTGTGGCCCTTCTCTCCCCAGTCAGAGCCGGGGATGAAGTCGAACGGCGCCTCGTAGGCCAGGCCGACCAGCTCGGAGCCGGGGAAGCTCTCGATCACCTCGGCCTCCTCGCCCAGCACCCGCCCGGCGAGCGCGGCGGCGACGACCTTCGGCGCCTCCTCGCCCGGCACCTTCGCGCGCACGTACTCGAGCTCCGGGTCGACGGCCACGGCGGCGTTGGAGACCAGCGTCCACGGCGTCGTTGTCCAGACGATCAGCTCGTCGCCGGCCTGAACCGGCCCCTGCCCGGCCGGAACCCCGAAGCGCACGTAGACCGAGGGGTCGACGACGTCCTTGTAACCCTGCGCCACCTCGTGCGAGGAGAGCGAGGTGCCGCAGCGCGGGCAGTAGGGCACGACCTTGTGGCCCTCGTAGAGCAGGCCCTTGTCCCAGATCCGGCGCAGCGCCCACCAGACCGACTCGACGTAGCCGTCGTCGAGCGTGCGGTAGGCGTCGTCGAGGTCGATCCAGAAACCGATCCGCTCGGTGAGCCGGTCCCACTCCTCCAGGAAGGTGAAGACCGACTGGCGGCACTTCGCGTTGAACTCGGCGATCCCGTACTCCTCGATCTCCTCCTTGGAGGAGATGCCGAGCTCCTGCTCGACGGTGATCTCGACCGGCAGGCCGTGGCAGTCCCAGCCGCCCTTGCGCTCGACGTAGTGGCCGCGCATGGTCTTGAAGCGCGGGTAGATGTCCTTGAAGACGCGGGCCAGCACGTGGTGGGAGCCGGGGCGACCGTTGGCCGTCGGCGGGCCCTCGTAGAAGACCCACGGCTCGGCCCCCTCGCGGCGGCGCAGCGACTCGGCAAAGACGTCCCGCTCGCGCCAGCGCTCGAGGACGGCCTGCTCCATCTCGGGCAGCGAAGCGGAAGGGTCCACCGGTTGGGGAAGCGAGGCCATCGCGGCCATTCTGGCAATCCGCGCGGGCCCGGGCGCGCCGGGGCCGCCGGGCTCAGGCCGCGAGCTTGCGGCAGATCTGCGCGAGCGAGCGCTTCTCGTCGTCGTCGAGCGCCGCGAAGGCCTCGCGGACGCGCTCGCTGTGGCGCGGGAAGCGCCGGTCGACCAGCTCGGTGCCCTGCGGGGTGATCGAGACCAGGACGGTCCGCCGGTCGGCCTCCGATCGGCGCCGGCCGACCAGCCCGCGCGCCACCAGGCGGTCGATCACCTCGGTGGCGTTGGCCTTCGAGGTCTGCATCCGGTGACGCAGCGCGCGCAGCTCGAGCTCGCCGCCGGCGGTCGAAAGGAGCACCAGCACGAAGAAGCCGGTCGACTGCACGCGGGCGCCCTCCAGGTCGCGGGCGAGGCTGCGGCGAACCGTCGCCTCGGCGTGGAGCAGCGACTCGAGCGCCCGGTGGGCCAGGGGGTCGCCGGGAACGAGCTCCATGGCCCCAATGACACTTGGCGCGCCGGACAAACCCCGCAAATAGCGAAGTCGGGCGCCCTGTGGCAGAGTCTGGGCATGGGCGCCCTCGACCAGGTCGAACTGGACAGCAGCCTCAAGCGCAAGGAGTACGAGGCGCTGCTGAAGGCGCGCCAGCTGCGCCTGGCCCAGCTGCGCCTGGCCCTCGGCGGCAAGCTCGGCGGGGGCGGCCTGGGGCCGGCGCTGCTGATCCTCTTCGAGGGCTGGGACGCCTCCGGCAAGGGCGGGGCGATCAAGCGCCTGGTCGAGCCGCTCGACGCCCGCCACGTGAGGGTCGTCCAGTACGCGGCGCCGAGCGACGACGAGAAGCGCCACTTCTACCTCCAGCGCTTCGTCGACAACCTCCCCGGCCACGGCGGGATGGCCGTCTTCGACCGCACCTGGTACGGCCGTGTGCTGGTCGAGCGGGTCGAGGGCTTCGCCACCACCGACCAGTGGGAGCGCGCCTACGGGGAGATCGTCGACTTCGAGCGCTTCCTCTACCTGGAGGGGTGCATCATCGTGAAGTTCTGGATGCACATCTCCCCCGACGAGCAGCTGGGGCGCTTCAAGGACCGCGAGGGCGACCCGCTCAAGCAGTGGAAGCTCACCGACGAGGACTGGCGCAACCGCGAGAAGTGGGACCAGTACGCCGCCGCCGTCGAGGAGATGGTCGAGCGCACCAGCACCACCTGGGCGCCGTGGCACCTGATCGCCGGCGAGAGCAAGCGCTTTGCCCGCATCGCCGTGCTCGACGCGACGATCCAGGAGATCGAGCGGGGCTGTCAGGCGATCGGCTTCGAGCTCCCCCCGCCGGTCGATGTCTAGCCCCGGGCCCGCAGCCCTGGCCGCCCTGGCCACCATGGCCCTGGCGCTGGCCGGCTGCGGCTCGGACTCCGAGGGCGAGGGGCTGGCCGCCGGCTGCGCCAACCGCGAGCAGATCGCCGGCGCGCTGCAGGGGGCGCCGGGAGCGGTGAGCCTGGAGACGGGGACGACGATCTCCGGCTGCGGCAACTCGGCCCGCTCGGACGCCGACCTGATGACCCTGGGCTTCGCGATAACCGCCGTGGCCGACCGCCTCGCCGAGGAGGGGCGCGGCGGCGACCGCCAGGCGGCCCTGCAGCTCGGGTTCCTGGTCGGCGCCGCCGACCGCGGGGCGAGCAACTCACAGGGCATCCAGAGCGAGCTGGCCTACCGGCTGGAGAGCTCGGCGCGGCGGATCGAGACCGCCGGCCCGCAGGCCCGCGCCGCCTTCGAGGAGGGCCGCAGCGCCGGGCGCCGGCAGGGATGAAGCTCCGCCTCTACCACCACCCCGACGGCGCCCGCGTCGCCTACCGCGAGCAGGGCACCGGCCAGCCGCTGGTCCTCTGGCACTCCGAGCTGCTCAGCCACCGGGAGCTGGTGCCGCTCGTCGACGAGCTCGAGCACCGCTACCGGGTGATCCTCCCCGACCTCCCCCTCCACGGCTCCTCCGAGGACCGCCCGTCCCATCCCTACACGCGCCGCTGGCTGGCCGAGGTGGTGGCCGGCTTCTGCCGCGAGGTCGCCGGGCCGCGGCCGCTGGTCGGGGGGCACGGCCTGGGCGCCGAGCTCGTCCTGGAGGCGATCGCCGGCGGGCTGCTCACCCCGTCGAAGCTGGTCCTCATGGGCAACCGCCTCCACCGCCCCGGCTCCCGCGAGGCCGACTGGAACGCCTGGCTGGTGGCCGCGCGCGCCGGCGCAGTGCCCGGGGCCGACCGGGTGCTGATGCGCGCCGCGCGGATCGCCCTGCGCCCCCAGCGCGGCGTCCAGCTCAGCGCGCGCGGCAACCCGGAGGCCGCCGACGTGGTGCGCCACGCGCTGGCCGACGTGGGCGGCAACGCCAACCTCGCCCGCTCCTGGGCGGCCTTCGCCCGCGACCGGCCCACCGCCCCGCGACGCGAGCTGCTCGACGCCTACGGGCAGATGGAGTTCCCGGTCCTGCTGCTCTGGGCCGACGAGGACCCCCGCCACCCGGTCGTCGGCGCCGAGGAGGCGCTCGACCTGCTCCCCGACGGCCAGCTGCGGATCGTGCCGCGCACCGGTTACCTGATGGCCTGGGACGACCCGGTCGCCGTCGCGCGCGAGATCTCCGCCTTCTGCGGTTAAGGCACACGTCACCGGCGGCCGCGCGGGCGTAGCATCGGTCCGGCAAACGTCCCGAAGGAGAACCATGGCCAAGAAGCGCCTCTACGGCGGCGAGACCGCCAAGGCCGTCGACAACTTCCCCGTCTCCGGCGAGCTCGTCCCGCTGCCGGTGATCCACTGGCTCGGCCGCATCAAGGGCGCCGCCGCGCGCGTAAACGGCGAGCTGGGGCTGATCCCCAAGGCCAAGGCGAAGAAGATCGCCCGCGCCGCCGACGAGGTCGCCGCCGGCAAGTACGACGACCAGTTCCCCATCGACGTCTTCCAGACCGGCTCGGGCACCTCCTCGAACATGAACGCCAACGAGGTCATCGCCGCCCTCTCCGGCGCCCACGCCAACGACGACGTCAACTTCGGCCAGTCCTCCAACGACGTCTTCCCCTCGGCCGTCCACCTCGCCGCGCTCGACATGTGCACCAACGAGCTGCTGCCGGCGCTCAAGGAGCTCGAGAGGTCGCTGAACCGCAAGGCCCGCCAGTTCCGCAACGTCGTCAAGGCCGGCCGCACCCACCTGATGGACGCCGTGCCCGTGACCCTCGGCCAGGAGTTCGAGGGCTACGCCACCCAGGTCGAGATGGGGCGCGAGCGGATCGAGGCCGCGCTGGTGCACGTGCGCCAGATCCCGCTCGGCGGCACCGCCACCGGCACCGGGCTGAACACCCACCGCCGCTTCGCCGAGAAGGTCCGCCGCGAGCTGCGCCGGGAGACCGGCCTGAAGATCGAGGCGCCGGCCCACCCGTTCGAGGCGCAGGGCAACCGCGACGCGCTGGTCGAGCTCTCCGGCGCGCTGAAGGTGGTCGCCGTCTCGCTGACCAAGATCGCCAACGACATCGCCCTGATGGGCTCGGGACCCCGCGCCGGGATCGGCGAGCTCTTCCTCCCCGAGCTGCAGAAGGGCTCCTCGATCATGCCCGGCAAGGTCAACCCGGTCATCCCCGAGGTCGTCCTCCAGGTCGCCGCCCAGGTGATCGGCAACGACACCGCGATCACCATCGGCGGCATGCAGGGCCAGTTCGAGCTCAACGTGCGGATCCCGCTGATGGCCCGCAACCACACCGACTCGATCCAGCTGCTGACCACCGCCTCGAAGCTCGTCGCCGAGAAGGGCATCGACGGGATCGAGGCCAACCGGGCCGGCACCGACGCCTCGGCCGGCGGGACGCTCGCCGTGGCGACGGCCCTCAACACCGCGATCGGCTACGACAAGGCCGCCGCGATCGTCAAGAAGGCCACCG
>JBJTBE010000031.1:0-9004 GCA_046091165.1 Solirubrobacterales bacterium | reverse complement strand
GCCGCCCTCCTGACCACGATGTTCCACGGGATGATGGCCGGCGGTATGTGGCTCAGGGAGCCGGGAACCAACCTCCTGGACTCGGGCGCCCACTTCTACGAGACCTACGAGACCTCCGACGGCGGCTTCGTCGCCGTCGGCGCCCTTGAGCCCCAGTTCTACGCCCGGCTGCTCGAGCTGCTGGAGATTCCCGCCGACGAGATGCCCCAGTTCGAGACCGGGCGCTGGTCGGAGTTCAAGGAGCGGCTGGGCGGGATATTCCGCTCGAAGAGCCGCGAAGAGTGGGCGGCGATCCTCGAACCGGAGGAGGCCTGCGCCACGGCGATCTACGGCCTGAACGAGGCCGCAGGCCACCCGCACCTGGCGGCCCGTGGCACCTTCACCGAGATCGGCGGAATCACCCAGCCGGCCGCCGCCCCGCGCTTTGACCGCACGCCGCCCCAGGCGCGCCCGCCGGTGCCGGGGGAGGAACTCGATTCCGTGCTCGAAGAGTGGGGCCTGGACGCGGCAGAGCGCGCCGCGTTAACCGGCGGCTGATCAGCCGTCGGAAGCGGCGATCCGGACAAGCAGCTGGTCGCCTCCGACCTGGCTGCCCTCGGAGACGACCTCTTCGATTACGCCGTCGATGTCGGCGAGGATCTCGTGCTCCATCTTCATCGCCTCGAGCACCACGAGCCGCTGGCCGGTGGTGACGACGTCACCCACCCCGGCCTCCACCGCGATCACCTTGCCGTGCATCGGCGCGACCAGCACTCCCTCGCCGCCGGCGCTGCCGGCCCCGGGCGGCAGTGCGGTCAGGTCGATCATCTCCAGGTCGAAGGCCGGAAAGGCAGCCAGCACCCGCCCGCGGGAGGGCTCGATGCAGCGCACGGGAATCTCGACCCCGTCGACCACCGGCGCCGGGGCGTCGAGGAGAACCTGGTGCTCGGCGTCGCCGACGCTCACCGAGAGCACGCCACCCCGGTCGACGACCCGTATCCCGTACTCCTCACCGGCCACCGCCACCCGCATAGCCGAGGCCAGCGCGCCGCCCGACGACCACCCCTCCAGCCCGGGAGCCACCGATGCGGCTTCGCAGAGGCGCTCGCGATAGAGCCACGCAACGACCGCGGCGATGTCGGCGCTCGTCGGCGCCGGCGACTCGGGAAGCTCGTCGAGGAAGGCGGTGGTTGCGCCGCCCTCGGCGAAGAGCGGGGAGCGCAGGATCGCAGTGAGGAGCGGACGGTTGGTGATCGTGCCCAGCGCCGAGGTCTCCTCCAGGCCACGGATCAGCAGCGTGCGGGCGTGGTCGCGGTCGGCCCCCCAGGCGATCACCTTGGCCACCATCGGGTCGTAGAAGGGAGTGATCTCGCTTCCGCTGCGGATCCCGGTGTCGACGCGAAGCGCCCCGATCTCCGGCGTCTCCCAGAGTTCGACGGTGCCGGTGGCCGGCAGGTAGTCGTTGTCCGGGTCCTCGGCGTAGAGGCGGGCCTCGATCGCGTGGCCGCTGATCTCGACCTCGTCCTGGGTGACCGTCAGCGGCTCGCCGGCGGCGATCCGCAGCTGCCACTCGACGAGGTCCATCCCCGTCACCAGTTCGGTCACGGGATGCTCGACCTGCAGCCGGGTGTTCATCTCCAGGAAGTAGAAGTTTCCGTCGGCGTCGAGCAGGAACTCGATCGTGCCGGCGCCCTCGTAGCCGACCGCCTGCGCGGCGGCGACGCCGGCCGCGCCCATCTTCTCGCGCAGTGCTTCGTCGACCGCGGGGCTCGGCGCCTCCTCGACCACCTTCTGGTGGCGGCGCTGGACCGAGCAGTCGCGCTCGCCGAGGTGGATCGTGTGGCCGTCCCGGTCGGCGAGCACCTGGATCTCTACGTGGCGGGGCGCGACCACCGCGCGCTCCAGCAGGAGCGTGTCGTCGCCGAAGGCGCCGGCCGCCTCGCGGCGCGCTCCTTCGATCGCCGACGGAAGCGACGCCTCGTCCTGCACCAGCCGCATTCCCTTGCCGCCGCCACCCGCCGCCGCCTTGACCATCAGCGGGAAGCCGATCTCCTTCGCCTTTTCGACCAGCAGCGCGTCGTCCTGCTCCTCGCCGCTGTAGCCGGGAACGGTCGGCACCCCCGACTTCTCCATCAGCCGCTTGGCCGCCGCCTTGTCCCCCATCGCGGCGATCGCCTCGGGAGACGGGCCTACGAAGACGATGCCGGCGTCGGCGCAGGCCCGGGCGAACTCCGCGTTCTCGGAGAGGAAGCCGTAGCCGGGGTGGATCGCCCCGGCGCCGGTCTTCTTCGCCGCCTCGATGATCTTCTCGCCCACGAGGTAGGACTCGGCCGCCGGAGCCGGACCGATCTCCACCGCGACGTCGGCCGCGGCGACGTGCGGTGCGTCGGCGTCGGCCTCGGAGTAGACCGCGACGGAGCGCAGCCCCATCTCGCGGGCCGAGCGAATCACCCGGCAGGCGATCTCGCCGCGGTTGGCGACCAGGACCGTGTCGAAGCCCTGGGCCATCAGATCCGGCCGACGCCGAAGGAGACCGGATTGACCTTTCGGTTATCGCCCTCCTCGGCCATCGAGAGCCCGAACCCCAGGACGCGGCGGCTGTCGCGCGGGTCGATCATCCCGTCGTCCATCTGGCGTCCGGAGGTGACGAAGGCCGACTCCTGGGCGGAGTAAAGGTCGACGATCTGCTGCGAGAAGGCCTCCATCGCCGCCTCGTCGACCGGCTCGCCCTTGCGCGCCGCGCGCTCCTCGGCGACGACGCGCATCGTGCCGGCGGCCTGCTCGCCACCCATCACCCCGGCGCGGGCATTGGGCCACGTGAGAACCAGGCGAGGGTCGTAGCCGACCCCGCACATCCCGTAGTTGCCGGCGCCGAAGCTGGCGCCGATCATCAGGGTGAAGCGCGGCACGTCGGCGTTGGAGACCGCCTGGATCATCTTCGAGCCGTTCTTGATCATCCCGCCGCGCTCTGCGTCGATCCCGACCATGTAGCCGTTGATGTTCTGCAGGAACACGAGCGGCGTGCCCAGCTGGGTGCAGCGCTGGATGAAGTGGGTCGCCTTCCCCGAGCCGGCGTTGTCGAGCACGCCGTTGTTGGCGATGAAGCCGACCGGGTGCCCCATCACCGAGGCCTCGGCGCAGACGGTCATCGGGCCATAGTCGGGCTTGAAATCAAGGAAGTCCGAGCCGTCGGCCAGCCGGGCGATCACCTCGCGGGCGTCGTAGGGCTGGCGGGGATCGACGGGAACGACGCCGGCGAGCTCGTCGGGGTCGTAGAGCGGGTCGTCGAAACCGGTTCGCGGCTGCGCGCCCGGGTCCCAGTGCATCCGCGCGACCGCCTCGCGGCAGATGCGCAGGGCGTCGGCGTCGTCCTCGGCGACGTAGTCGACCAGGCCCGAGACGGTGGAGTGCATCTCCACCCCTCCGAGCTCCTCGGCGTCGGCGACCTCGCCGGTCGCGGCCTTGAGCAGCGGCGGCCCGGCCAGGAAGGCGCGCCCGTTGCCGCGTACGCCGATGATGATGTCCGACATTCCCGGGTAGTAGGCGCCGCCCGCCGTGCCCGAGCCGTGCAGGACGGTGATGACCGGCACGCCGGCGGCGCTGATCTTTGCCTGGTTGTAGAAGGTGCGCCCGGCCAGCCCCCACATCTCCACCCGGTAGGTGAGGAGGTTGGCCCCCGCCGACTCGACGAGGAAGATGATCGGCATCTTGTTCTCGAGGGCGAGGTCCTCGCAGCGGATGGTCTTCCAGCCGCCGGGGGTGGTCATCGCCCCCGCGTCGATGCCGCTGTCGTTGGCGACGATGATGCACCGCGTGCCCGAGACGTAGCCGATCACCGCGATCACGCCGCCGCCGGGCAGGCTCCCCTCCTCGCCCGGGTCATAGCCGGCGATGTTCTGGATCTCGAGGACCGGGGCGCCGGGGTCGAGCAGGTGGGCGATCCGCTCGCGCGGCAGCAGCTGGCCGCGCTCGTGGAAGCGGTCGGCACGCGAGTTGGAGCGCTCGACCGCGCGGCTCTCCACCTCCCGCATCTCGGCGACCAGCTCCAGCATCTCCTCCCGGTTCTTCCGGAATGAATCCGAAGCGGGATCCACCTTCGACTTGAAAACGGTCATGATGCGGCGCAGATCCTATTGGCGCGCAGGCAAATGGAGGCAATCCGGTGACCGCACCCGTCCGCTACGAGACCGCCGATCACATAGCCACGATCACCCTCGACGACCCGGAGCGCCGCAACGCGCTTTCGGCGGAGATGCTCGAGGGTCTCGCCGGGGCCATCGCGCAGGCCGCAACCGACGACGACGTGCGCTGCGTGGTGCTCGCCTCCAGCCACGAGAGCGTCTGGTGCGCCGGCGCCGACCTCAGCGGATTCAAGGCCGAAACCACGCTCGTCGAAAAGCACCGCGACTCCGAGGGCTTCATGAGCATCTTCCTGGCCCTCAACGACTTCCCCAAGCCGACGCTCGGGAAGGTCAACGGCCATGCGCTGGCCGGCGGCATGGGGCTCGCTCTCTGCTGCGACCTGCTCGTCGCCTCCGAGGACGCGACCTTCGGCACGCCGGAGATCAACGTCGGGGCCTTCCCCTTCATGATCATGGCCGTCATCTACCGCAACCTCCCGCGCAAGCAGGCCAACGAGCTGCTCCTGCTCGGCGACCGGATCTCCGCCCAGGAGGCGCTGGAGATGAACCTCGTCAACCGGGTCGTCCCCGCCGGCGAGCTTGACGCCTTCGTAGCCGACTGGGCGGCGAAGCTGGCCGCCAAGTCGCCGCTGATCATGGGGCTGGGCAAGGAGGCGATGGCCCGCCAGCGCGACCTCGACCTCGCCGACGCGCTCGACTACCTGCGCGCCCAGCTCAGCCTCGCCCAGAGCACGGAGGACATCGTCGAGGGCGTCACGGCCTTCTTCGAGAAGCGCGACCCGGTCTGGAAGAACCGGTGAAGGACAAGGTCACCCTCGGCGCCTGGGCCGGGATGTGGGGCGACTCGCCCCGGATCATCCGCCAGCTGCTCGACGGTTCCCGGCCCGACTACCTGGTCAGCGACTACCTCGCCGAGATCACGATGGCCCTCCTGGCCCGCGGCCGGGCCAAGGACCCGGAGGCCGGCGGCTTCATCCCCGACGCCGTCGAGGTGATGACGCCGGTGCTGGGCGAGATCGCCGAGCGCGGCATCCGGGTGGTGACCAACGCCGGCGGCCTTAACTCACCCGCCCTGGCCCGGGCGCTGGAGGCGGCGATCGCCGAGGCCGGCCTCGAGCTGAAGGTCGCCTACGTGCAGGGCGACGACCTGGCGATGCGGATCGAAGAGCTCCGCGCCGCGGGAGCTGCCGACATGTTCACCGGCGAGGCGCTGCCCGAGCAGGTGATGACCATGAACGCCTACATCGGCGCGCTGCCAGTTGCCGCCGCGCTCGACGAGGGCGCGGACATCGTCGTCACCGGCCGCTGCGCGGATTCGGCGGCGATGCTCGGGCCGCTGATCCACGAGTTCGACTGGAAGGACGACGACTACGACCTCCTCTCGGCCGGCTCGCTGATCGGTCACCTGCTCGAGTGCGGCGCCCAGGGCGTCGGCGGTCTCTTCACCGACTGGGCCGACGTTCCCGGTTGGGACAACATCGGCTACCCCGTCGCCGAGTGCCGCCCCGACGGCAGCGCCGTCATTACCAAGCCCGAGGGAACCGGTGGGCTGGTCGTGCCCGGCTCGGTCGGCGAGCAGATGCTCTACGAGATCGGCGACCCGGGCCGTTACCTGCTGCCCGACGTGACCTGCGACTGGCGCGAGGTCACGCTCACCCAGGAAGGCCCCGACCGGGTGCTGGTCCAGGGCGCGAAGGGCTCGGAGCCCACGGACAGTTACAAAGCGACCGTCACCGCCCCGGACGGCTGGCGTGTGGTTACTACCGCGCTGCTCACCGGCCACCAGGCCGGCGGCCGCGCCCGCCGCGCCGCCGAGGCCGCCGTTGCGCGCACCGAGCGGCTGATGGCCGAGGAGGGGATCGAGCCGTTCCCCGAGAAGTCGATCGAGATCGTCGGCACCGGCGACGCGGTCGCCCGCCCGGCCGAGAACGACGAGACGCGCGAGGCGGTGCTGAAGATCGGCCTTCGCCACCCGGACCGCCGCGCGATGGAGATCTTCGGCAAGGAGTTCGTCTCGATCGCCTTCGTCGCCCAGGGAGTGACCGGAGTCTTCGGCGGCCGGCCGAAGGCCGCGCCGGTGATCCGCCTCTACCACGTACTCATCCCCAAGGGCGAGGTAGCGGTAACGGTGACGATGGACGGCGAGACGCGCGAGGTGGCGATCCCGCCTGGCACCGACTCGCCGGCGCCGGGGGCCGAGCCACTGGGCGAGGAGCTAGCCGAGCCCGACGGCGAGACGGTGACCGTGCCGCTGGTGCGGCTGGCGTGGGCGCGCAGCGGCGACAAGGGCAACCACGCCAACATCGGCATCATCGCCCGGCGCCCCGAGTTCCTGGAGGCGATCGAGGGCCAGGTAACCGCCGAGAGAGTGAAGGACTGGTTCGGGCCGTGGGCCGAGGGTCCGGTGACCCGCTGGGAGCTGCCCGGGACGCACTCGATCAACATCCTGCTCGAGGACGCGCTGGGCGGCCAGGGCGGGACGACCTCGCTGCGCTACGACCCGCAGGCCAAGTCGATGGCCGCCAACCTCCTGGACTTCCCGGTGAAGGTGCCGGCGAGCTGGGAGAGCGACGGCCTGCTCGCCCGGTAGGGCCGCCCGACTCGCCCGCCGATGGGCGCCCCGGCATCGCTACGCTCTCACGGTCCCGGAGGGGTGCCGGAGTGGTTGAACGGGGCGGTCTCGAAAACCGTTGTGCGGGTAACCCCTGTACCGAGGGTTCGAATCCCTCCCCCTCCGCTTCGCCGCACCGGGCGGAGCCATGTTCCGCTTCGTCGTGTACGACCTCGCGCTAGTGATCTTTCAGGGGAGGTCATCGACAACGACTGCGCCTGCGCTTACGGCTGTGCTCGCCGGGGTCCTTCCGCTCGCCTGCACCGCCACCCGAACCGCCTCCCGGGCGGGTACCTACACCCTCACCTGCCGCCTGAACTCAGCCGCCCGCAAGGCGCGCCGCAAGGGCGCGCTCCGCCTGAGGGTCCTGACGACCTTCACGCCCACCGGCGGCACATCGCGCTCCGCCGCGCGCGTCGCCGTCTTCCGCAGCCTCAAGCCCAGCTACACCGGCTAGCGCCCGGCCGGCGCGGGCTACCCGGCGCATCGCCGCTCGGTTATCGGTTACTTTCTCGCCATGACGATCAACCGGTCTTTGCCGCTCCGGTCCATACTCGCGACCGCAGCCTGCCTCACAGCGCTGCTGGCCTTTGCCGCCGGCGCGTCAGCACAGGGTGCACAGCAGGAGTTCCTGCCCGACTGCTCCCCCGGCCAGGCCACCAACTGCGTGGTGGGCATCGAACTGAACGGCGCACCGACCACCGCAATCCGGGCGAACGTGGCGCGGCAGAACGGCGTGATCGAAGGCTCCTACTTCCAGGTCTACGTCACCCAGGGGCAGCCCTTCAATCCGCAGCCGTCGTGGACGTGCAGCGGGGGAGGAACCCCGACGATCGACAACGGGACGAGCCCGCCGACGATCATCTGCCCCGGGGGTCAGACCGCCATCTTCGTACCCCCGGACTTCACCGGCTGCAAGATCGGGCCGTTCGGCGGACCAGGTGGTGCCAACTACTGCGGCGACCTCACCCAGTTGGCCCCGCCGGGTTCGACCGTCCGGGTGACCGTGAACGTCGGGAGCGCCGACCCCAAGGCCGCGGTGATCCGCGGGGGTGAGCTCGGTAACCTCTCAGCACCCAACCGGTCGTGGACCTCGGAGAAGAAGGGCGACGGCTCCACCGAGATCAGGCTGCAGACCAAGCTCGGCCGCAGCAGCGTCATCGACTTCGGTGGCAACACCTGCCGGCTCTTCCCCACGGTTGGCGACTGCGGCGGGCCGACTGCGGTCGGAAGCTGGACGGGCTCGTGGGCGACCGTCTCGCTCCTCAACCTGGATGGCAACGACGTGAAGCAGTTCGGCGAGATCAGCAGGGGAATCACCCTCGCGACCAATGCCCAGTCGAACGGGCCGCCCCTCTTCGACAGTGCCAACCGCACCCTCGCCTTCCAGACCGCAGCCCCGCACTTCCAGAGCGACGGGTCGACCCTCAACGAGGGCTTCCTTTACACCTTCCTCCCCGACTCGTTCCTCGAGGCGGGGACAGGCTTTGGCCTCCCCCCCGGGCTCAGCCCGAAGGAGACCCTGGCGATGCTCGGCGTCGACAAGGTCACCGCCGGCTCGACGACCGAGCAGCTCGAACCGGTGGTCTCCGATGTAGCCGGGGGCGTCATCTACTCGGTCGCGAAGTTCGGCTTCTCGAGCCCGAAGTTCGACTACAAGCGCCGCAAGGCCGCCGGAGCGTTCACCTCCAAGGCGACGGCAACCAAGAAGAAGGTCTCGGTCACGCTCGAGGTAGGCGGCAAGGCAAAGGTCTCGGTAGCCGGCAAACTCGGCAGTAAGGGGATCTGCTCAGGCAGCAAGTCGGCCTCGAAGGCCGGCGCGGTCACCGTTCCCTGTAAGCTTTCCTCGGCGGGCAAGAAGGCGCTCGCGAAGGCCAAGAAGGGCGCAAAAGTCAACGTCAAGGTCACGCTAAAGGCCAAGAAGACCGAGACGAAGACAACCTACGCACTGATCCCGTAGGCGCGCCCAACGCGCCCGCGGTTGGTCTTGCTTGCCAACCCGTCTTCGTCCCCATTTCCGTCCCCACGACCGGTGCCCGGCGGAGCAGCGACCGAAAACTCGGCGCCTGGCCGGCCTAACGAGCAATCTCGAAAACCGTTGTGCGGGTAACCCCTGTACCGAGGGTTCGAATCCCTCCCCCTCCGCTCGAAAGCTCAGGACCGATGCCAGCGAAGAGGCTTTGACTCGGGGTTGCGAACCAGCGCTCCCCGGGCCTCGAGGTCGAGCTGGACTGTCTTCTGCCACCACCCGGCCTTGGCCCCTTCCGGCCAG
>JBJTBE010000030.1:0-8316 GCA_046091165.1 Solirubrobacterales bacterium | reverse complement strand
ACAGGCTTCGACGCGGTCGGTTCGTGGGGGTGGTTGCGAGCCGAGGTTCCCGGTGGCCTCGTAAAACCCCGGGAAAACCATATGTGCGGACTCTCACGAGTACGCCCTCGCCGCCTAGCGCACAGCTAGGACTGTGAGGTCTGGCCCCCGTTTCGTCACCGGGCGGGGAATCCGGATCATCAGGTGACTTACCTGGGGAGGACCGCCTCCGCCGATCCAGGGAAATTTTCAGAGAGGCTGGCTCCGCGCAACCCCGCCGGCGAGGCGAGCGCAGAGCGAGATCAGACCGCCGGCTACGCTCGTAGAGATCACCCCTTACGCGGTCGCGGACGCGGGTTCGATTCCCGCCGTCTCCACTTTCGCGCCGGTCCTGGCCGGCGATACCGGCGTCAATGGCGCCGGGCCACTAGCCGGTTCGAGTAGGGTGCGGCTTCATGCCCCTCGGCCCTACGTACCTTTCCGCACGGCCCCCGGGGAGCTAGGCCAGGGCGTGGCCACCAAGGCCGAAATTCAGCCCTGCGAGCACGAGACCAGGGACAGGATCATCACTGGCTTCGTCGTCGGCCTGCCCTTCGTCCTGGCCATCGTCTTCGGGATCCGCGCGTGGGGCGAGTCGCTCAACTTCCTGAACCTCGGGATGTTCATCGTCGGTTACGTGCTCACCTGCCTTGGCGTGACGATGGGCTTCCACCGCCTCTTCACCCACCGCTCGTTCAAGTGCGGGCGCGCCCTCAAGATCACCCTCGCCATCCTCGGCTCGATGGCCGTGGAAGGGCCACTCATCTCCTGGGTCTCCGACCACCGGCGCCACCACGCCCACTCGGACAAGCCCGGCGACCCGCACTCGCCCCACGTCGACCACGGCGAAGGGTTCGTGGGAAGCATCAAGGGGCTGTGGCACGCACACATGGGCTGGCTCTTCATGCACGACCAGCGCGGTGCCCATGAGCGCTACGCGCCCGACCTGCTGGCCGACCCGGACCTCGTCTTCATCTCGCGCACCTTCCTGCTCTGGGCCGTGCTGGGGCTGCTGATTCCGTTCGGGCTCGGCTTCGCCGTGGCCGGCAGCCTGGGCGCGGGCCTCAGCTGCCTGCTCTGGGCCGGCGTGGTGCGGGTGGGGGCGCTCAACCAGTCGACGTTCGCGGTCAACTCGCTCGGGCACACCTTCGGCCGCCAGTCCTACGAGACGCGCGACCACTCGACCAACTTCCTCCCGGTCGCGCTGCTCGCCCTGGGGGAGGGCTGGCACAACAACCATCACGCCTTCCCCACCTCGGCCCGCCACGGGCTGGACCGCGGCCAGCTCGACGTGACCGCCTCGGTCATCTCGGCGTGCGCGCGGCTCGGCCTCGTCTGGGACGTCGTGACGATCAGCGAGGAGCGCAAGGCCACCAAGCGGCTCGCACCCGCGCCGGCCCCCTCAGCCTCCCGGGCTCTCCCCTGACCGAACGGTCAGGGGGCGTAAGCTCTGGGCATGCCGGCAAACCCGCGCATAGAGGGCGACGCCGACGTCGGTCGCGGCGGCGCGGCCTGGGCCGAGGGGCCCCCGCACGCCGAATTCGCCGAGACGCGCCACAGGTGCCCGGTCCAGTGGACCGACCGCATGGAGGACTTCCCGGAGGAGGGGGGCTTCTGGTCGCTGATGAAGGCCGAGCACATCCGTGAGGCTTCCCTCGACTGGGAGGCCTTCTCCTCGGAGACCGGCGGCGTGATCCTCGTGGATTCGGTCCTTCCGCCGGAGATCCAGTCGGGGATGTTCATCGCGATGGACCCGCCCCGCCACGACCGGATCAAGGCCCTCTTCCAGAAGGGCTTCACGCCGAAGCGGATCTCCGAGCACGAGGAGGAGATCCGCGAGATCGTCATCAGCGTGCTGGACCGCCTCGGCGACCGCACCGAGTTCGACCTGGTCGAGGAGGTGGCCCAGCCGGTCGTCTCCCGGGTGATCTGCCGCTTCATGGGCATCCCCGAGGAGGACGACATGCTCTGGGCCGACCTGATGAACGGGATCCTCGCCTCGAGCGACCCGGACATCAACCCCGAGGGCGTGGAGACGGTCATGGCGCGCGACGTGCCCGAGGTCTTCGAGCGGGTGCAGGCGATGATCGCCGACCGGCGCGAGAACCCGGCCGACGACCTCACCAGCGTGCTTATCAACGCCGAGGTCGAGGGGGAGAGGCTCGAGGAGCACGAGATCATCATGGGCTTCTTCCTGCTCATGGCCGCCGGTAACGACTCGACCAAGGCGACCTACTGCTCGGCGATGCACGCCCTGATCGAGCACCCCGAGGAGCGCCGGAAGCTGATCGACGACCCGTCGCTGGTTCCTTCGGCGGTGGAGGAGTCGCTGCGGATGTTCCCCGCCTTCGCCCACTTCCGGCGCACCGCCACGCGCGACGTCGAGATAGGCGGGCGCACGATCGAGGAGGGCGATCGCGTGGCGCTCTGGTACGTCTCCTCCAACCGGGACGAGGAGGTCTACGAGGACCCGGATCGCTTCGACGTCGAGCGAAACCCACAGCACCAGGCCTTCGGAGCCGGCGGGCGCCACTTCTGCCTCGGCGCCGCGCTGGCCCGGCTGGAGCTGCGCCTGCTGATCGAGGAGACGCTCGAGTGCTACCCCGACCTCGAGCTCGCAGGGCCGGTCGGCTGGGTCCAGTCCGGCTTCGTCAACCAGATCAGGACGCTGCCGGTCCGCGTCCCCTCCTAGGGGGCCGAGTCAGCCCATCGTCAGGACGGTGCGGATGCCGTCCTGGTCGTGCATGAGGTCGAAAGCCTCGTTGACCTGCTCGAGCGGCAGGTGGTGGGAGATGAAGGCGTCGAGCGGCAGCTCGCCCTCCATGTAAAGGCGGGCCAACTCCGGCACGTCGTCGCGGCCGCGCGCGCCGCCAAAAGAGGCGCCGGCGATCCGCCGGCCGGTGATCAGGAACCGCGGGACCACATTGAGCGTCTCGCCCCGGCCGGCCACGCCGGCGATGACACACTGGCCCCAGCCCATGCGGGCCGCCTCGGCGGCCTGGCGCATCACCTCGACGTTTCCGGTGGCCTCGAAGGTGTAATCGGCTCCGTAGCCGCCGGTCATCCCGAGGATCTCCTCGACCACGCCCTCGCCGCCTTCGAGCTCGTCGGTGGCGCCGATCTCAACGGCCTTGGCGCGCCGCCCGGGGGCAGGGTCGACGACGATGATCCGTTCGGCACCCTGGAGCTTTGCGCCCGCCACGGCCCCGAGGCCGACAAGGCCGGCGCCGAAGACCACGGCGGTCGACCCGGGCTCGACCTGGGCGATGTAGCGCGCGGCGCCGATCCCGGTGGTGGCGCCACAGGCCAAAGTGCAGAGCACGTCGAGCGGCGCCTCCCTGGGGACCTTGGCCAGGGCGATTTCCGGCATCACCGTCGCCTCGGCGAAGGTGCTGGTGCCCATGAAGTGGCGGATCCGCTCGTCGCCGCGGTGCAGGCGCGTGGTGTGGTCGGGCAGGTAGCCCTCGCCCTGCTCCTCGCGGATGGCCACGCAGATGTTGGTCTTGCCCGAGGTGCAGTTGACGCACTCCCGGCACTGGGGCGAGAACAGGGTCAGGACATGGTCGCCGACCTCCAGCGAGCTCACGCCCTCGCCGATCGCTTCGACGACCCCGGCCCCTTCGTGGCCCAGGACGGTCGGCGCGTAACCGGAAGGGTCGACCCCGCTGGCCGTGTACATGTCGGTGTGGCATACCCCGCAGGCCTCCACGCGGACCAGCACCTCACCGGCCCTGGGCCCGTCGAGGCCGACGTCCTGGACGACCAGGGGCTTGCCGAACTCCTCGAGGACCGCCGCGCGAATCTCCATCGCGCGATCCTATTGGCGCGGCGGCCGCCCCGCCGGTGCGGGGCGGCCTATTCGCTCAGCGCCGGGAGCGCTGCTTCTTGAGGGACTGGCGCTTGACCAGCTTCATCTTCCGGGCCTGCTCGGCGCGGGCCCGGGCGATGGCTGTCGCCCGCGACTGCGTGCTGCGGGCCGCTGCCGTGGCGCCGGTCGGAGCCACCTCGGTGACGCTGATCGCCGAGGGCTCCCCGGTGCCGCTGGCGCAGAAGCCGAACGCGGTTACCGTGCCGTTCGGGGCGACTGCGCCGGCCCACGAGGGCGCCAGCACGGTGACCGTGTTGCCGCTGCGGGTCGCGGTGCCGCTCCAGCTCTGGGTGATCTTCACCGCGGTCGGCAGAGTGAAGACGAGCCTCCAGCTGCGTGACGTGGCGGTGCCGGTGTTGGCGACCTTGAAGCTCCGGCAGTAGCCGTTCTCCCAGGTTGAGTCCTTGATCACCGTTGCCGAGAGGACCGCGGTTCCCGGGGCCGGGGCCGGCGTCGGCGTCGGCGTCGGCGTGGGCGTCGGCGTCGGCGTCGGGGCGGGCGTCGGCGTCGGGGTTGGCGTCGGGGACGGGGGGGGCGTCGGGGCCGGATTCGGCGTGGTCGAACCGGCGCTCGTGGTGACCGCGAGGTCGGAGAGCGACTGGGTCGTACTGCTCACGCAGAGGCCGGTGTCGATGTAACTGCCGCCGGCCGGGGCCTTGGCCCAGGACGGAGCCGTGATCTCACGGGCGCTGCCGGTGCCGCTCAGCGTCCCGTTCCACGAGCTGGTGACGGAGGCGCCGGAGGGGAGAGTGAAGTTGAACTTCCTGATGCTCACCTCGGTGGAGCTGCCGTTGCTTACCTTGAGCTTCCCGCACCAGCCGGTGCCCCAGCTCGAGTCGAGCTCGAGCTTGACCGATACCGAGCCTGGCGCCGGGGTCGGCGTGGGCGTCGGCGTCGGCGTCGGCGTCGGGGTCGGCGTCGGGGTCGGCTCCGGAGTCGGCGTCGGCGTCGGGTTGGGCGTCGGAGCCGGCACCGGGTTGGTGCCGCCCGCATACGCGCCCCAGATCTTCGAGAACTCGAAGGCCTGCTGGGTCACGCCGCTGCAGTAGTTGCCGGTCACCGTTGTCGGCGAGGGGCACTGCGAGTCGCGGTTGAGCGACCACATGGCGATCCGCCCGATCGACTTCGCGTTGGCGAAATCGAGGACCTTCTTCGCGTCGGCCGTGGAGAAGATCTCCTTCGGGTTGTCGTTGATCCCGATCATCGGCGTGATCCCGACCATCTTCCACAGCTGGGCATCGGTGCGCCCCGGGTAGAAGCTGGCGAGCTGGCCCTTCAGGCTGGTGGCGGCCTGGTTGGCCAGGTCGCCCATCTTCCCGTTGACGTCCAGCGACGGGTCGTAGTAGTCCATCGCCATCACGTTGACGATGCTCACGTCGACGCCCTTGGCGATCGCACGGCGCAGCACGTTCTGGCCGTCGGCGGTCAGGCCGGTCGGCAGGACGGGGAGCGTCAGCGAGACGGTCAGGGGCCTGCCCTTGGCCGCCGCGTCCTTCTGGACCTGGGCCACCGCCTCGAAGCGGCGGTCCAGCGACGGATTGTCGGCCTGGTCTGCGCCCTCGACATCGAAGTCGATGCTGCGCAGGTTGTAGGCGTCGATGACGGCCTGGTACTGCCCGGCCAGCGCCGAGGCGCTGGTGCAGGTGCGGGCCAGCTCCTGGCCGGCCGCTCCGCCGAAGGAGACGATCGGCTCGGCGCCGGCGGCGCGGGCGTCACTGATCACCTGCCGGGCGTCGAACCACTCGTCCGAGGCGTTCAGCCCGTAGTACCCGCCCCAGGAGGCCTCGCAGGCCTTCCCGCTGACGATGAACCCGAGCGAGACCGCCTTGGCGCCCGACTGCCGGATGGCATTGGCGTTGGTCGTCTTGGACTGGAGCGTCATGTCGACATAGGGAGCGAAGCCCTGCTGCTGCGGGGCCGCGCCCGGGGCGGCGTACGGAATCGCCTCGCGGTTGATGAGCCGCTTGAGGAGGTCCATCTTCGTGGCGTTGACCGTCTGCCAGTCGTCCTGCAGGACGCCGCCGGTGTCACCGGAGTTCGGGTTCCAGGCCCAGAAGGTCCAGCTGATGCCCTTCTTGCCCATGTAGTCGGCGAACTGCCGGATCCAGCGGCCCTCGACGGTGTCGGTGCCCACGTTCTTGGCGCCGAACTCGCCGACGAGGATCGGCGCGGTGCCCGCCTCGTGGATGTAGCCGAAGCCCTTCTGCCAGCGGTCGGCGAGGATCGACTGGACGTTCGGGTCCGAGAACCATGGCTGGGCGTAGACGCCGGGGCCGTACTCGTGTGGCGAGTAGACCAGGCGGTTGGCGACGTCCAGGCGCACCGGGTTGTTGCGCACGCCCTCCAGGTTGCCGCCCCACCAGTGGCGGTCGAGCTGCTGGCCGCCGGCGACGGGGCCTTCGATGCCCTCGACGATGACGAGCCAGTTCGGCGCGGCCGCCAGGACGGCGTTGCCGCCGCGCTCGGCGGCACGACGCCAGTCGTTGGCCTGGCCGGTGCCCCAGGTGGCCTCGCCGTGAGGCTCGTTCTTGAGGTCGGCACCGATGACGTTCTTGCGGGATGCGTAGCGGGTGGCGAGGTCCTTCCAGGTGTTCACCCAGTCGTCCTCGGTGAAGCCGCCGAGCCCGTACCAGAGCGGGTGCATGAAGGAGTCATCGGTCGTGGAGTGGTTGTCGAGGATGATCATCAGGCCCTGCCTGTCGGCCTCGGCGATGATCTCGTCCATGACCTGCTGCGGAGTCTTGCCGGCCAGGGCGGCGTTGCGCCCGTTGCCGTAGTCGATGCCGCTGGTGGTCTGCGACCTGAGCGCCTGGAGCGAGAAGGGCAGGCGGATGGTGTTGAAGCCCTGCGCCTTGATCTGGGCGAGCATCTCCTTGTAGTCGCGGGTCCAGAGACCGTGGGGAGCGTGGTTGGAGGTCTCGAAGCCGAACCAGTTGACCCCCTGCAGGACGACCTCCTGGCCGCCCGAGTCGACGATCTTGGCGCCCTGGGTCTTCAGCGGGAGCTGGGGGGCCGCCGCCAGAGCGACGCCGCTGAATGCCAGCATCGCGGCCAGCGCAACAGCCGCGGCCAGCGCGGTGCGGATCGGGGTTGTGAACCGGCGTGTGCTGTGGTGCCTCATGGTTTCTCCTGGCCCCCGCAGGGCGGTAGAAAACAACTGTTGTGGGAAATACAACAGCTGAGGAGGCCATTCGTTACGCCGATTTCGCAATTTCTTTTCCCGGAGCCCCGATTTCGGGGCCCAGGCACGAAAAAGGCCCCGTGCCGCAGGGCGGCACGGGGCCCGGTTATCGCTCTCGGGTTCCGGCTAGTTGGCCGGCGGGACGAGAACCCCGTTGATGACGTGAACGACGCCGTTGGAGGCCTCGATATCGGCCTTCTCAACCGTCGCGTCATTGACCTTCACGGTGCCGTCCTTGACCGTGACGGTCAGGTCCTGGCCCTCGACCGTCTTGAGCTTCTGGCCGTCCTTGAGGTCGGCCGAGGTGTAGGTGCCCGGCACCACGTGGTAGGTGAGCACCTTGGTCAGCTCGTCCTTGTTGGCCGGCTTGAGCAGGTTGTCGACGGTCGGCTGGATCTCAGCGAACGCCGCGTTGGTCGGGGCGAAGACCGTGAACGGACCCTTGCCTTCGAGCGTGGTCACGAGGTCGGCCGCCTTGAGCGCCGCCACGAGGGTCGACAGGTCCGGCGTGGCCGTGGCCGCAGCCGCGATCGTCTCACCGGTGGTGGTTGCTGGGGCGGTCGTGGTCGCCGCGGTCGTCTCTTCGTTGTTGTCGCTTCCGCACGCCGCCAGGGTCAATCCCGACACTGCGAGCACTGCGGTCAGCACGATTGCCTTCATTCTCATCTCTTGCCTCCGGGGTAGGTTGCTTTCCGGGCCTACGCCGGCCCGGAAGGCCCGGATTGCCGTTTTAGGAACATTTAGGCCCGGGCCGCCGGGATTGGGGTAGGACGCCGGGCTTTCCGGGGCCGTCCAGCGGCAGTCCCCGCGACCCGGGCTGCGGCATTACACTCGCCGCGCCCGGCCCGTCGACCCGGGCCCCGACGTGAACCCTCCCGCACGGCCCATAATCGCCATCACCCCTGTCCCGCGGGATATCGACACCGGCTACGGCGGCGACCGGGCCGACACCGTCGCCCGCGGATTCGGCGACGCGGTAGTGGCCGCCGGCGGCTTGCCGCTCTCGCTCCCCCAGGTGCCGCCCGGTCTGGCCGCCGAGCAGCTCGCCGGGGTCGATGGCCTGATCCTCTCCGGGGGGCAGGACCTGGGCCTCCCCGGGTCGACCGGGGATGACCGGTGGGTCGACGCCGCCCGCGACCGCCACGAGTTCGCCCTATGGAAGGCCGCGCGGGATATGGGCCTCCCGGTTCTCGGGGTCTGCCGTGGGCTGCAGCTCGCCAACGTCGCCCTCGGCGGGACGCTGATCGAC
>JBJTBE010000029.1:0-8727 GCA_046091165.1 Solirubrobacterales bacterium | reverse complement strand
TCGATCGGTGTCGTAGGGGTCATGTGCCTGTGGATCACGAGCCCGAAGTTCTGGCTGGCGGTGATCGTGGTGGTCACCGTGCAGTACTGGGGAGACGCTTACGGCCACATCCACCAGATGATCGTCAACGACAACCACTGCGTGGACAACACCGGGCCGGTTCTCTGGACCGATATCGCCATCCCGTTCGTCTCGATCATCCTCTACGCCGTGATGAAGCGAGGCCGCTCGGGGGGCGAAACCGCCTACGCCGCCGACCGCCGCTAGCGGCGCCCGCGGCGCTTCTCTTGGAGGGGCCCAGGATCGTGAGCGGAGCGCCCGCGGTCCTACCCCGGCTCAGGCCCGGCAGTGGCGGCGGCCCGGCTCAGCCAAGCGGCCGCATCTCGACCGAGGTGTGGGTGCGGCCGGTCGAGGAGCCGCGGACCAGGTAGATGGTTCGGGTACCGGGACTGGATCGGGGCGAGGCGATCGAGCGCCAGTCGCCGATGATCGGGCGCTGTGAGCGGATGAGCACTTCGAGCCGTGCGCCCTCGCGGTTCCTGGTCCTGATGCGCACCCCGCCCTGGACCTTCGTCACCTCGCGCTCGGTGAGCCTGCCCCAGAAGGGGATCCGCAGCTCGGTCCGGGCGTTGCGGGCCCGCACCTCGTAGCGGGTGCTCACCCCCCGCGAGTTGAAGCGGTGGGAGACCACCACGGCGCCGCCGCGCGAGCCGATCGCCGGCGCGCCGCCGCCCACGCGGCGTGGGCGCCACAGCCGCACCCCGTCGAGCACCGTCTGGTAGCGGCCCTGGGTGAGGCCGACGATCCGCCCGCCGACGCTGGCCTTCATGCCGGCCTGGCTGCTCGTCGATCCCACTGAGGTAAGGCCACGGCCCTCGCTGTCCACGAAGCGGGCCAGCTCCAGGCCGCCGTATCCCACCCGGTTGATCGGGGTGATCAGCGCCGCCGAGTAGCGCGGGTTGCTCACCGTCAGGCGCCGGCGCTCGCCGTCCCACCAGCTCCAGCCCCTCGGTGCCGAGCCCGGGGGCCCTATCTCGTTGAGCGCGGCGGTGGAGGCGGTCGCCCCGAGCCGGGCATCGGTGATCTGGTTGGCGATGACCGGCGGGATGTCGGTAACCGCCCCGACCCCGTAACGGGCCGAGCTCTTGAACCCGTTCTTGACCATCCACCGATAGCGGTCGAGAGCCTGGTACAGGAGCCAGCGGGCGCGCTTGCGGTCGGTGTCGCCTGCCAGCCGGTTGCTGGCCGCGATCGTGCCCAGCCCGGCTGCGCACCAGGGGAAGTAGTTGATCACCTGCCAGCGCTCATAACCGCGGCCGGAGTCCCAGTTGGGCCAGCCGCCGTGGGTCCACTCTCCGGTGACGATCCTCTTGGCCCAGCGCCGAAACCGCGCTTCCTGGCCGTAGGAGAGGCGTTTCATCCCGCGCCGGACCATCTCCTCGTAGGAGTCCATGCCGCTGAATATCACCCCGGCGTACTCGGTGGAGCTCGTCTGGTTTATGACCGCGTTGACGGGTGACTGCGGGTAGTAGTTGAGCCCGTAATCGCTGGTGAAGTTGGGGGTGGTGTAGCCACCGATCGGCATCGGCTTGCGGAATCCGGCGACGAAGGCCCTCAGGTAGGCGTGGCTCTGGCTCTTGGCCTGCCCCCACCGCCCGCTCGACCGAGCCGTCCCGAGCCACGCCCCGAGCTGCCAGTTGACCTGGTTGGCCTCGATGTTCGGGTAGCGGAAACGTGGTCCGCGCGCCACGGCGTAGACCTTCTGGCCGATTTCGCGCTCCAGCGCCTTGGGCAGGGCGCCGCTCTTCACGGCCAGGCCGAGCGCCGACATCGCCTGGTTTGAGATCGCTACGTGCTGGATGCCGGGCTGGTCGCTGGCGCCGGAGGTAAAGCCAGGGACGTGCGGGTGGGTGGACCCGGGATTCCGCGCGTCGGAGGACCTGGTGATGTAGGTCGGCCAGGTGATCAGCCTTCGCGCCATCGGCTCGATCCGCTCGTCCTTGCGGGAGAGACCTTCGTAGCGGGCGATGCGCGCGTTGGCGAAGAGGGTGAGCATGCTCACCGTCAGCCGGAAGGTGGATCCGGTGTAGCGCTGCTTCTTGTTGCTCCACTTCTCCTCCAGCCGCTCGGTAACGCCATCGGCGTAGGTCCAGAGCCGGCTGGGGTCACCGGGGTCGGCCGCCGCGGTGGCCGGAACGGCCAGTGAGGCCGTGCCCGCAATGGAGGCCGCGCAGGCCGCGAAGGCCGCAGTCTTGCGCAGGAGCATCGACGGAACGATACGGGGGAGCACCCGGTACCGCGCCGCTAGTCGCCCCGGCGCCGACGCCGACGCCTGCGCTTCCTGCGCTTGTAGAGGTCGGGCATCGGGAAGGGAACCGCGGCGGCCGTCGCCTCATAGGCCAGGCGCTTCTTCTCCACCTGGGCGGCGATCCGCCGGAGGTTCTCGCGCTCGTCGGGCGTAAGGCGCCCGGGACGCAGCCGGCTGCGCGTGATCGCCTGCCGCGCCTTCCGGCGGTCATTCCTGTCGATCTCCAGCCAGTGGTCGATGACCACGCGCGCGACGCCGAGAACGAGAAGCCAGGGAGCGAGCTTGCGCACGGCGAGAGCGTAATCGATGCCGCCGGCAGGACTCGAACCTGCGCGCTTCGGGTTAAAAGCCCGCTGCTCTACCAGCTGAGCTACGGCGGCGTGAAGCCAACTCTACGCGCCGCTTCGGGCGCGGGCTCAGGGTTTTCGGTCGGGCGTGCTGATCTCGTCGACGGTCAGGCGCTGGACGTGGAGCTCCTCGATCTCGAGGCGCTTGATCTTCCCCCGGCCAACTGCAAGCCGCCCGATCGATAGCGCCCCGATCGCCAGCGCGCCGAAGGCCACCGCCCCGACCGCCAGCGCGCCGATCGCCCCGGCGCCCATCGACCCGAGGCCGGCCGAGGCTGCCGGTGCCGAGACGCCCTTCGCTTCTAGACTTTGCTTTCGCATTGCCCCCATGGTGTAGCGGTTAGCACGCCAGGTTTTCAACCTGGTAGCAGGGGTTCGATTCCCCTTGGGGGTACTTCACCGGGCGCCACGAGAGAAGGAGCAGCCGAAAATGCAGATCGCAATCGTCCTCTATCCCGGGTTTACCGCTTTGGACATCGTCGGGCCATACGAGGTGCTGCGAGGCATCCCGGATGCCGAGATCCGCTTCGTGTGGTCGGAGACGGGGCCGGTCATGTCAGACAGTGGCGTGCTGATGATGGGCGCGACGCATTCGTTCGAGGAGACTCCCCGGCCCGACATGATTCTGGTGGGCGGCTCCGGCTCGACGACGGCGATCACGGCCCGGAATGAGGAGCTGCTTGCCTGGCTTCGCGGTGCTCATGAGGCGGCTGCCTGGACGGTGTCGGTGTGCACCGGCTCAATCATCCTGGGGAGCGCGGGGCTCCTCGAAGGCCGGCCTGCGACCACGCACTGGATGGCGATGCCGCTGCTCGAAGGGCTCGGCGCGCTTCCGGTGGCCGACGAGCGCGTCGTGCGCAGCGGCAAGATCGTCACGGGCGCCGGCGTCTCGGCCGGTATCGACGTGGCGCTCTGGGTGGTGGGCCAGGTATCCGGGGACGAAACGGCGCGTGCGGCTCAGCTGATGATCGAGTACGACCCCCAGCCGCCTTACGACAGCGGCAGCGTGCAGAAGGCCGACGCGGCGACGAAACGAGCGGTTGGCACCTACATGGCGCGAGAGGCATCGACGGCCATCGCGAGCGAGCCGGGCATGCTGGCACGCGAGCTCGGCGGCAGCGCGCAGCTTGCCTGGCGGACGGCGTTGGCGAAGGCGCGTCGTCGGCGCTTCGGCGTGTTCGGTCGCGGCAGGCGAACGGTCTGACGCCCGGTCACCTTCGCGGCCCGGGCCCTGACAGTAGGGTCTGCGGCATGGTCCCCGCGGTTCCCAACGTGCTCTTCCAGACCGGCCGAATCGCCATCGGCCTGGCCTTCGTAGCCGACCCGGAACGGGCCGGCGAGCGCTGGGTCGGGGAAGGGGTCGCCGGAGCCGACGGCGGCGTGATGGGCCGCGCGTTCGGCGTTCGCGACTTCGCCCTCGGAACCGCGACGCTGGCCGCGCAGGCCCGCGGGGACGGATACCGGCCTCTGCTCGCCCTGGGTATCGCCTGCGACGCCGTCGACCTCGTCGCGACCCTGATGGCCGGCGACCGGATCCCTCCCCGGGCCCGCCAGGTTACGGCCGCGGTTGCCGCCGCCGCCGCGCTAAACGGCGTCCTGCTGCTGGCCGCCAACTTGCGCGATTAGCCGTCCGGCCGGCGGCCGGCGGCTGGCGTCCGCGGGGCGGCTACTGTGCCTGTAGCGATCGGCAACCGGCCGGTCGCGAGGTGAAGCTTTCTTGGGTCCCGCCCCACAGGCGGTTCGGGTCAGCCGTACCTCCCGAATCGCCCCGAGCGCAGAGCGCCCGGGAAACCAAGGAGCAGTCAGATGTCAGAGCAGTCCTTCGCCGATCTCGGCGTATCCCGTGCGGTTGCGCACGCCCTCGACGAGCAGGGTTTCGACGCCCCGCTCGCCATCCAGACCAAGGTGATCGGCGATGTCCTCGCCGGCAGCGACGTGCTGGCCAAGTCCCCGACCGGCTCGGGCAAGACCCTCGCCTTCATGGTCCCGCTGATCGACAGCATCGACGCCGAGGACCCGCGCCCGTCGGCCCTCGTACTCGCGCCGACTCGCGAGCTGGCCACCCAGATCGTCGATTCCACCTACCGGATCGCCCACGCCCGGGCGCTGAAGATCAGCGCCGTCTATGGCGGGGTGGGCCTGGAGAAGCAGTCCCGCGAAGCCCGCAAGTCGCACATCGTCGTGGCCACGCCGGGCCGGCTCGAGGACCTTCTCCAGAGGGGTGCCTTCGACCTCTCAAACGTGAAGGTTCTCGTCCTCGACGAGGCCGACCGGATGCTCGACATGGGCTTTCGCCCGGCCGTCGACCGCATCGTCGCCCAGTGCCCGAAGGATCGCCAGACGCTCTTCTTCTCGGCCACCCTCGACGGCGAGGCAGGGCGCGTGGCCCGCGAGTACACCGACGACCCGGTCCAGCACGAGCACGTCCCGCCGCCGGAGAAGGTCGGCGAGATCGAGCACCGCTTCGTTCGCGTCGACAACGAGTCCCGGATGAAGGAGCTGGTCGGCGAGATCGGGGACGGCCAGGACCTGACCCTCGTCTTCGTGCGCACCAAGCGCGGCGCCGACCGGCTGGTCAAGCGCCTCGGCGCCCAGGGTGTGGACGCCGCCGCGATGCACGGCAACAAGAGCCAGCGCCAGCGCGAGAAGGCGCTGGCGGCCTTCGAGGCCGGCCGCATTCCGACGCTGGTGGCCACCGACGTTGCCGCCCGCGGCATTCACGTCGACAACATCTCGAAGGTGATCAACTTCGACCCTCCCGGCCAGGCCGAGGATTACGTCCACCGCACCGGGCGCACCGGGCGGGCCGGGGAGACCGGCGTGGCGGTCACCCTCGTCGCCGGAGACCAGGTGAAGGACATGCGGGCTATCACCGGCGCCCTCGGTCTCGATGAGCAGTTTGCCCCGGTCGGGCCGCCCTCGGCCTCGGAGCCGCGTGAGGATCGCGCGTCTGCACGCAAGGGTGGCCACCACAACCATGGGCGCCCGAAGGGCCGCCAGAAGCGGCGCGGCAAGGGGGGCCCGAAGCACCAGAAGGGCTCCACCAAGGGGCGCGGCCAGTCCTCAGGCGGCGGATCGCGCCCCTAGTGGCCGCCCGGTGGTCCCGCAGGGCGTTCACCGGCTCGGCTCGTAGTACGCCAGCTTCCGACGGGCGCGAAGTGAAGATCAGCCTGCGCTGGCGGCGAGGATACCCACGCCGCACAGCAATCCGACAGTGCTCAGGCCCTGGATGAGCGTCATCCGCTCCTTGTGGATGATGTAACCGCCGACGATCGCGGGCACCGCAAACTGGGCTGCAAGGACGGCGGTTACCGGCAGCGAACCGTTTCGCGAGCCGTAGGTGAAGGCAAGCAGGCCGGCAAGATTAAGGACACCAAGAAGGGCCAGCTTGGCCTGGACCCGTGGCGTCGTGTCTCTCGGGTGAACCTCCCCGCGGGCGATCCCGGCCAGGACCAGTGCCCCGGTGAGGTTGGCCAGGAACAGGACGGTGAGAACCTCGGCCTCCGAATCGCCCAGAACCCAGAGGGAGATGCCGAAGCCGCCCGCTGCGGCCAGCGCCCAGCCGACACCAGGGCTTCTAAGGGCAATGCCTCTTGGCAGCCCTACCCCGAAGCCACCTGCCGCACACAGGAGGAGGGCAATCGCGGTCATCGCGCTCACCGGGCTCCCCGTGATTATCCCCAGCACGGCTGCCACCGCCCCCTCCAGGGCGATGAGCGGGGTAACCGTAACGACCTGGCCAAGACTGAAGGCGCGGGCCTCCGAGCCGATTGCCAGGGCCGTGGCGAGGCCCGAGGCGCCACCAACGTACAGGGCTGCGGTCTCCAAACCGCCCTCACCAACGGCGAGAGCAGCTGGTAGCGCGACGAGAACGGTGTTGTAGAAAAAGAACCAGAATGCGAGTGGCTTGGGCTCGATCTGGTGTGAAAGGGACTTGACAACCAGTGCGCCGACCCCCCACAGCAAGGCCGCGGCCAGGCCCATGGATACCGAGATCATTTTTGCCTTCTAAACCGAGCGCATCATGCCGCCATCGACGACGACCGTCGAGCCGGTGATGTAGCTCGCGCGGGACGAGCAGAGGAAGGCCACGGCGGCAGCGAACTCTTCGGTGCTGCCCAGCCGGCGGGCGGGAATCTCGTCGCGGGCCATCGCGTCGGCCGCCTCCCGAGAGCCGTATAGCTCGTAGAGGCGGTCGGTGGCGATCCGTCCCGGCAGGACGCTGTTGACGGTCACGCCGTCCTTGGCTACCTGGGTGGCGATCGTCTTCAGGGCGGCGAGGGTTGCGGCCCGGTTCGAGTTGGAGAGGATCAGCCCTCCGGAGGGCTCGCGGATCGTCGTCGAGCCGACGTTCACCACCCGCCCCCAGAGACGGTGGCGCATCGAGTCGATGACCGACTGGGCGAAGACAAGGGGTGAGCGGACGAGGTCTACGTAGGCCTCCTGCCACTGCGCCTCGGTGAAAGCGAAGGCGTCCGGGTCGAGCGGCGGGCCGCCGGTGTTGGTTACAAGGATGTCGATCGGGCCCAGGAAGTGCTCGACCTCGTGAACCAGTACCGGGATCCCCTCGAGGTTTGAGCTGTCGTGGGCAAAGCCGGTGGCCCCGATGCTCTTGGCCGCCTCCTGGATGCGGCCCTCGTCACGCGAGGTGATCGCCACCTTGGCGCCCTCCTCGGCCAGGGCGGTGGCGATCGCCAGGCCGAGGCCCTTCGACGCGCCGGTTACGAGCGCTACGCGCCCTTCGATCCCAAGATCCATTAGCCGGTTCCTGGCGCCATCCTACGCCCGCCGATGCCGCCGCACCAGCCGGCAAAGAGGAGGATGCCCAACACGGCCCCGGCCCAGTGCAGCCCGGCGGCGGTGAGGATCGCGCTGGGGATGCCGGCGAAGACCGCCCCGAGCAGGGTCGCCGGCAGCGGCAGCCTGAGCACGAGGGCGGTGATGGTGGCCGCGATCATCCAGGCCACCGGGCCGATCACCCAGCCCCAGTCCTCGAAGAACGAATGCGAGAAGGCGATCCCCGTTGCCGCGCCGAGCAGCGCCACTCCCAGGGCCTGGACGAGCAGTGCCTTGACACCGGTGGGCAGGTGGAAGTCCATCGCGGCGATTGTGACACCAGGCGCGCCGGCCGGCCCTGCGCAGGCCGGCGCGCGCGGGGTCAGTTGTCGTTCTGGTCGTCCTGCCGGTCCTGCTCGTCGTCGCGCTCGTCGTCCTCGCGGTCCTGCTCGTCGTCGCGCTCGTCCTGCTGGTCGTCCTGCTGGTCCTGCTGGTCGTCCTGCTGGTCCTGCTGGTCTTCCTGAATCTGGGTCACCTCCTGGGTGACGGTCTCCGCGTCGTTGCTGCCGCCGCAGGCGGCCAGGCCGGCGGTTACGGCCAGGGCGGCCAGTGCTGCGGAAAGAAGGGCGATCAGTCGCTTCATCGTTTGCCTCTCGTCGGTTGCGATTCCGCCCGGAAACTACCCGATAGGCGCGACCCCGGGGCCGGTGCGGGCCGCACCCCCGGCGCCGCTCACCGGTAGCTTCTGCGGCAGTGGCCGATCCCGTCCCCGACCCGCCTGCCGACCCCGGCGCCTACCCGTACCGGACGACCGTCCAGCTGCGCTGGAAGGACAACGATGTCTACGGCCACGTCAACAACGCCGAGTACTACTCCTATCTCGATTCGGTGATCAACGAGCTCCTGATCGAGCGCGGAGGCCTGGACATTCTCGAGGGCCAGGTGATTGGCCTCTGCGCCGAATCGCACTGCCGGTTTCTGGGCCCGCTGAGCTATCCGGGGACGGTCCAGGCCTGCCTGCGCGTGGGTCACCTGGGCAGCTCCAGCGTCCGTTACGAGCTGGCCCTCTTCGACGATGACGGGCAGTGCAGCGCGGTCGGCTGGTTCGTCCACGTCTTCGTCGACCGCGACAGCCGGCGGCCGGCCGAGATAGGCGGCCGGATGCGGGAGCTCCTGGAGAGCCTGGAGGCAGCCGGGTGAGCACGGTGCGGGCCGCGGTCCTCATGCGGTGTGGCGATCCCGGCCCGTTTTCCGAGACCAGGCCCATCGAGGTCCGCGACCTCGGGCTCGGCGAGC
>JBJTBE010000028.1:0-9179 GCA_046091165.1 Solirubrobacterales bacterium | reverse complement strand
CGAGGATCTCGCCGGCACGCTGGCGGCCATCGACCCGGAGACCACTGTCGCCTTCTTCGCGTTCGAGGACGGGCGCCGCAAGGCCCCGGCGAGCCTTCACGCCGGCGTCGAGGGGGCAGGGGGACGGGTAACCGCGGAGGTCCTGCTCAAGCAGCGCGAGCTCCCCCGCTGGGCGGTCGGCCAGGCGTCGGCGCTGGGCATGACCCTCGACGGCGCCGCGGCCCAGCTGCTGGTCGCCCAGGTCGGAGACCGCCAGCAGCGGATCCTCCGGGAGCTCGAGAAGCTGGCGCTCGAGTACGGCCCGGGAGCGGGGATAGGCGTGGAGGAGGTCGAGGCGTCGGTGGCCGAGTCGTCGGAGCTGGCGGTCTGGGCCCTGGTCGATGCGATCGTCGGCCACAATCCCGCTGCGGCCACCCGCACCTACCTGGAGCTTCGCTCGCAGGGAGAGGACGGCGCCCGGCTGGCCGGCCTGATGGCGCGCCGGGTTCGCGAGGTGCTGACCATCGCCGAACGCCTGGAGGACGGAGTCCCGCCGTCGGAAGCCGGGGCCGGGCTGAAGATGAGCCCCTACGCCGCCAAGAGGAGGGTCGCCGAGGCCCGGGAGTCGGATGCCGCCGGGCTCAGGCGGGCGCTGGAGGCGATGGCCCGGCTCGAGCTCGCCGGTCGCGGGGCGAGCCGGCTGGACTTCGACACCGTCGCCCTCAGGACGATTGCGGTAGTGGCCTCCTGAGCCGGCGGCTCAGGCGCCGGCGCGGATCCGCTGGGCCCTCGACTTGCGCCGGGCGCCGGTATTGCGGTGGATGGCCCCGTGGGAGACGGCCTTGTCGATGGTCGACAGGAGCTTATGCAGCTCGGCGTCGGCCTTCTCTCCGTCGCCGGCCGCTACGGCCTCCTCGAGGCGCCGCGGGTAGGTCTTGGCCGCCGACGTGTAGTGGCGGTTCTCGAGGCGCTCGCGCTCGGTGCGGGCGTTGCGCTTGCGCTGGGAGTTCAGGTTGGCCATTCCGCGGGCGGATTCTAGCGTCCGCCGGGTACCGCGGGTCGGGCGCGTAGCATCAGGTCGCAGTGAGCCCGGGGTCCGGCAGCGCCGATGATCGAGAGCCGGACCAGGATCCCGGGGCTGCCGCCGATGCCGAGCTGGTCGGCGCCTCCGATCCGGGCGTCGACGCCAGCTACGCCGCCCTGCTGAGCCGGAGAGAGGTCGAGAGGATTGAGGGCGAAGGTCCCGAAGAGGCCCCGGGCGCGCACGCGGGGGTGGCCCGGAATACGGCGATCTTCTCGATCGCGACCGGGCTCTCGCGGGTGGCGGGGCTGGCGAGGGAGATCCTGGCCGCGAGCTACTTCGGTACCAGCGGCGCCGCCTCGGCCTTCACCATCGCCTTCCAGCTCCCCAACCTGGTTCGCGGCCTCTTCGCCGACGCCGCCCTGAGCGCCGCCTTCGTGCCGGTCTTCGCCGAGTTCCTCGAGCAGAAGAAGCGCCGCGAGGCCGTCCTGCTGGCCTCGACCCTGTTCTGGATCATCCTTCTGGTCCTCGGGATCCTCTCGGCGATCTTCATCCTCGCCGCCGGGGTGATCATCCCGCTCTTCATCCCCGGAGACCAGTTCACCCCGCAGCTCGTGGATCTCGCAGTCGGGCTCTCGCAGGTCCTGTTCCCGATCGTCGTCCTGCTGGGTATCAACGGGCTGCTCGTCGGGATCGTCAACAGCTACCACCACTTCACGATCCCGGCGCTCTCGCCGCTGGTCTGGAACGTGGTGATCATTGCGCTGCTGGTGCTCCTGCGCCCGGCCTTCGACGGCCCGGAGCAGATCTACGCCTACGCGATCGGCGTGCTCGTCGGGACGGTGATCCAGCTGCTGATGGTCATCCCCGTGCTCGGCCGGATCGACTTCAGGCTCCGCTTCCACCTGAACTGGAGGGATCCGGGCGTAAAGCAGGTCTTCGTGCTCCTGGTGCCGGTGACCATCGGCCTGGGCGTGATCAACATCGACCTGGTGATCAATTCCGTGGTCGGCGCGCTGATCTCCGAGAGCGCCCCGCGGGCGATCGACGCCGCGTTCCGTATCTACATGCTGCCGCAGGGAATATTCAGCGTCGCCCTGGCGACGGTCCTCTTTCCGTCGCTCAGCCGGCTGGTGGCCCGCGGCGACACCTCGGGCCTGCGCAAGATGCTCGGCACCGGCACCCGCCAGAACCTGCTGCTCCTCATCCCGGCGGCGGCGATGATCATGGTGCTCGCCGCGCCGGTGGTGGAGCTCGTCTACCAGTACGGGGCGTTCAACGCCCAGTCGACCGAGGAGGTCTCCACCGCCCTCTTCTGGTTCGCCTTCTCGCTGCCCTTTGCCGGCGTGAACCTGCTCCTGACCCGCACCTTCTTCTCCCTGCGGCGCCCCTGGGTTCCCACGGCGCTGGCGGCGGGCAACCTGGTCCTCAACGCCGCGGTCTCGCTTGCCCTCTACAAGCCGCTGGGGATCGCCGGGCCGGTGATCGGCACGGTGGCCTCCAGCGTCGGCATGACCACCGCGCAGATGTTCTTCCTGCGCCGCCAGCTGAACGGTTCGATCGAGGGGCGCCAGACCGCGATCACGGCGGCCAAGATCATCCTCGCCTCGGCGGCGCTGGCCGGGGCGGCGTGGGGCGTCTGGTCGCTGCTGGACTCCGCGGTTGGGGACGCCGGGGTCTTCGCCCGCCTGATCGCCGTCATCCCGGCGGTCACGGCCGGCTCGGTGGTCTACGTGGTGGCCGTCCAGGTGATGCGGGTCCCCGAGGCGGCCCAGATACGCACCTTCCTCACCTCCCGGCTGCAGCGTCGCGGCGGCGCCGGCGCCTGAGGGCCGGCGGCCCCTAGCCTTCCGGGAGCCCGATGGACCAGTCACGCATCCGCAACTTCTCGATAATCGCCCACATCGACCACGGCAAGTCGACGCTGGCCGACCGCATCCTCGAGATGACCCGCACGGTCGACCCGCGCGACATGCGGGCCCAGCTGCTCGACTCGATGGAGCTCGAGCGTGAGCGGGGCATCACGATCAAGGCGCAGGCGGTGCGGGTGATGTACACCGCCCGCGACGGGGAGGAGTACCAGCTGCAGCTGATCGACACCCCGGGCCACGTCGACTTCAGCTACGAGGTCTCCCGCTCGCTGGCCGCCTGCGAGGGGGCACTGCTCGTGGTAGACGCCTCCCAGGGCGTCGAGGCCCAGACCCTGGCCAACACCTACCAGGCCATCGAGTCGGGGCTCGAGCTGATCCCGTGCCTGAACAAGATCGACCTGCCGGGAGCCGACCCGGAGCGGGTCGGGGAGGAGGTCTCCGAGCTGCTGGGCGAGCCGGCCGACGGGATCCTGCGCATCTCAGGAAAGACGGGGGAGGGTGTCGACGAGGTCCTCGAGGCGGTCGTCGAGCGGGTACCGCCCCCCGCCGGCGACCCGGACGCCCCCGCCCGGGCGCTGATCTTCGACTCCGAGTTCGACCAGTACCGGGGCGTCGTGGCCTATGTGCGGGTGGTGGACGGCTGCCTGCGCAAGGGGGAGGCGATCCGGGCGATGGTCGCCGGGACCGAAGCCGAGATCGAAGACATCGGCTTCTTCACCCCCGAGATGGTCGACACCGACGAGCTAGTCGCTGGCGAGGTCGTCTTCGTCATCACCGGGATCAAGGACGTGACCCTGCTGAGGGTGGGCGACACGCTGACCACCCAGGCCGGCGGGGCGGCCGAGCCGCTTCCGGGTTACCGGGAGGTCAAGCCGATGGTCTTCTGCGGACTCTTCCCGATCGACTCCGAGCAGTACCCCGACCTCCGGGACGCGCTCGAGAAGCTCACCCTCAACGACGCCGCGCTGAGCTGGGAGCCGGAGACCTCGGACGCGCTGGGCTTCGGCTTCCGCTGCGGCTTCCTGGGCCTCCTGCACATGGACATCGTGCGCGAGCGGCTCGAGCGCGAATACGACCTGGACCTGCTGGCCACGATGCCGTCGGTCGGCTTCGAGGTGACCACCACCGACGGCGAGGAGGTAGACGTCCACAGCCCCTCGCGGATGCCCGACCCGAGCCGCGTCGAGGAGATCCGCGAGCCGATGATCAGGGCGACGATCCTCACGCCGTCGGAGTTCGTTGGGGCGGTGATGGAGCTCTGCCAGGAGAAGCGGGGAGAGCACGCCGGGCTCCAGTACCTCTCGGCCGACCGCGTCCAGCTGACCTACGACCTCCCGCTCGCCGAGGTCGTCCTCGACTTCTTCGACCAGCTGAAGTCCAGGACCCGCGGCTACGCCTCGCTCGACTACGAGCTCACCGGGGTGCGGCCCTCGGACATGGTGAAGCTCGACGTCCTGCTCGCCGGAGAGCCGGTCGATGCGCTCTCGATGCTCGTGCACCGTGAGAAGGCCCCGACGGTGGGCCGCAGCCTTGCCGAGAAGCTCCGCGAGAAGATCCCCCGCCAGCAGTACGACGTCCCGATCCAGGCGGCGATCGGCTCCAACATCGTGGCGCGCGAGACGGTCAAGGCCTTCCGCAAGGACGTGATCGCCAAGTGTTACGGCGGCGACATCTCCCGCAAGCGCAAGCTCCTGGAGAAGCAGAAGGAGGGCAAGAAGCGGATGAAGCAGGTCGGGCGCGTCGAGGTTCCGCAGGAGGCGTTCCTGGCCGTCCTGGAGCTCGGTGAAGATGGCTGAGGGCCGCCGGCCCGCCGGTAGCATCGGCCCGGTGCTGACCGCCCGCCAGGAGGAGATTCTCAGGCGCGTGGTCGAGCTCCAGCGGGAGACCGGGCAACCGGTCGGCTCCAAGACGCTCGCCGCCGACCCGGAGCTCGGTTGCGGCCCGTCGACCGTGCGCAGCGAGCTGGCCTGCCTGGAGGAGCACGGGCTTCTGGCCCACCCCCATACCTCGGCTGGCCGGGTGCCGACCGACGCCGGGCGGCGCTACTACGTCGACCGCCTGCTTCCCGAGCGCCTTCCCGAGGTCAAGCTCCAGATGCCGCTCGTGCGCCGGGAGGTCGACGAGGCGATGCGGCTGGCCAGCGCGGCACTGGCCGAGGTCTCCAACCTGATGGCCGTCATCTCCGCGCCGCCGCTGGAGGCCGAAACGGTCCACCGCGTCGAGGTGCTGCTGCTCCAGGAGTCGGTCGCGATGGTGGTCGTGATCACCTCCGCCGGGGGCGTGAGCCGGCGGCTGGTCAGCTTCACGGCCCCGGTCGACCAGGGGCTGGCCGAGTGGGCCGGCGAGTTCCTCAACGAGCGCCTGGCCGGCTTCGAGCTCGGGGCCCGGACGCTCTCCCAGAGGCTGGCCGAGCCTGGGCTCGGGCCCACCGAGAGGAGCTTCGTCGAGGCCCTCGTCCCGGCGCTTGCCGACCTCAAGGCCGAGTCGGCGGCGAGCCTTTACGTAGAGGGGGCAGGCCGGCTGCTCGGCGCCGACCGGCTCCAGGACCCGGGGGAGATCAACGAGCTGATCGGTGAGCTCGAGAGGCGCGTAACCCTCCTGGGCGTGCTGCGGCAGGCGCTCGGTGAGCGGGACGTGCTGGTGAGGATCGGCAGCGAGAACGAGCTCCCGGCGCTGCGCTCGCTCTCGCTGGTCGCCGCCTCGTACGGGCCGCGGGCGCAGCGGCTGGGGACGGTCTCTCTGATCGGGCCGGTCAGGATGGACTATGCCGGGGCGATCGCCACCGTCCGCGAGGCCGCGTGGCAGCTCTCCCGCTACGCCGACGAGGTCTACGAGGGCTGAGGATGGCCACCGCCGCCCCGCGCGATCCCTACGAGGTCCTCGGCGTGCCGCGCGACGCCGACGACCGTGAGGTAAAGAGCTCGTTCCGGGCCCTGGCCCGGGAGCTGCACCCCGACGTAAACCGCCACGACCCCTCGGCGGAGGCGAAGTTCAAGGAGGCCGCCGAGGCCTACGAGATCCTCTCCGACCCCCAGCGCCGCGCGATCTACGACCGCTTCGGCCACGAGGGCCTGCGCTCCGGCGGGATGCGCCCGAACTTCGAGGGCTTCGGGTCGCTGGGGGACCTCTTCAACGCGTTCTTCGGGGCCGGGTTCGCCGGCGCGGCCTCCGGGCCGCTCCAGGGTGACGACGCGATCGTCTCGCTCGAGGTCTCGCTCCGTGAGGCGTTCACCGGCATCAGCCGCGAGCTCTCCTTCGAGGCGGTCGGCACCTGCGAGAGCTGCGGAGGCGACGGCGCCGAGCCCGGGACCGAGCTGCGTGGCTGCGAGCGCTGCGGCGGGAGCGGGACGCTCCAGGCGGTCGCCAGCTCGCCCTTCGGGCAGGTCATGCAGACCGTGGCCTGCGATGCCTGCGACGGCCTGGGCCGCATCCCCGAGAGCCCCTGCACGGCCTGCGACGGCCGTGGCCGGGTGGTGGCGCGGCGCGAGCTCGAGGTCGAGGTGCCGGCGGGGATAGCCGACGGGCAGCGCATCCGCCTGGCCGGCCAGGGACACGCCGGTGAGCCGGGGGCACCGCCCGGCGACCTCTACGTGCAGGTCGCCGTGGAGGAGATGGAAGGGGTGGTGCGCGACGGCGACGACCTCGTGGCCGTGATCGACCTCTCGGCCCCGGCCGCTTCGCTGGGCGCCGTCGAGACGGTCGAGGGGGTTGACGGGCCGGTGGAGGTCGAGGTCCCGGCCGGCACGCAGCCCGGCGAGGTGATCACGGTGCGCCACCGGGGTATGCCGCAGCTGCGACGCCCCGAGCGCCGCGGCGACCTGCGGGCCGTGGTGAACGTGATCGTCCCGCGAAGGCTCGACGACTCCCAGCGACAGCTGACAGTGCAGCTTGCCGAAGCGCTCGGGCCGGAGAACCTCGAGCCCGGGGAGGGCCTGGGCGGCAAGCTTCGGCGCCTCTTCGGCGGCGGCCGTTGATCAGGCTCGCGATCCGGGTACCGCGGGCCAGCGCCGAGCTCGTCCTCGCCGAGCTGGTCGAGCTGGTTCCCGGGGGAGTCGAGGAGACGGACGCCGGCGAGGGGACGGTCGAATACGCGATCTACGGGGCCGAGGGCGAGATCCCCGCGCTCCCGGAGCTCGAGGCTGCGGTGGCCGGGGTGCCGATCGAGGTGAGCACCTCGACGGTGCAGGACGACTGGGAGAGCCGCTGGCAGGATTTTCACCGGGCCGCGACCGTGGGCGGCGCAGGCAGGGAGATGCGGGTCAGCCCGCCGTGGGACGCGGCCGGCGGGGAGGCCGAGGTGGTCATCGATCCGGGCCGCGCCTTCGGGACCGGTGCCCACCCGACCACGCGCCTGTGCCTCGAGCTGCTGCTGGGTGAGGAGGCACAAGGCTCGTGCGTCGACCTCGGCTGCGGGTCGGGCGTGCTGGCAATCGCCGCCGCGCGGCTGGGCTGGACGCCGGTGCTGGCTGTCGACCACGACCCGGCGAGCGTCGAGGCGACGGCCGCAAACGCCGAGGCGAACGGCGTGACCCTCGATGTCGCCCGCTTCGACCTCCTGCGTGGCGGGCCGGCTCCCTCCGGAGCGCTCGTCATGGCCAACCTGCTGCGGCCGCTGCTCCTCGAGGTGGCCCGTACGGGCTTCGAGGGCCCCGGCCCTCAGGTGCTGATCGCGAGCGGCCTGCTGGTGCGCGAAGCCGACGAGGTGTCGGCCGCCCTCTGCGAAGGGCTGGGACTCTGCGAGGCGGCGCGCTGCCGAGACGGTGACTGGGCCGCGCTGAGGCTCGCCGTCAGCTGAGGATGTCGCGGCTGGAGCGTCCGCGCGCGATCGCGGCCTCCAGCCGCGCCGCGGCGGCGTCGGGGTCGTCGCTGCCGTCGGGCGCAAGGTCGGTCCTGACCCAGCCGGGGTCGAAGCCGAAGACGGCCACGCCCGTGCCGCCGCCAACCTCCTGGCGCAGCGTCTGGGTGAAGGACTCGAGGGCGGCCTTGGAGGCGGCGTAGGCGCCCATGCCGCGGCGCCCGGGGGAGACCTGGGGTGCGAGGACGTTGGCCACGGCGCCCTCGCCGCGTTCGATCATGCCGGGTACCAGCCGCGCGGCCAGGACCATCGGGCTGAGGACGTTCACCTGGAAGCTCTCGTCCAGGTCCTCCAGGCCGGCGTCCACCGCGGCAGCGTCGATCCGCACCCCGGCGTTGTTGACCCGAACGTCGACGCGGCTGAAGCGATCGAGCGCCTCCTCGGCCATCCGCAGCGCGTCGGCCGGGTCGGAGAGGTCGGCCCTGATGCAGGCGGCGGCCCCGAGCTCCTCGAGGAGTTCCAGCCGGCGGGCCGCAGCAACGACCTCGGAGCCGCCGGCCGCCAGCCGCCGGGCGAGCGCCGCGCCGATGCCGCTGGAGGCGCCGGTGACCAGCACAACTTTCCCTTCCAGCTCCACGCCCCCAATACGGCCAGGGGCCTGCGGGCGACCAACCTCCCGGCTGCGGAATTGCGCCGCTTGGCCCGGCGGCCGGGCTCCCCTACACTCGCGCCATGCGCCTGATCGCCCTTCCCGCCATCCTCGTCGTCGCTATCGCCGCCGCCGGCTGCGGGGGATCCGGGGATACGGCCTCGGTGCCGAGCACACCGGCGCCGACGACCTCCGAGAAGACAGGCTCCAAGGATTCCGCGTCCTCGGCCGATGCGGAGGGCAAGCAGGTTTTCGTGGCCAACTGCTCGACCTGCCACACGCTAAGCGCCGCAGGGGCCAACGGCATGGCCGGCCCGAACCTCGACCAGGTCAAGCCCGACGCGGCGACCGTAAAGGCGCAGGTCACCAACGGGGGCGGAGGCATGCCCGCGTTCGCGGGAACGCTCGACCCGGGGCAGATCGACGCCGTCTCGGCCTACGTCGCCTCGGTCGCCGGCAAGTAGCCCGCCCGGCGGTCCGCTGCCCGCAGGCCCCGCGGTCTTCCTATGATGGCCGCGTGGCGGTAATCGAGCAGGTAAAGGCAGATATCACCGCGGCCATGAAGGCCGGGGACCGGGAGAGCGTGGCCACCCTGAGGCTGGTGCTCTCCGAGCTGCAGAAGGCCGAGAAGGAGGGTGACTCCGATGAGGTCGCCGTCCTGCGCCGGGAGCGCAAGCGCCGCCAGGAGGCTGCCACCGCCTACCGCGAGGCGGGACGCGACGAGCTGGCGGCCGGGGAGGAGTACGAGGCGGGCGTGATCGAGGAGTACCTCCCGGCCGAGCTTTCCGACGAGGAGCTCTCCGCCATCGTCGCCGAGGCGATCGCCGAGACCGGTGCCCAGGGCCCGGCCGACATGGGAAAGGT
>JBJTBE010000027.1:0-5059 GCA_046091165.1 Solirubrobacterales bacterium | reverse complement strand
CGTCGCCGTCGAGTTCGATGATCGTCTCGGAGCGGCTCAGGACCTTCGAGAACGGGTCGTCACCGATCTCCTGGGCAAAGTGCCACAGCGTCGGCTTTTCGCGCTGCACGACGGTGAAGTCGGCCCGCAGGTCACGTCCGGAATCGGTCCGCAGGACCTCGGTGAAGCGGTCCCCGGAGCCGGAGATTCCCTCCACCCTCACCACCCGCGGCCACCAGCTGGGCAGCTGGCCCGGGTCGCTGACCAGCCGCCACACCTCCCCCTGGGGCGCATCGATGCGCCGGCTGCGCCGCACGCGCGGCATCTCAGCCGGCCTCCAGCTTCATCAGGCTCTCGACGGGGAGCGGGCTCAGGCGTTCGCGGCCGCCCAGCCCCTCCAGTTCGATCAGGAAGGAGAAGCCGACGACCTCTCCCCCGCTCTGCTCCACCAGTTCGCGGACCGCCTGCGCGGTGCCGCCGGTGGCCAGGAGGTCGTCGTGGACCAGCACGCGGTGGCCGTCAGAGATCGCGTCGTCGTGCAGTTCGAGGCTCTCCGTGCCGTACTCGAGCGCGTAGGCGGCACTGATGGTCGCGTACGGAAGCTTGCCGGGCTTGCGGGCCATGGCAAAGCCGCAGTCCAGCTCGCGGGCCAGAGCCGGCCCCAGCAGGAAGCCCCGGGCTTCGGCGCCGATCACCACGTCGGCGCCCAGCGCCGACGCCTGCCCCGCCATGGCGGTAACCGCCTCGTTGAGGGCCCGTGCGTCGGCCAGCAGCGGGGTTATGTCCCGAAAGGCGATCCCCGGCTGGGGAAAGTCCGGGATGGTGCGGATGAAGCCCTCGAGGGCGCTCACGAGACGAGCGAGCGCAGGTCCCCGACCAGCAGCAGGTGCTTCAGGTGGGTGGTCACCGCGGCGAGGTCCTCCAGCGCCTCGGTGGCCTCGCGCCGCCGCTCGGCATTGCGCGAGCGCAGGGCCGGCGAAAGGATCTGCTGGAGCAGCGCGGCCTCCCGGTCGGCCGAGCTCTTGAAGACCCGCAGGTTGCGCCCCTCCACGCCATAACGGGAAAGCTCGACGGCCGCGCGGACGATCTCGCACTCGGTGGCGGTGAAGGCCTGGTCGTCTCCCTCCCCCGAGCCCTTGATGAGGCCGAACTCGATCAGCTCGTCCACCAGCTCCGGCTTGGCCCGCGTCTCCTCGAGCATCTCCGCGCGCGAGAGGCTGGCCTCCGGCGCGGAAGGCACGACCGATGGCAGGCGGCCCGGGCGGGCGGCGGAGGCTTCCTTGGCCTTGCGCGGCGCCGCGCCGTCGGAGCGCCCGACGGCGAGCTCCTGGCGGATCACCTTCAGGGGCAGGAACTCGTCGCGCTGGAGCCGGAGGATCGTCCGCAGCCGGGCCACGTCGGCCTGCGAGTAAAGGCGGTAGCCGCCCGGGGTGCGGTTGGGGGCCAGCAGGCGCTGATTCTCGAGGTAGCGGATCTTGGAGATCGAGATATCGGGGAACTCCGAGGAGAGCGTCTTGCAGACCGCGCCGATCGTCATCGGCTTGCTGCGCCGGGGCTCGGGCCGCGCCGGGGACGAGGCGATCTTCTTCTGGGCCTGGCGGGCGGTGGGCATCAGCGCGAGAAGAAGGTCAGCTTGAACTTGCCGATCTGGAGCTCGTCGCCGTCCTCGAGCTCCGCGCTGTCCACCCGCCGGCGGTTCACGTAGCTGCCGTTCAGCGAGCCGAGGTCGTCGATGAACCAGCTGCTTCCGCGCCTCACGAACAGGGCGTGGTTGCGGGAGACGGTGATGTCGTCGAGGAAGATCTCGTTGTCCGGGCCGCGACCGACGCCCATGCGCTCGCCTCCCAGCGCGAAGCTCTCCCCCACCCGGCCGCCGCCGGAGCGGATAACCAGGGCCGCTCCCTGCGCGTCGACCAGCTCGTCGATCTCGACCGGAACCAGCTCGCCGCTCTCCTGGTCGATCCGGTAGGTCGCCGTCGACTCGCGCTGCTGCTCTCCGGGGTCGCCGATGTAGGCACCGCACTTTTGGCAGTACGAGGCGCCCTCAGAGTTGGCGAACGAGCATTCCGGACAGTGGACGGCGGTCACGCGGCCGCGAGCATACCAGCGCAAACTTGACGTTCAACTTCAGGTTGAGGCCTTGCTTTCGGCGATCTGGCGGCGGGCCGAGACCACGTACATGACGCTGGCTACGTAGAGCAGTACCACGCCCACGGCGACCATCACCGTGGCGACGGTCCACAGCCCGCAGAGGGCCAGGAAGATGCCCGCCATCGCCGGCCAGACACCCCAGCGGCCCCACCAGTTGACCTCGATCCTGGCGCCCTTGCGCAGCAGGAACGGCCCCACGAGGAGCATCAGCAGCTCACGAACGACGATCAGCACCAGCAGCGGCTGCCAGAGCAGGTCGAACTCCCAGCAGACGACCACGCCGGCGATGACGAAGAGCCGGTCGACGACAGGATCGAGCATCGAGCCCAGGCGGCTGTACTGGCCGGTGACCCGGGCGGCGATCCCGTCTATGTAGTCGCCGACGGCGATCGCCCCGAAGGTAAACGCCGACCAGAAGGAGACGCCGTCGCTCTCCCAGGCCAGGACCAGGAAGACCGGTATGAGGGCCAGACGCAGGTAGCCGATCACGTTGGGAATCGTCCACGGCCTCAGCGGGGCTCCCGGCTGGGTCTCGGGGGGCGGCGGACCGGAGCGGTCCAGGCCGGAGAACCGGCGGAAGCTCATCCGGGACCGGCCGGAGCTCACGGCAGGTCGCCAAGGAGGGCGGCGACCGCTGCCGCGGTCGCGTCCCCGATCGCCGGGCCCTCGAGCTCGACCAGCCCGCGCCGCCCCTGCGCCTCCGCCCGCCCGGACTCGAGGCTCTTGCGACCGATCGTGAGCCGCAGCGGGCACCCCAGGAGCTCGGCGTCGGTGAACTTCTCCCCCGGCCCGGCATCGCGGTCGTCGTAGAGCACCTCGATTCCGACCGCCTGCAGCTCCGCGTAGAGCTTCTCGGCGGCCTTCTCCTCGTCGCTGCCGGGCTTGCCCAGACCCACCAGCTCCACCTCCCACGGGGCGATGGCCCTGGGCCAGGCGATGCCGTTCTCGTCGGCGTTCTGCTCTATGGCGGCGGCGACGATGCGGGCCGGGCCGATCCCGTAGGAACCCATGACGATCGGCCGCTCGACTCCTTCCTCGTCGAGGAAGGTGGCGCCGAGAGCCTCCGAGTAGCGGGTGCCCAGCTTGAAGATGTTCCCCACCTCGATCGCCGGCTCCAGGCGCACCTCCCCGCCGGGCACGGTGTCACCGGCCTCGATGCGCCTGATGTCGGCCGCGTCGAAGGCGAAGTCGCGCCCGGGCTCGACGCCGCGCACGTGGGCGTCGGGCCGGTTGGCCCCGCAGACCCAGCCGCCACCTCCCTGGGCGGCGATCGCCTCGTCGAGGATCACCGGGAGATCGGCCCCCACCGGCCCGATGAAACCCGGCGGGCCGAGCTGCGCCGCGATCTCCTCCTCGGTGGCGGCCCGGCAGGGCTGGCCCAGGGCCATGGCGAGCTTGGCTTCGTTGACCCGGTGGTCGCCGCGCACGACGGCAAGGACCATGCTTCCGTCTTCGCCCACGACCGGGAAGGCCTTGAGGAGGGCCGACGGCGCGACCCCGAGCATCTCGGAGACCGCCTCGATCGTTGCCGCCCCGGGCGTCGCAACCTCCTCGGGTGCGCCCAGGGGCTCTCCCGGCTGCGCCGGCGCTGCCGTGGCGGAGGCGACCTCGACGTTGGCCGCGTAGCCGGGCGCCAGGGCGATCTCGTCCTCGCCGGCCGGGCACGGGGCCATGTACTCGTGGGCTCCGCTTCCGCCCATCATCCCGACGCCGGAGTCGACCCGGTACCACTCCAGGCCGCAGCGGTCGTAGATCCGGTCGTAGGCGCCTATGTGCTTCTCGTAGCTCTCCTCGAGGCCGGCCTCGTCCCGGTCGAACGAGTAGGAGTCCTTCATCACGAACTCGCGCGTGCGCAGGACGCCGGCACGGGGCCGCGGCTCGTCGCGGGCCTTGGTCTGCAGCTGGTAGAGCACGAGGGGCAGGTCGCGGTAGGAGCGCACAACCTGCGAGACGTGGAAGGTGACCGGCTCCTCGTGGGTCATCGCCAGGACGAGCTCGGAATCGCGGCGGTCGCTGAGCCGGAATACCTCCTCGATCGTGTCGCGCCCGGTCCGCGCCCAGAGCTCCCGCGGCTGGAGCACCGGCATCAGAAGCTCCTGGGCGCCGATGGCGTCCATCTCCTCGCGGATGATGTCGGTGACGCGCTGGTGAGCCCTCCAGCCGGCCGGAAGCCACGTCCACAGCCCGGCGCCGAGCTGGCGTACCAGGCCGGCCCGGACCCCGAGAACATGCGAGAGCGCCTGGGCGTCGGCCGGCGCGTCGCGCTCGGTCGGAAGCATCAGCTGGCTCATTCGCATGGCCGGGAAGCCTACCCCCTGGCTCCGCTACGCTAGGCACGGTTCAGGCCCCGAACTCAAGGAGAACGAACAATGGCCTTTGAGGTCCCCGCCCTTCCCTATCCGTACGACTCGCTCGAGCCCCATATCGACGAGGAGACGATGCACCTCCACCACGACAAGCACCACCAGGCCTACGTGGACAAGCTGAACGCGGCCGTCGAAGGCACCGAGTGGGCCGATCGCCCGATCGAGGAGATCGTCGTCGCGCTCGACGAGCTGCCCGCCGACATCCAGGGGCCGGTCCGCAACAACGGCGGCGGCCACCTCAACCACACCCTCTTCTGGGAGTCGATGAGCCCCGACGGGGGCGGCGAGCCCGACGGCGAGCTCGGCGAGGCCATTGTCGCCGCGTTCGGCTCCTTCGACGACTTCAAGGAGGCCTTCGAGGCGGCCGGCGTCGGCCAGTTCGGCTCGGGCTGGGCCTGGCTGGTCCTGGACGGGGACTCCCTGGCGATCGTGTCGACGCCCAACCAGGACTCGCCCCTCACCGCCGGGCAGACGCCGCTGCTGGGCAACGACGTCTGGGAGCACGCCTACTACCTCAACTACCAGAACCGGCGCCCCGACTACCTCAAGGCCTGGTGGAACAC
>JBJTBE010000026.1:0-6526 GCA_046091165.1 Solirubrobacterales bacterium | reverse complement strand
TCCTGGTCTGCCTTCCGGCAAATGCCGTTGCCTCCTCGGAGCCGTGGGTCGTCTCTATCGGCGACTCGGCTATCTCCGGCGAAGGTGCGCGCTGGGCGGGCAACTCCAACAAGAGCCCGGACCTCATTGACGCCCTGGGGCCGGGTGCCTACTTCGACAATCCCGACTCCTCCGGGGAGCTGATCAACGGCTGCCACCGAGTCCGCTCGGCGGCCATCCATATCGGCGAGAGCTTTGCCCGTAGCAGGAACATGGCCTGCTCGGGAGCGTTCACCAGCACAGTGCTCAAAGACCGCAACGGTCAGTTCAAGCCGGGGCTCGATTTCTACGATGGCCCTGAGGGAGAGGGGCAGCTGAGGGAGCTGCGTGACTTTGCCCGCACCCACAGCGTGAAGATGGTGGTGGTCTCGATCGGCGGCAACGACTTCGAGTTCGGGCCGGTGTCGATCGCCTGTCTCTCCAGCTACCTGTCCGGTCTTCTGGTTTCCAACAAGGGATGTCGCGCCGACAAGGCGGTGACCCGAAACTTCACCTCCGCCAATGTCGCCGCCCGCACCGACGACATCCGCAGGGCCTATTTGCGGGTGGCGCAGGCTATGCGCGAAGCCGGTTACCGGAAGAGCCAATACTCGATCATCTCGCTTGACTACCCGGCCTTGATGCCCGCTACCGGGAAGCTCAAGTACGCCGATGGCACTCTTCGTCGGCAGAGCGTCGGGGGCTGCGGCTGGAGTAACGCTGATCTCGAATGGGCGCGCGCCAATGCCTTCCCGGCGGTGACGAGGGCCATTGACGAGGCAGCGTCGGTGAGCGGGCTGCCCAACCTGCGGCGCCTGCGGCTGGTACACCAGCTCAAGGGCCATCGCCTCTGCGAGACAGGGACGAGCCTGGTCGAGGACAGCCCAGGCTCCTGGCGATCGGAGGGAGCTTCCGACCAGGCTGAGTGGGTCAACCACATCCGTACCGCCTCCACCCTGTTTGGCCCCTACCAGGCAAACGAGGGCTTTCATCCCAACTACTGGGCCCACCTGGCGCTCCGTGGATGCCTGCGCCAGGTATTCCGGGCTCTGTCGATCGAACGATCCCCGCGCTCCGGCTACTGCCTGCAGAAAGACAAGGGCCTCAACTCTCGCGGCGAGCCGCGCATGAAACTCTCCGAGCAGCCGAACTAGCCCCGGTGTTCTCTTCCACCACCCGGCGGGCCACCGGGCGCGGGCCCGGCTTCACCGGCTGAGCCTGCGTGGCCGCCGGTCAGCGCTCGACGGTCACGTAGAACGTGTGCGTCCACGTGTCCCGCACGGTGTGCACCGTGCGGGCGTAGCCGCGGGCGCCGTCGTAGCGGCCCGAGCCGCCGGTGACCGGGCGGATGGCGACCGTTCCTTTGGCCAGCGTCGGTGACGTAAGGGGATACACCCGCGACGGCTACGCGATCCCGCAGGTCAGGGAGATTACCCGCGCCGCCGAGGACGTCGCTTCTCGGATGCTCGCCATCGCCACCGGTACTACGCCCCGGGTGCGGGCAGCGCGTACGCGTGGTACCAGTGCTTCCTGCTCATCGGCCGCACTGCCGCCCGCGTCCTCGACGAGGCCTGCGCTACCCGGCCAGCCGACCTGGCCCAGGTCGAGCTGCTCAAGGAGATGGCCTTCGGGTTCTTCGAACCGTACTTCTCCAAGTAGCTCCGAGCGCAGCCGCTAGGCTGGTTGACGATGCAACCACCTGCGCAGGATTTCCAGATCAGCGAGAAGGAGAGCGACGAGCGCGGCCGGTTCGTGCGCCAGCAGAGCGCCTTTCGCAACTGGGTGAGGGCCGACGGATCGACCGAGTTCCCGCCCGAGGCAGGCCGTTACCACCTCTACGTTTCACTGGCCTGCCCCTGGGCCTCGCGCGCGGTCATCTACCGCAAGCTCAAGGGCCTGGAGGACGCGATCCCGATGACGATCGTCGACCCGGTCCGCGACGCGAAGGGCTGGCGCTTCTTCGACGACGAGCCCGACCCGGTGAACGGGTTCGATTACCTCGAGGAGGCCTACCGGCTCGGTGACCCGGAGTTCTCCGACCGCGTGACCGTGCCGCTGCTGTGGGACACCCAGACCAACCGGCCGGTCAACAACGAGAGCTCGGAGATCATCCGGTTGCTGAACTCCGAGTTCAACGAGTTTGCCGCGAACCCGGGGCTCGACCTCTACCCCGAAGAGCTGCGCGGGGAGATCGACGAGATCAACGAACGCGTCTACAACTCGGTCAACAACGGGGTCTACCGGGCCGGCTTTGCGACCACCCAGGAGGCCTATGAGGAGGGCTTCGACGAGCTATTCGAGACCCTCGACTGGCTCGACGGCCTGCTCGCCGAGCGCCGCTACCTCACCGGCGACCAGATCACCGAGGCCGACTGGCGGCTCTTCGTGACGCTGGTGCGCTTCGACCCGGTCTACGTCGGCCACTTCAAGTGCAACCTGCGGCGGATCGCCGACTACCCGAATCTCTCCGGCTACCTGCGCGACCTCTACCAGCAGCCGGGGATCGCCGAGACGGTGGACCTCGACCACATCAAGCGCCACTACTACATGACCCATCCCCAGATAAACCCGACCGGCGTGGTGCCCAAGGGCCCGGAGATGGACCTCGACGCCCCGCACGGGCGCGAGGCGGTCGGCGCGGCCTGACCGGCGAGGTGGTGCGGGGAACCTCTCCCTCCGCTGCCCGGCCCGGCGTTACGCTGGCCCGGTGAAGATCAAGAAACAGCGCCGGGGAGTCTCGACCGGCGAGAAGATCCGCCAGCTGATGGTCGGCGACCAGGGTTCGCCGGTCTCCGGGCGCGGAAAGCTCGCCCAGCGCGTCGAGGACGCGCGCGAGGCCAAGCGGCGACTGTCGCGCAGCCGCCGCGGCCGCTAGGCCCGCCGCCGGCCATCGCAGTGCGCGTCAGGAGGCGCGCTGCTGGTTCTGGAGTTCCTTGTCCTTGCGACGGTTGGCGATCCGGAGCCAGACGGTGAGGACCGGGAGGATCAGGATCACCCCAAATATCGCGGCGAAGAAGCCGCCAAAGCCGAAGACCTTGCTGCTGCCGATGCCCAGCCAGACGGTGAAGATCAGGTAGCCGAGGAGGGCTCCGGCCAGGCCGAGCAGCAGCGATACGCCCCACGACTTCGGCCCGCTCATGTGGCGGAAGGCGTCCCTGGGCATCAGCCAGCGGCCGATCGCGCCGGCGAGGAATCCGATTATGAGGGCTCCGATCACAGCTGGTCTCCGGGGTTGGGGGCGGTTTGCGGCACCCCAGGCAACTTACCCGCCGGGGCCGACCGCTCCCTACCGCGGCGCGGGCGGCCCAGGCGATGTATTGTTGCCAGGTCAATAGATAACCGGCCGTTCAGGGCGCCGATCGACTGGATCCTGATCGAGTGGCCCGGCCAGCAGCCAAGCGGCGAGGCGGCGCGCCGGGCGCCGGCCAGTAACCAACAAGCTTCCGGAGTAGTTCCGGAGGGTCATGGGCCGGCGGCTGCGTTCCCCCTGACACGCAGTTTGCCGGCTCACCTTCGTTGGGGGCCCGCCTTGCGCGCTTTGCCCGCGTCGCGGGCCATCCGTACAGCGGCGCCCAGCGCGCGCGGCGCTCAGGCAGCCGGGTCGGGAACGACCCTGATGTACGGGCGGGGCTCTTCCCAGCCGTCCGGGTAGCGCTCCTGGGCCTGCTCGTTGGTGACCGAGCCGGCGATGATCACGTCATCGCCGGGCTGCCACTGGGCCGGGGTGGCGACCTGGAACTCCGAGGTGCGCTGGAGCGAGTCGATCACGCGCAGGACCTCGTCGAAGTTGCGTCCCGTGGTCATCGGGTAGACCAGGACGAGCTTGATCTGCTTGTCCGGGCCGATCACGAAGACGTTGCGCAGCGTGGCGTTGTCGGCCGGGGTGCGCTCGGTCGGGTCGCCGGAGACGTCGGCCGGGAGCATCCCGTAGAGCTTGGCCACGTTGAAGTCGCTGTCGGCGATGATCGGGTAGTTGGGACGCGCGCCCTGGGTCTCCTCGATGTCGGCGACCCACTTCTCGTGGTTGTCGAGCGGGTCGGTGGAGAGGCCGATGATCTTCACGCCGCGGCTGTCGAAGTCGGGCTTGATCTTCGCCATGTAGCCGAGCTCGGTGGTGCAGATCGGGGTGAAGTCGCGGGGATGGGAGAAGAGGACGGCCCAGGAGTCGCCGACCCAGTCGTGGAAGCTGATCTCGCCCTCGGTGGTCTGGGCGGTGAAGTCGGGTGCGGTTTCGCCAATCGTCGGCACGTTGGGGCTCCTTGCGTTCTGGTTCGAAACGGCCGCCGCGGCGGCCGGAGGCGAAACTATACAAAACGGACTTGGTTTAGGGCTTTTGCCTGCGGGCCTAAGCTGAGCCGGTGACCGACGAGCCAACGGAGGGCCCAGCCGAGCCGGGGATCAACCCCGACCGCGAGCTCTTCGGCGCCCAGGCCCCGGCCGTCCCCCGCGAGCGCTCCGACGCCGACCGCGTCGCCCTCACGGCCGGCGAGATGGCGATGGGGTTCTCGGCCCTCTCGCAGATCGGGCCGGCGATCTCGATCTTCGGCTCGGCGCGCGTCAAGGAGGACGATCCGCTCTACGAAGAGGCGCGGGCCATCGCCCGCCGGCTGGGCGAGGCGGGGTTCGCGATCATCACCGGCGGCGGCCCCGGCCTGATGGAGGCGGCCAACCGCGGCGCGCAGGACGCCGGGGCCCTTTCGGTCGGGCTGAACATCGACCTTCCCTACGAGCAGCACCTCAACCCCTACGTCGACCTGCCGCTCAACTTCCACTACTTCTACACGCGCAAGCTCATGTTCGTGCGCTTTGCCTGCGGCTTCGTGGTGATGCCGGGCGGCTTCGGCACGATCGATGAGGCCTTCGAGGCCTTCACCCTGATCCAGACGGGGAAGGTCGAGGACTTCCCGGTCGTCCTGTTCGGCGAAGCGTTCTGGGGCGGGCTGCGGGCCTGGGTGCGGGAGAACCTGCTCGGGCGCGGGATGATCGAGCAGAACGACCTGCGGGCGATGCTCATTACCGATGACGTGGAGGACGTGGTGAAGGAATGCCTCGACGGCGCACTGCTGCAGGGCTTCGTCCTCGACCGGTAGCCTTCAGGCCATGAAGATCTCCCGCAGGGCCTCCGTCACCGCCTGCCTCGCCGTCCTCGGCGCGCTGGCCATCGTCCCCGCCGCCCAGGCGCAGGGTGCCGCCAAGGGCAAGGGCACCCAGTACTACGTCTCGCTCGGCGATTCCTACGCCGCGGGCTACCAGCCCGACAAGGGCAACACGAAGGAGGGCTTCGTCTACCAGGTGCCGGCGCTGGCCAGGAAGCGCGGCTACAACCTCAAGGTCGTCAACTTCGGATGCGGGGGCGCGACCACGAAGTCGCTGATGGAGCAGGTCGGCTGCCCCAAGGCGGGGCTGGGCCCCGGCGCCAAGCCGTTCAACAAGACCCAGATCGCCGCCGCCACCGACTTCATCAGGGCCAATCGCAAGAAGGTCGCCCTGATCACGGTCTCGATCAGCGGTAACGACGTGACCAAGTGCGTCAAAGCCGCCGACCCGATCACCTGCGTGGCCGACGCCCAGGCGGCGATCAAGGCCAACGTCGGAAACGCCGCCAAGCAGCTGCGCGCCGCCGCCGGGAGCAAGCCGGTGCTGGTCGGCACCACCTACCCGGACGTGGTCCTCGGCGCCTGGGTGAGGGGCAACCAGAACATCGCCAACCTCTCGGTGATCGCCTTCAGGGAGCTGATCAACCCCTCGCTCAAGGCCTCCTACGCCGAGGGCAAGGGCAAGTTCGTCGATGTCACGAAGGAGACCGGCGCCTACGGCGACATGAGCGTCATGGAGACCCTCGCGCCCTACGGCTCGATCCCCAAGCCGGTCGCCGAGGTCTGCAGGCTCAGCTGGTACTGCGAGAAGGGCGACATCCACGCCAAGAAGGCCGGCTACGCGGTCATCGCCAGGATGGTGGCCGCCGAGCTGCCGATCGCCCCGGTGGGCAGCCGGCGCTAAGCGGCTTCCCCGCGCTCAGGCGATCTGCTCGCCGGCCAGGTAGACCACCAGGTAGGCCAGCGCGCCGGCGCCGATCAGGCGCCGGAACCAGTTGACGCCCTGGAATAGCTCGAGCCAGGCGAAGACGGCCAACCCGATGACGAAGAGCGCCCGGGCCACGGAGTGGGCGGTGCCGGTGGTCAGCCAGCCGGCGACCAGCGCCACCAGCGCCAGGATCAGCGGCGGGTTGGGGAACTGCCAGATGATGAAGCCGGGCGGCCCCTCGAGGCGGCTCAGCCTCTCCCAGCGCTGGCGGAGCGTGGGCTTATGGGTGTCGCCTTCCGGCACGCCGGTCAGCGCGATGCCGCGGCGGGGCGGCTCAGTCGAGGCCGGATTCGCGAGCCGACTCGGTCGGCGGCATCACGGCACCGATGATCCAGAACAGCGGGAAGAAGATCCCGATGATGAACATCACCCAGTGGCCCTTGCGCAGGCAGGTGACGCCCAGGAAGATCAGCAGGGCGATGTA
>JBJTBE010000025.1:0-8687 GCA_046091165.1 Solirubrobacterales bacterium | reverse complement strand
TCACAGGGCTCGCCCCAGAACGGGCGGAAGAGGATCCGGAAGGTGTAGAAGACGGTGAAGATCGCGCCGATGTAGCCGACGGCGTAGAGGATCCAGTACAGGCCGCCGCGGTCGGCGATCTCGTAGAGCAGGAAGTCCTTGGAGAAGAAGCCCGAGAAGAGGGGGAAGGCGGCCAGCGCCAGGCCCCCGGCCATCATGCACCTGAAGGTGAACGGGAGCGCCTTTCGCCAGCCGCTCATCCTGTTGAGCGACTGCTCGCCGCCCATGGCGCCGATGAGGGAGCCGGCGGCCATGAACAGCAGCGCCTTGAAGAAGGCGTGGGTCATCAGGTGGAAGAAGCCGCCGACGTAGGCCGCGGCGCAGACGGCCATGATCATGTAGCCGATCTGCGACATGGTCGAATAGGCGATGACCTTCTTGATGTCGGTCATGACCAGGCCGATCGTTCCCGCGACGAGCAGCGTGATGGCGCCGATCACCGCGCCGACGTCGGCGGCGGTCGGGGCCCACTCGAAGAGCGGGTGCAGGCGCCCGATCAGGTAGACGCCGGCGGTGACCATCGTCGCCGCGTGGCTCAGGGAGGAGACCGGCGTCGGGCCCTCCATGGCGTCGGGCAGCCAGGTGTGGAGGGGGATCTGCGCCGACTTGGCGAAGGCGCCGATGAGGATCAGGATCATCGCGATCACCAGCTCGGGCGCGTTCCTGGCGAAGTCGACCTGAACGCTCTCGAAGAGCGAGCCGTAGTCCAGGGCGCCGATCGTCTTGAAGAGGAAGAGCGTGCCCAGGACCAGGCCGATGTCGCCGACCACGTTGATGACGAAGGCCTTGATCCCGGCGGCGGTCGCGGTGGTGCGCCGGTACCAGAAGGCGATCAGCATGTACGAGGCGGCGCCGACGAACGCCCAGCCCACGATCAGCAGCACCATGTTCCCGGCCAGGACCAGGAGCAGCATCGAGAAGACGAAGAAGTTGAGGTAGGCGAAGTAGCGCACGTACCCCTTGTCGCTCTTCATGTAGCCGGCGGAGTAGAGGTGGATCAGCGTCGAGACCCCGGTGACCACCAGCGCCATGAAGGTGGAGAGCGGGTCGACGTAGATCCCGACCTGGATGGTCAGCCCCCCGACGTTGACCAGGTCCCACAGCGACGAGGTGACCACGCGCCCGTCCTCGGGTAGCGCCTGGAGGCCCACCAGCGTGACGACCGCGAAGGCGAAGGCGATCGCGATGGCCAGCGTGCCGATGATCGCCGCGGCGCGCGGGTGCCAGTACTTGCCGCCCAGGGCGATGGTCAGCATCCCGGCGAGCGGGAAGGCGAGGACCAGCCAGGCCGAGGTGGCGACGCTCATCCGTGCAGCTCCTTGAGCTCGTCCACGTCGACCGGCAGCCGGCGGCGGTAGAGCGCGACGATGATGCCCAGCCCGATCGCCACCTCGCAGGCGGCGACCACCATCACGACGATCGCGAAGATCTGCCCGTCCCCGTTACCCCACATGCGGGCGAAGCCGATCAGGGCGAGGTTGCCGGCGTTGAGCATCAGCTCCAGGCAGAGCAGGATCACCAGCGGGTTGCGGCGCACCATGACGCCGATCGCACCGAGGCCGAACATCGCGGCCGAGACGAGCAGGTACCAGCTGATCGCCATCAGACCCCCTCGCCTTCCTTGAGCTTGCGCCCCTCGAACTCGGGGTCGGGCATCGGGGTGGTCACCCCGTAACCGGCGACGCCCTCGGCCATCGAACCGCGGGCGGCGGGCACCGGCAGGTCGAGCGTGGAGTGGCCCGGCGAGACGTCGCGGTCCTCGCCCAGGCCGCCGCGCCGGCCGGCCAGCGCCACCGCGCCGACCGCGGCCACGAGGAGCAGGAAGGAGGCCAGCTCGAAGGGCAGCAGGAAGCGGGTCAGCAGCAGCTCGCCGATCTGGGCCGGGGAGCCGAACCCGGGCGCCACCTCGGGGCCGCCCCCGCCCAGGGCGCTGAGCCCGCTGCCCAGGATGGCGATCGCCAGCTCGATGAAGACGGCAGCGCCGAAGGCGATCGCCAGGGCGCGCTGGCGTGCCGAGGCCCGCCAGAGCGGGGCCGGCCGGTCGCCACCGCCGACGTAGGCCACGACGAAGACGTAGAGGACCATCACCGCCCCGGCGTAGACCACGATCTGCGCCGCCGCGACGAACTGGGCCTCGAGCAGGAGGAAGAGCAGGGCCAGCGCGATCAGGTGAACGACCAGCGAGAGCACGCAGTAGAACGGGTTGCGCAGCACGACGACGCCGACCGCCCCGGCCAGCGCGACGAGCGCGAAGACGACGAAGAAGAACCCCACCCGGTTACTCGCCTTCCGCTCGCAGCGGGGTGCGCTCGACCGGCGGCGCGAGCAGCATCTCCTTCGTGAAGATCAGCTCCGAGCGGTTGGCGTCAGAGAGTTCGTAGTCGTGGCCCATGGTGATCGCGTCGAACGGGCAGGCGATCTCGCAGTAGCCGCAGAAGATGCAGCGCGACATGTTGATCTCGTAGACCGCTGCGTACCTCTCCCCCGCCGAGACCCGGTCATCGGCGTCGTTCTCTGCGGCGACCACGCGGATGCAGTCGGCCGGGCAGGCCGCGGCGCAGAGCGAGCAGCCGACGCACTTCTCCAGGCCGGTGTCCTCGAAGCGGTGAAGGCGGTGGCGGCCGCGGAAGCGCGGGTAGACCGGGATCTTCTCCTCCGGGTAGGAGACCGTGGTCACCCCCATCGAGAGCTGGCCCAGGGTCGTCTTGAGGCCGCGAAGGGTCTCGCCGAAGGCGCGGTAGACGGCGCCGAGGCCGCCGGCCTCCTTCGGGCCGCGCACCACTTCGATTACGTCGTCGGATGGATCCCAGGGCATCGGTTCAGTCCAGGAGCACGACCACGGCGGCCGTGACCAGCGCGTTGAGGGTTGACAGGGGCAGCAGGATCTTCCAGCCGAGGCTCATCAGCTGGTCGTAACGCAGGCGTGGAAGCGTCGCGCGGACCCAGATGAAGAAGACCACGAAGGCGAGGATCTTGGCGATCACCACGAACGGGTCGACCCAGGCCGGCGGGTCGATCCCGAACGGCAGCAGCCAGCCGCCCAGGAAGAGGGTCGTCGCCATCCCGGAGATGACGATCACGTTGAGGTACTCGGCGAAGAAGTAGAGCGTGAAGCGCCCGCCGCCGTACTCGGTGATGTAGCCGCCGGTCAGCTCGGCGTCGGCCTCGGTGAGGTCGAACGGCGGGCGGTTGGTCTCGGCGAAGCTGGCGACCATGAAGATGATGAAGCCGACGAACTGCGGGATGACGTACCACATGCCCTTCTGGGCCTCGACGATCCCGGTGAGCGACATGGTCTGGGCGGTGATGATCACCCCGATCAGCGCCATCCCCTGGGCGACCTCGTAGCTGATCAGCTGCGCGGCGGCGCGCATCGAGCCCAGGAACGAGTACTTGGAGCCCGACGACCAGCCCCCGAGCATCAGGCCGTAGAAGGCGATGGCCCCGAAGGCGAAGACGTAGAGCGGCCCTATCGACACGTCGATCCCGTAGAGGCCGGTCGCCGTGCCGAAGATGTCGACCACGGGGCCGTAGGGGATGATCGCCAGCGCGCCGAAGGCGGCGACGATCGAGAGCACCGGGGCGATCACGAAGAGCCAGCCGATCGCCGTACGGGGCCGGAAGTCCTCCTTGGTCAGGAGCTTGATGATGTCGGCTATCGGCTGGCCGACGCCGTACATCCCCAGACGGTTAGGGCCGTAGCGGTTCTGGAAGCGGCCGAGGATCTTGCGCTCGGCCAGGAGCACGAGCGGGACCAGCTGGAGGCCGATGAAGGCGAGTACCAGGCACTTGATGACGACCATCCACCACGGCTCGATGTAGTCGACGGCGGCCAGCGGGAAGTTCATGAGCGCCGCACCTCGACGAGGGGACCCTCGATCATCGAGGCGCTGTCCTCGTCGATGGCGTTCTCAAGGAAGACCGTGCCCTCGGGGGCCCCTTCGCGGATCCACGCCGTGCCGGTAACGGCGCGGCCGTCTCCGCCGACGGTCACCTTCTGGCCGTGGCCGATGCCCAGGCGCTCGGCGTCGGCCGGCGAGATCTCGACCCGCTGGGTGGGGTGCAGGAAGGCCAGCGCCGGGGAGGCCTGCACCTCGGGGGAGGCCCAGATCGAGCGGAAGGTCCCGAGCCGCAGGAGCCCGTTGGGCGAGGCGGCCGGCGGCGCCGGCTCCACGGCGAAGGGCGCGCTCTCGCCGGCCGGCCAGGCCGCGGCCTCCGGGCGCTCGGTCCAGCGCACGCCGCGGCCCCCGATCTCGTCGAGGGTGAGTCCGTTGTAGAAGGGAACGGTGGCGAACAGCTCGCGGCTGACCATCGACCCGACGACCATCGGCGGGCGCTCGTCGATCTCCAGCAGCTGCCCGGCGATCTCGGCCAGCAGCTCCCACTCGGCCCGCGTCTCGCCCTGGCGGGCGATCGAGCGCCGCAGGCGCTGCAGGCGGCTGTCGGGGTGGGTGACCGTCCCCTCCTTTTCGGCGTAAGACTCGGCGGGGAACACCACGGTGGCGTGCTCGCGCACGCCCGGGGTCAGGAAGGAGGCGAAGGCGATCACCGTCGGCGCCTTCTCCAGGGCCCGCTGCCAGAGCTCGCCGTCCTGCGCGTCGAGCAGCGGGTCGCCGTGGAGGAGGATCGCGGCCGAGAGGTCGCCGGCGGCCAGGGCCTCGCCGATGCGCTGGTAGTCGCGGCCGCTGCGGGGAAGCTCGGAGAGCCCGGGCCCGGCGTTGGGCAGCACGCCGGCCTCGCGCAGGCCGCGCCCGTTGGCCCCGGAAGGCACCTCGAGCAGCCCGGCACACTCCTTCCCGGAGAGGCCGAGCCGGTCTGAGAGGTTGAGCAGGGCGCGGGCCGAATCCGCTCCCCTCTCCCCCGCGGTCAGGCGCTCGCCCCAGAGGACCACGACCTCGTCGCCGGCCTCCTTGAGCGAGTCGGCCAGTTCGCGGACCTGCGCCCCGTCGGCGCCGGCGGCGGCCGCAGCGGCCGAGAGGGCGTCCAGGTCGCCGGCGTCCGAGAGGGCGATCTCCAGCGCCGCGGCGAAGGCGCCCCCGCACCCGGGCGCGTAACGGACGCTGGCCGTGGCCCGCTCGTCGAGCGAGGAGGGGCGGTCGGTGGCCATGAAGAGCTTTACCCCGTGGTGGCGAACCGCCTTGCGCAGGCGCAGGTCGAGGATCGGGATGTCGTCTACCGGCTCGCAGTCCAGCACCAGCACGGCGTGGGCGTCCTCGAGGTCGCGGACCGAGGCCTGCAGCCGCGGCTCGCCCAGCCCCCGCAGCAGGCCGAGGGGAAGCTCGCCGCCGGGGCGCGAGTCGAGGTCGAAGGAGCCGAGCGCCTCGCGCATCAGGCTCCCGAGCAGCAGACCCTCCTCGTTACTGGTCTCGCCGCCGACCAGGGCGCCGGTCCTCTCGCCCGAGCGCCTCAGCGCGGAGACCGCGGTCTCGATCGCCAGCTCCCAGGTGACCGGCCGCAGCTCGCCGCCGTCGCGGAGCATCGGGGTGGTGACGCGCTGGTCCACGTGGATCGCCTGGTAGGCGAAGCGCCCCTTGTCGCAGAGCCAGCCGTCGTCGACATCCTCGTTGTCGCGCTGCAGCACGCGCAGGACGCGCTCGTCGCGGACGGTGAGGCTGACGTTGCACTGCGCGGGGCAGAGCGTGCAGATGGTCCCGGCCTGCTCGATGTCCCAGGGGCGGGCACGAAAGCGGTACGGGCGCGAGGTCAGAGCGCCCACCGGGCAGAGCTCGATGATGTTGCCACTGAACGGGGCCACGTACGGGTGGCCGTCGAAGGTGGTGACGTAGGTGTCGTTGCCGCGCTCCTCGAGGACCAGCTGGTAGTCCTCGGAGACCTCCTGGCTGTAGCGCACGCAGCGGTAACAGAGGATGCAGCGCTCGCGGTCGATCGCCACCAGCGGCGAGAGGGCGAGCGGCTTCTCGAAGTGGCGCTTGGGCTCGACGAAGCGCGAGAGCCCGCCGCCCCAGCCGTACGACTGGTCCTGCAGCGGGCACTCGCCGCCCTTGTCGCAGACCGGGCAGTCGAGCGGGTGATTAATGAGGATGAACTCGAGCACCGCCTCCTGGGCGGCCTTGACCTCCGGCGTGTCGAGCTTCACCTCGAGTCCCTCGCGGACCGGCACGCTGCAGCCGGCCTCGAGCTTGCCCCCGGTGCCCTCGATCTGGATCAGGCACATCCGGCAGGCCCCGACCGCCGGCCCGATCTTCCTGTCGTAACAGAAGACCGGGATCTCGGTCTCGCCGTACTCCAGGGCGGCGTCGACGAGCATCATGCCCTCCGGCGCCTCGACCTCGCGGCCGTCGATGGTGAACTTCACCATCTTCACCTCGGGGCGCGGCATCAGGCCAGCACCCCTCCCATCAGCTCGCGCTCGCGGCGCTGGCGGGCCTCCTCGATTACGGCCTCGAACTCGTCACGGAACTTGGCGATCAGCGAGCCGACCGGCATCGCCATCGCGTCGCCCAGGACGCAGAGGCAGTGGCCGATGATCTGGTCCTGGACCGAGGCCATGATGTCGAGGTCCATCGGCGTGGCCGTGCCGTCCTTGATGCGGTCGACCATGGTCAGCGTCCACTTGGTTCCCTCGCGGCACGGGGTGCACTTGCCGCAGGACTCGTGGCTGTAGAAGTGGGCGAGCTTCCAGGCGACGTCGACCACCGAGTTGGAGTCGTCGACGACGATGATCGCGCCCGAGCCAAGCATCGAGCCGGCGTCGGCCATCGTGTCGAAGTCGTAGCTGAGGTCGAGGTCGTCGGCGGTCAGTACCGGCGAGCTCGAGCCTCCCGGGAACCAGCACTTGATGTCGCGGCCGTCGGGCGGCCCGCCGGCGAGGCCGTAGATGATCTCCCGCGACGGCGTGCCGAGCTCGATCTCGTAGTTGCCGGGACGCTTGACGTTCCCGCTGACCGAGACGAGCTTGGTGCCGGTGGAGTCCTGGACGCCGATTGCCGCGTACTCGCTGGCCCCCATCTCGATGATGTGGGGAACGGTCGAGAGGGTCTCGACGTTGTTGATCAGGGTCGGACCGCCGTAGAGCCCCTCGACGGCGGGGAACGGCGGCTTGAGGCGCGGGTTGCCTCGCTTGCCCTCCAGCGAGTCGAGCAGGCCGGTCTCCTCGCCGCAGATGTAGGCGCCGGCGCCGCGGTAGAGCTGCAGGTCCAGGTCGAAGCCCGAGCCGAGGATGTTCTCCCCCAGGAGGCCGCGCTCGCGCGCCTCGATCAGGGCCACTTCGAGGATGTCGGCCTGCTCGGCGTACTCGCCGCGGATGTAGATGAAGCTGATCGTCGCCCCGACGGCGTAGGAGGCGATGATCACGCCCTCGATCAGCTGGTGGGGGTTCTTCTGGATCAGCTCGCGATCCTTGAAGGTGCCGGGCTCGGACTCGTCGGCGTTGCAGACGACGTACTTCTGCATGTCGCCCTGGGGGATGAAGGAGGCCTTCTTGCCCATCGAGAACCCGGCGCCGCCGCGGCCGCGCAGCCCGGAGTCGGTCAGCTGCTCGATCAGCTCGGCGTGCGGCATGGCGAAGGCCTTCCTGAGCCTCTCGTAGCCGCCGGTGCGCTCGTAGACGTCGATCGTGTTGAGCCCGGGCTCGTCGATCCCGCGGAAGAGGAGCAGGTCGGTCACCGGGGCTCCCCCTCGCCGTCCCGCGGGGCCGGGCCGGCCGCCCTGGGGTCGGCGCACGGGCGCCGGACCAGCTGGCGCTCGGGCAGCGGGTCCTCGCCGGCGGCGATCTGGCGGGCCAGCTCGGGTACCTCGTCGAAGGGCACCGGGCCGACATAGACGCCGTCGACCGAGGCCATCGGCGCTATGTCGCAGGCCCCGAGGCACTCGAAGCTGCGCAGGTTGACCTGCTCGTTTCCGGTCAGCTCCTCCTGCAGCATCGCGAGAAGCTCGTCGGCGCCGCAGAGCGAGCAGGAGATATTGGTGCAGACGTAAACCTGCCGGCGCCCGAGCGGCTCGGTATTGAACATGTCGTAGAAGGTGGCGATCGAGGTCAGGTAGGCCGGGGTCACCCCCATGACGCAGGCGGCCTGACGGATTCCCTCCGGGGAGCACCAGCCGTATCGCGCCTGAACGGCGAAGAGGGCCGGGATCGCCGCCGAGTGGTAGTCGGGGAAGCGGGCCATCTCGGCCTCGATCACGGCGCGCAGCTCGTCGGGGACCTCGGTGTCGGCCGGATCGGGGATCTCGGCGGGCTCCTTGTCCAGGTCGGCGGCGCGGTCCCAGCCCGGGATCCGCGAGCCCTTGTCGAACCGCCGGACGTCGGTGTGGAACTCGGGAAGGAGGTCGAGGTCGGGATCGGCCATCAGCGGTCCACTCCCCCGATCACCGGGTCCATTACGGCGAGGGTGGCGTTCATGTCGGCGAGCAGGCTCCCCTCGACGAGCGCCGGGGTGGCCTGCAGGTTGATGAAACTGGGGTCGCGCATGTGGACGCGGGCCGGCTTGCTCGAGCCGTCGGAGCGCACGAAGACCCCGTACTCGCCGCGCGGCCCCTCGATCGCGGTGTAGACCTCGCCCTCGGGAACCCGCATCCCTTCGGTCACGAGCTTGAAGTGGTGGATCAGCGCCTCCATCGAGCGCTTCATCTCGCCGCGCTTCGGCGGCACCACCTTCTTGTCGTCCGACGTGACGGGGCCCTTGCCG
>JBJTBE010000024.1:0-7685 GCA_046091165.1 Solirubrobacterales bacterium | reverse complement strand
GCGCGCCGGCGCAGGTCTTCCTCGTCGACCACGAAGACCGGGGTCCCGAACTCGCGGGCCAGCTCGACCATGTCGCAGCCTCCGATCTCCAGTCGGCCCTGGTCGTTGATCCGGCTCGTCGCCGGGTAGACGTTCTCGGGCAGTTGCGCGCCGGCCATCGACGCCGCATCATGCCACGCCATGCGTGCCGTCCACGTCGAGCCGCCCGAACAGACCGGGCACCACGAGGGCCTCGCTTACGCCGTCTTCCTGCCGGAGGGCGAGCCGGCCGGATCGCTGGTGGTCCTCCACGGGGCCGGCTCATCGAAGGAGTCCCACTTCGACTTCGCCCGCCGGGCGCGCTCGGCCGGGATCGCCACGGCCTGCTTCGACCAGCGGGGCCATGGCGAAAGCGAAGGGAGCTTCGACCGCCGCTTCGTCGACGACGTCGGCGAGATCGCCTCGCTGCTCCCGCCCGGCCCCCTGGGCCTGCGCGGCTCGAGCATGGGCGGCTACGTGGCGCTGGTGGCGGCCGCGCCGGTCGGCGCCAGCGCGGTGATCGCGATCTGCCCGGCGCCCGGCCGTGGCCTCGCCGCCGGCCTGCGGGTCGGAGCCTTCGACTTTGCCGCCGACCCGGCGGTGGTGGAGAGCCTGGAGGAGGCCGACGAGCTGGAGGCGGTCCGCTCGCTGCGCTGTCCCCTCCTGCTCCTGCACGCCGAGGAGGACGAGGTGGTGCCCTTTGCCCTCTCCGAGCGCCTGGTCGACGTGGCGCCCGAGGGCCTCTGCCGGTTCGTGGCGGTACCCGGGGGCCACCACCGCTCTATCCAGCACGACGCCGAGTTCCAGGACCTCAGCGTCCGCTTCCTCCTCGAGAGCTTCGCGCGCTAGGCGCTCGCGGGCTGGGCCGACGGCCTCACGAGTACCGAGCCGTGCCGGTGGCGTACCACCGCCAGCACGACCAGGCCGCCGATGATCATCGCGACGCTCTGCAGCTGGGGGACGGTGAGGCCGAGCGCCACCACGTCGTTGATCCGCACGAACTCGACGAGAAACCGCTCGAGCCCGGCGAGCACGAGCCAGAGGGCAAAGAGGCAGCCGGGCCGCACGCGGTCGCGCAGCCGCCACAGCAGCCACGCGATCAGCCCCATGGCCAGGGTCTCGTAGATCGGCGTCGGGTGAACGGTCACCCCGGGGTCGGTGGGCACGGTCCCGTTCGGGTACCCCATCGCCCACGGGCCGTTCCACGGTTCGCCGTAGTCGCCGTCGCCGGCAAGCTGGCAGCCGATGCGCCCGATCGCGTTTCCGAGGGCCAGGGGCACCGCGGCCATGTCGAAGGTGGCGGGGCAGAGCCAGCCGCGCCACTTCGCCCAGCCCAGCACGACCACCGTTCCGCCGATCACCCCGCCGTACCAGACCAGCCCCGAGCCGGAAAAGAGGCCGCCGGGCAGGTCCCCGCTGACCTGGCTCCAGTTCTCGATCACCCAGGCCAGCCGGGAGCCGACCAGGCCGCCGACGAAGGCGGCAAAGATGATCTCGAAGGCCCAGTCGGCCGGCTTTCCGATCTCGATCATCCGCCGGCGGATCACCGCCCAGCAGGCGATGAACCCGAGGGCGAACATCAGGCCGAAGGTCTTGACCGGAAGCCCGAAGAGGTCGATCTCCGGCTGCATGCGGGAGAGGCTAGGGCTAGAGGTAGTTCATGGGGTTCGTGACCGCCCCGTTGATGCGCACCTCGAAGTGGAGGTGGTCGCCGAAGCAGAACCCGGTGCAGCCCACGTAGCCGATGACCTGGCCCTTGCTCACGTTCTGGCCGACGCTGGCCGCGAAACGGGACTGGTGGGCATAACAGGTCGAGAGCGAGGCGGAGTGCTGGATGCAGGTGTAGTTGCCGTAGCCGCTGGTCGGGGCGGCGAGCGCCACGCGTCCGCTGTCGGCGGCCCGTATGGGGGTGCCGGACGGCACCCCGATGTCGATGCCCGGGTGGCAGGACTCCCAGGAGCGCCGCTCGCAGAACGGGGAGGTGATCGGGCCGTTTACCGGCCAGATCATCGAGCCGGTGCCCTTGCGGATCGGGCCGGCCGGGGCGCCGTTCAGGACGCCGGTGATGCGCTGCTGGACGGCGACCATCTTGGAGAGCGCCCCTTCGAGGCGCCGGCGGTCCGAGCGCACGGCGGCGAGGGCGGCGGCCCGCTGGCCGCGCACCTCGGCGTAGCCGTCCTGGACCCGGACGATCCGTGCCTTGACCGCGGCCACCTCGTCGCGGCGCTCCTTGATCCGCAGGGCGACGGTCTGCTGGCGCTTCTCGAGCACGTCGAGCCGGTTGGCGGTCATCGTCGCCTTGACCCGGGCCGAGCGCACGAGGGTGATCACGCGCTGGTCCTGCTCGCTGATGCGGCGCAGGAACTCGCCGCGCTCCAGCAGCTCGGCAAAGCCCTTGGAGCTGAGGATCACGGTTACCAGGTCGGGGTCGTCGGCGCGGTAGAGCTCGACGAGGCGGGCGCCCAGCACGCGGCGACCCTCGGCCAGCCGGGCCTGGAGCTGTACCTGGAGGCTGCGCTGGCGGCGAAGCTCGGCCTGGGTGCGGTTGAGCACGCGGGTGGCGTCGTCCAGGTCGGCCTGGATTACGTCCTCACGGGACTGGAGGTTGTTGATCGAGCCCTGCAGGCCGCGGATCTTGCGGTTCCACGCCGAGACCTGGGTGGTCAGGACGCTCTCCTTGCCCTTGCGGGAGGAGATCTTCGCCTCGGTGCGGTCGATCCTCTGCTGCAGGCGCTCCTCGCGGGTAGCGCCAAGCGTGCCCATCGGAAGCAGGGCCCAGAGGGCGGCAGGAAGCACCGCCACGGCGACCAGGAGCGAAAGGCGCGCGCGCATCGGAATCGGAAAGGTAGGTCAGGGGCGTCCGTTATCTGCAATCAGGGGTGCGGGCGGTCTCCAGGGCCCGCAACCACGGGCCGCTCAGCCGCCGGGAGTGGCTAGAAGCCGACGAGGCTGCGGGCTGCGAAACCGCGGTCCGACTTGCGCAGCGGGCGCCAGCGGGGGCCCTTGCCACCACGCGGGTCGTCGGCGGCGCTGGTGTCGAGGCGCAGGCCGGCGATCACGACGTACGCGTGGCCCGGGTTGGTGTAGACGGTGATCCAGTCGCCCTTGCCGCGCTTGCCCCACCGCATGAAGCTGGATGAGTCGAGAGCGCTCTTGAGCAGGCCCGCGCCCCTAAGCGCGTAGGAGACGGTGCCCGAGCAGTCGTAGCCGCTGTCCTCGAACTTCGCGTGCCCGCCGCCGTAGCGGTAGGGCTTGCCGATGATCCGGTTGGCGGCCCAGATCGCTTCCTTGACCTGCTCGGGGGCGCCTTCCGGGGCGGCGGCCTTGCCGCTGCGCAGGAGGCGGGCCCTCTGGCCGGAGGCCACCGGTACGTCGGCGAGGTTGGGCTCGCCGAACTCCTGGCCGCCGGTCGCCGGGCCGGCGTTGACCGGCGGCGCAGCCGGAGCCGGGGCCTTCTTCGTGGCCGCCGAGGCACTCCCGGCGATGGCAAGGCAGAGCCCGGTGACGAGTAGAGCTGTGAGCCTGGTGTTCTTGATCACTGTCGGTTTCGTTCGTTGGCCTTCGGGGTTAGCTGACGGGCGAGCGCGGAACGAACCGGCGCCTCGGGAGGGAAACCTCCGGATTAGCCCCAACTACTGGGTCCCCCGATCACCCTCGCGGATGATTCGGCGTGCCAGCAACGTATACGGGTTTCGGGACGGAAGCGGTTCACCCTTCGTTAACCGGCGAAAAACCCCTGCTCGTTACGGAAATTTTCGCTGCAGCGCCGACCGGCGCGATCGGCGCTACGCTCGCCCCGATGGCCAGCCGCCGCAGAGGGTTAGCGACCGCCGCCACGCTGGCCGCGGGCGTGCTCGCGCTGGCCGGGTGCGGGCGGGGGGCAGGAGACGAATCTTCGGGCCAGGCCGCTCCGGCGACGCCCAACGCCCCGGCGATCCCGGTCTCGGCCACCAAGAACACCAGCCGCGTGCCGGGCACCAACCCGGTCGAGCTGGCGGCCGGCGCGGCCCGTGCCGTCTACCCCGGAGCCGGCCAGCGGCCCCCGGCCATCGCGCTCGCCGACGCGGGATCCTGGACGGCGACCATCGCCGCCGCGTCGCTGATGGCCGCTCCGCTCAAGGCCCCTCTCCTGCTGACCGACGGCGGCGAAGTGCCCGAGGCCACCGTCCAGGCGATCGAGGAGCTCTCCCCCACCACCGGCAAGGTGCTGCGCCTCGGCACCGCCGGCTCTCCCGAGGGCGTCGAGACGGTGGCCATAGGCGGGGCCGACCCGTTCACCCTTGCGGGCAACGTCGATGCGTACCGGGCGCGCCTGACCGGCCGCTGGAGCCGCTCGGTGGTGGTGGCGCCGGTCGACTCGCCGGCCTACGCCATGCCGGCCGCCGCCTGGGCGGCCAAGTCGGGCGACCCGGTCCTCTTCACGCAGGAAGACGAATTGCCGGCAGCGACCGCGGAGGCGATCCGCTCCCACGGCAAGCCCAGGATCTTCCTGCTCGGGCCGGCCTCGGCGGTCTCGGCCGGCGTCGCCTCCCAGCTCGGGGAGCTCGGCAGCGTCACCCGGATCGGCGGCGGCACCGCCGCCGCGAGCTCTGTCGCCTTCGCCCGCTTCTCCGGCTCGGGCTTCGGCTGGGGCGTGACCGACCCGGGCCACGGCTTCCAGTTCGTCAACCCCGGCCAGCCGGAGGCCGCCGGCGCCGCCGCCCCGCTGGCCGCCAGCGGGAGCTACGGGCCGCTTCTCGTGATCAACCGCGACGGCTCGCTGCCGAGCGTGGTGCGCGAGTACCTGCGGGACATCCGTCCCGGCTATTCGAGCGACCCGGTGCGCGGCGTCTACAACCGCGGCTGGATGATCGGCGACACCGGCGCGGTGCCTGCCGCCACCCAGGCCGAGATCGACGGGCTGCTTGAGATCAAGCCGGTGCGGTAGAACAGGTACCGATGAGCGAAGCCCTCGACCCCCGGCAGGCCGCAGCGGCGGAGGTAACCGTGGAGGAGATCCGTGCCCTGTGCGGCGCCTCCACCCCCCACTTCGCCATGCAGCTGCGCAACCGCATCCTGCGCCTGATCGAGGGCCTTCCCGAGGAGCACCCGGCCCGCCGTGAGGGAGAGCTGGAGGTCGCCCGGCTCGAGCAGATCGGCTTCGACGGCGAGATCCGCGGGCGCCAGGCCGACCCCGGCATGGAGCCGCTGGCCAGCGTCAACGACCCGGACGAGCGCTGAGCCCGCCGGTGGACGAGCCCCAGGCACGTCCGGCGGGCATAGAGGGGGTCGAGCTTCCCGGGCCTTTCCCCGTAGGCGCCTACGCGGCACGGCTCAAGGACTTCCTCCAGGACGTCGAGCGCGTCCAGGTCTTCGGCGAACTGTTCAACCTCCGCCTCTCCAGGGCGCGTGCCTACTTCGAGCTGCGCGACGGCGACGGGGCGATCCCCTGCGCCATCTGGCGCAACCGCCTCGAGGCGATCGGCCTTACCGGGGAGGAGCTGGCCGACGGCGTCCAGCTCGTGCTCGCCGGAGGCCCCGACTACTACCCGGGAAGCCGCACCGCCTCCCCGGGCTTCTCCTTCGACGTGACCGCGATGAAGGTGGCCGGGGAGGGCGACCTGCTCGCCCAGCTCGAGCGACTGCGCCGTCAGCTGGACTCCGAGGGGCTCTTCGAGCCGCAGAGGCTGCTCCCGCGCTCACGCCTGCCGCGGACGATCGGGGTGGTTACCGGGGAGACCGGAAAGGCCCGTGACGACATCCTCGCCGGCCTGCGCCGCCGCGGCTGGGAAGGGCGCCTGGTCTGGGCCTTCGCCCCGGTCCAGGACCGCCACGCGGCGCCGAGGATCACCGAAGCCCTCCAGGAACTGGCCGCCATCGAGGAGGTCGAGACGGTGATCGTCGCCCGCGGCGGAGGTTCCCTGGCCGACCTCTTCGCCTTCTGTGACGAGACGCTCTGCCGCACCGTGGCGATGCTCCGCGTTCCGGTCATCTCGAGCGTCGGCCACCACACCGACCGCACACTGATCGACGACGTCGCCGCCGTGGCCTGCTCGACCCCGACCCACGCCGCCGAGGTCGCCGTCGAGGTCGTCGTCCCGCAGGAGTGGGCGGCCCTGCGCTCGGCGGCCTGCGACCTGGAGCGGCGCTCGCGCCTGGCGGTCGCCGCCCGAGCCCGGGCGCTGGCCTCCCTGGCCCGGGTGCCCGGGGAGCAGCTCCAGCGCCACCGCCGTGACCTCCACCAGCGCTCCCGCGAGATCCGCGCCGCCTCGGCCCGCGTGGGCGCCGCCGAGCGCGACCTGACCCGGGTTCGCGGCGAGGTGCTGCGCCGCAAGGCAGCGGCCGCCGCCGGCCCCGAGACCGACGCGCGCCGCCGCGCCCTGGCTGCGGTTACCGCGGCCCTGGAGGGGGCCGACCCGAAGACGGTGCTGGCGCGCGGCTACGCGATCGTCGAGGCGCCCTCGGGCGAGCCGGTGACCAGCGCCGCCGAGGCGCGCAGGCAGGAGAAGGTGCGGCTCAGGTTCGCCGACGGCGAGGTTGGTGCGAAGATCGAAGACGATGGCTGAACCGGAGCTGACCTACGAGCAGGCGGTGGCGCGCCTGGAGGAGATCATCCGCCGGCTCGACTCCGGCGAAGCCGGCCTGCGCGAGACGCTCGACCTCGTGCGCGAGGGCCGCACCCTGATCGACTTCTGTGCCGCCGAGCTCGACGAGGTCAGCCAGGGACTGGAAGAGGTGAACCTCGACGAGCTCGTCGAGCGCCTCGAAAAGGAAGCGCCCGCGACGGCCGAGGAGGAGCAGTGACCACCTTTTCCCGCATCTCCGACCTGCCGGTGGAGATTGGGGCGGTGGCCGTGGCGGGCCTGGCCGCCGACGTGTCGGCCGGCTTTCACCGCCAGACCACGGTCGTCTCCATGGCCGGAGCCGGCGAGGAAGGGCTCGGTGAGGACGTCGCCTACGACGGCGAGGACCACGACGCCCTGCAGGCCTGGCAGGAGCTGCCCGACCTCACCGGCAGCTTCACCATCGAGAGCTTCTGCGACCTGGTCGAGTCGCTCGACCTCTTCCCCGGCGAGCCGGTGCGCGAGGTATCCCGCCGCTACCGAACGTGGGCCTTCGAATCGGCGGCGCTGGACCTTGCCCTGCGCCAGGCCGGCGAGAGCCTCCACGGGCGCCTGGGCATGGAGCCCCACCCGGTCGACTTCGTCTGCTCGGTCCGCCTCGGCGAGCCCCCCGACATCACCGGCCCGGTCGACCGGCGCCTGGCCGCCTACCCGCACCTGCGCTTCAAGCTCGACCCGACGCCGGAGTGGAGCGACGAGGTCCTCAAGCACCTTCACGAGACCGGCGCCGTCGACACGCTCGACTTCAAGGGCCTCTACGAGGGCACCGAGGTCGACACTCCGGCTGACCCCGAGTTCTACTCGCGTGTGATCGCCGAGATCCACGACGTCTGGATCGAGGACCCGAAGCTCACCCCCGAGATCGACGAGGTGCTCAGGCCCTACCGGGACCGCATCAGCTGGGACGCGGGCATCCACTCGGTCGCCGATATCGACGCCCTCCCGTTCCCCCCGACGATGGTCAACATCAAGCCTTCCCGCCTGGGACCGCTGCGCGAGCTCTTCCACGCCTATGACACCTGCCGGGCGCGCGGTATCGGCATGTACAGCGGCGGCCAGTTCGAG
>JBJTBE010000023.1:0-25123 GCA_046091165.1 Solirubrobacterales bacterium | reverse complement strand
TCACCGCTGCCGGCGCCGACGTTGGAGGTCATGATCAGCACGGTGTTCTTGAAGTCGACCGTGCGGCCCTGGCCGTCGGTGAGGCGCCCGTCGTCGAGCACCTGGAGCAGGATGTTGAAGACGTCGGGGTGGGCCTTCTCGAGCTCGTCGAGCAGGATCACCGAGTAGGGCCGGCGGCGGACTGCCTCGGTCAGCTGGCCGCCCTCCTCGTAACCGACGTAGCCGGGAGGCGCGCCGACCAGGCGCGCGACGGCGTGCTTCTCGCCGTACTCGCTCATGTCGATGCGGATCATCGCGTCGGGGCTGTCGAACATGAACTCGGCCAGCGCCCGGGCGAGCTCGGTCTTTCCTACCCCGGTGGGGCCGACGAAGAGGAACGAGCCGATCGGGCGATCCGGGTCCTGAAGGCCGGCCCGCGAGCGGCGAAGCGCGCTGGAGACCGCCTCGACCGCCTCGTCCTGGCCGATCACCCGCCGGTGGAGGCGGTCCTCCATGTGGACGAGCTTGGCCGTCTCGGACTCCTCGATCCGGCTGACCGGGATGCCGGTCCAGCGCGCGACGACCTCGGCCACGTCCTCGCTGTCGACGTGCTCCTTGAAGAACCGGGAGTCGGGGTTGTCGCCCTCCTCGTCCTCGGTCTCCTGGGCCTTGTCGAGCTGGGCTTCGAGCTCGGGGATCTCGCCGTGGCGCAGCTCGGCGGCGCGCTCGAGGTCGCCCTCGCGGCTGACGCGGTCGAGCTCGCGGTTGGCTTCGTCGAGCCTGCGGCGCACTTCGCTGACGCCGAAGATGCGGTCCTTCTCGGACTGCCACTCGGCCTTCATCTCCGAGGCCTTCTCCTGGAGGTCGGCGAGCTCGCGGTCGAGCGTCTCGAGCCGCTCGGCGGTGGCCTTGTCGGAATCGCTCTCCTTCTCCAGCGAGGTGCGCTCGATCTGGAGCTGGAGGATGCGCCGCTCGACCTCGTCGATCTCCTCGGGGAGGGAGTCGATCTCGATCCGCACGCGCGAGGCGGCCTCGTCGATCAGGTCGATCGCCTTGTCCGGGAGGAAGCGGTCGGAGATGTAGCGGTCGGAGAGGGTGGCGGCGGCGATCAGGGCCGAGTCCTTGATCGAGACGTCGTGGTGGACCTCGTAGCGCTCGCGCAGCCCGCGCAGGATGGCAATCGTGTCCTCGACCGAGGGCTCGGTCACCTGGACCGGCTGGAAGCGGCGCTCCAGGGCCGGGTCCTTCTCGATGTGCTTGCGGTACTCGTCGAGCGTGGTGGCCCCGACGGCGCGCAGCTCGCCGCGGGCAAGCATCGGCTTGAGCAGGTTGGCGGCGTCGACGGCGCCCTCGGCGGCGCCGGCTCCCACGATCGTGTGGAGCTCGTCGATGAAGAGGATGATCTCGCCGTTGGATTCGGAGATCTCCTTGAGGACGGCCTTGAGGCGGTCCTCGAACTCGCCGCGGTACTTGGCGCCGGCGATCATCGCGCCGATGTCGAGCGAGATGACGCGGCGGTCGCGCAGCGACTCGGGAACGTCGCCGTTGACGATCCGCTGGGCCAGGCCCTCGGCGATCGCCGTCTTGCCGACGCCGGGCTCGCCGATCAGCACCGGGTTGTTCTTGGTGCGGCGGGAGAGGACCTGGATCACGCGGCGGATCTCGTCGTCGCGGCCGATGACCGGGTCGAGCTGGCCCTCGGCGGCGCGCTCGGTGAGGTCGATGCCGTACTTCTCGAGCGACTGGAAGCGGTCCTCGGCGTTCTGGTCGGTGACCTTGTGGGGGCCGCGGATCTGGCCGATCGCCTCCATCAGCCGCTCGTCGGTGGCGCCGCTGTCTCGCAGCGCGTTTCCGGCGGGGGTGTCCTGGCCGGCGAGGGCGAGCAGCAGGTGCTCGGTGGAGACGTACTCGTCCCCCATCTCGCGCATGAAGTTCTCGGACTTCTGCAGGCACTGGATCAGCTCGCTGGAGGGACCGGCCGGCTCGCCCCCGGCGGCGACGGTGGGAAGGGCGTCGAGCGCAGCGTTCACCTGCTGGCGGACGGCGTTCTCGTCGACCTGGAGCTTGCGCAGGACCGGCGCGACGACGCCGCCCTCCTGCTCGAGGAGGACGTCGAGAAGGTGCTCGGGCGTGGCCTGCGGGTTGTTGCGCGCCGCGGCCAGCGAAAGGGCGGCCTGGAGGGCCTCCTGGGTCTTCACGGTGAAGCGGTCTGGATTCATACAGATCTAAGCCTATCAGACTTAGATATATTCCGCAAGGCCCTTATTCCCGGGTTTTTGGGGGTCAGCGGACGTCGGAGGCGCGGATTATCGCCGTGGACGAGCGGGTTACGGGAACGAGGTCGCCGCGCAGGGTGCGGCGCGCCGCCTCGAGCTCGCCCTCGAGCTCGTCCAGCTGGCGCTGGGCGCCGGCGAGCTGCTCCTCCAGGGCCAGGACGCGCTCGACGCCGGCGAGGTTGAGGCCCAGCTCGGTGGTCATCTCCTGGATGCGGCGCAGCCGGTCGACGTCCTCCTGGGAGTAGAGCCGGGTGCCCTTCGGAGAGCGCTTGGGGCAGATCAGCCCGCGCTGCTCGTACATGCGCAGGGTCTGGGGGTGCATCTCGGCCAGCTCGGCGGCGACGGAGATCATGAAGACTCCCCGGCCCGACTCGACGGTGACCGTGGTGCGGGTGGTGCGGGTCGTCCGGCGCGCGGCCATCAGGAGCTCCTCCCGGCGGCGGCGAAGAGGCTGGCGCGTGGGTCGGTGCCGTTCATCGTCTTCGACAGCTTCTCCACCAGCTCGGACTGCTCGTCGGTGAGCTCCTTGGGGACGTCGACCACGAAGCGGTAGTGGATGTCCCCCTTCGCGCCGGAGCTGCCCAGGCGGGGCGGGCCCTCGCCGCGCAGGCGCTGGACGGTGCCGTGGCGGGTGCCGGCGGGCACGCGGAGCTTCTTCTTCCCGTCGAGGGTGGGCACCTCGACCTCGGCCCCGAGCAGCTGCTCGGTTACGGTCAGCGGGACCTCGACCTCGACGTTGTCGCCCTTGCGGCGGAAGACCGGCGAGGGCGAAACGTGGGTGATCACGTAGAGATCGCCGTCGGGGCCGCCGTTGCGGCCCGGCTCGCCGCGGCCGGCGATCCGCACGCGCGAGCCCTCCTTGACCCCGGCGGGGATGTTGACCTTGAGCTTCTTGTTCTTCTCGACCTGGCCCGAGCCGCCGCAGGTGCCGCACGGGTCCTCGATCACCGTGCCGGTGCCGTGGCAGAGCATGCAGGGCTGGGAGATCGAGAAGAGCCCCTGCCCCTCGGACTCGACGCCACGCCCCTGGCAGTTGGGGCAGACCTTCGGCGAGGTGCCCGGGCGCGCGCCGGTGCCGTGGCAGGTGCCGCAGTCGCCCGGCGTGGTGAGGGTGAGCGGAACCTGGACGCCGGCCAGCGACTGGTCGAAGCCGAGGTTGACCTCGGCCTCCAGGTCGCGGCCGCGCTCGGGACGCGGGCGCCCGGCGCGCGAGGGTCCGGCGCCGCCGCCGAACATCTGGGAGACGATGTCCCCGAAGCCGGCCGCGTCGAACGGGGCGCCGCCCGGGCCGCCGGCGCCGGCGAAGGGGTTGCCTCCGGCGAACATGCCGCCGCGGTCGTACTCCTTGCGCTTCTCCGGGTCGCCGAGGACGTCGTAGGCGGCCGACACCGCCTTGAAGCGCTCCTCGGCCGCCGCGTTGCCGGGATTCTGGTCCGGGTGGTTCTCGCGCGCGAGCTTGCGGTAGGCCTTCTTGATCTCGTCGGCCGACGCCTTCTTGTCGACCCCGAGGACCTTGTAGAGATCCTTCTCAGCCACGGCTCCCCCTACGCCGAGACGACGACCTTGGCCGCCCGCAGGATCTCGTCACCGAGCCGGTAGCCCGACTGGTAGACCTCGATCACCGTGCCGGCGGCCACGCCGTCGGCCGGCTGCTGGGCGATGGCCTCGTGGACGTGGGGATCGAACGGCTCGCCCTGGGGCGAGTAGGCGACGATCCCGACCTTCTCGAAGGCGGCGATCAGCTCGCCGCGCACCAGCGAGAGCACGTTGACGAACTCGTCGGGCGCGCCCTGCTCGCGGGCCGACTCGATCGCCCGGTCGAGGTTGTCGAGGGCCGGTAGCTGCTCGCGGGCCAGCCGGGCGATGCCGCGCTGCTCGGCGACCGCCGCATCGCGACGGGCGCGCTTGCGCACGTTGTCGAGCTCGGCGACGGCGCGCATCCACTGGTCCTTGTAGTCGGCCTCTTCGGCGGGAGCGGCCTGCCCGGCGGCAGGCTCCGGCTCCCCGGCCGCCTGCGCGGCCGGGGCCTCCGGCTGCTCCTCGACGACCGTCGCGTCCACGACGGCCTCCTCGGAGGCTCCGCTTTCCGGAGCGCTCTCCATCAGTTGCCTTCGTCCACGACCTCGGCGTCGACGACCTCTTCCTCGTCGGAAGAGCCACCGTCGCCGCCGTCACCGTTGGCCGAGGGCCCGGCCTCCTGCTGGGCCTTCTCGTAGATCTGCTCGGAGATCCGGTGGAAGGCGGCCTGGAGGGCCTGGGCCTTCTCGTTGATCACGGCCGGGTCGTCGCTCTCGAGCACGTCGCGCAGCTCCTTGATCGCGCCCTCGATCTCGGCCTTCGAGGCCTCGTCGACCTGGTCGCCCATGTCGGCGAGCTGGCGCTCGGCCTGGTGGGCGGCGTTCTCGCCGTTGTTGCGGGCCTCGGCGAGCTCGCGGGCCTTGCGGTCCTCCTCGGCGTGGCTCTCGGCGTCGTCGACCATCTGCTTGATCTCGTCCTCCGAGAGGCCGCTGCCGGCCTGGATCTCGATCTTCTGCTCCTTGCCGGTGCCGAGGTCCTTGGCCGTCTCGTTGCGGTTGCCGTTCGCGTCGATGTCGAAGGCGACCTCGATCTGCGGCACGCCCCGCGGCGCCGGCGGGATGCCGGTCAGCTGGAACTTGCCGAGCGACTTGTTGCCCGAGGCCATCTCGCGCTCGCCCTGCAGCACGTGGATCTCGACCGAGGGCTGGTTGTCCTCGGCGGTCGAGAAGACCTCAGACTTCTTGGTCGGGATCGTCGTGTTGCGCTCGATCAGGCGCGTCATGACGCCGCCCTTGGTCTCGATGCCGAGGGTCAGCGGCGTTACGTCCAGCAGGAGGACGTCCTTGACGTCGCCGGCCAGCACCCCGGCCTGGATGGCGGCGCCGACGGCGACGACCTCGTCCGGGTTGACCCCGCGGTGGGGCTCCTTGCCGGTCAGCTCCTTGACCTTCTCCTGGACGGCCGGCATACGGGTCATGCCTCCGACCAGGACGACGTGGTCGATGTCGCCGGCTCCCTTGTCCTTGGCGTCGTCGAGCGCCTGACGGACCGGGGCGACCACGCGGTCGAGCAGGTCGGCCGTCAGCTCGCCGAGCTTGGCCCGCGTCAGGCGGGTGTCCAGGTGCTTGGGCCCGGAGGCGTCGGCGGTGATGAACGGCAGGTTGATCTGGGTCTCCTGCGCGGTGGAGAGCTCGATCTTCGCCTTCTCGGCGGCCTCGTAGAGGCGCTGGAGGGCCATCGGGTCCTCGGTGAGGTCGATCGCCTGCTCCTTCTTGAACTCGGCGGCCAGCCAGTCGACGATCGCCTTGTCGAAGTTGTCGCCACCGAGGTGGTTGTCACCCGCGGTCGACTTGACCTCAAAGACGCCGTCGCCGATCTCCAGGACGGAGACGTCGAAGGTGCCTCCACCGAGGTCGAAGACGAGGATCGTCTGGTCCTCCTCCTTGTCGAGGCCGTAGGCCAGCGACGCGGCGGTCGGCTCGTTGATGATGCGCTTGACGTCGAGCCCGGCGACCTGGCCGGCGTCCTTGGTGGCCTGGCGCTGGTCGTCGTTGAAGTAGGCCGGGACGGTGATGACCACGCCGTCGACGGTGTCGCCGAGGTAGGCCTCGGCATCGGCCTTGAGCTTGCCGAGCACCATCGCGCTGATCTCGGGCGGGCTGTACTCCTTGCCCTCGGCCTCGACGCGCGCGTCGCCGTTGGGGCCGGAGACGACCTTGTACGGGACGATCGACTCCTCCTCCTGGACCTCGCCCTCCTTGCGGCCCATGAAGCGCTTGATGGAGAAGATGGTGTTCTGCGGGTTGGTTACCGCCTGGCGCTTGGCGACCGTTCCCACGAGCCGCTCTCCGGCGGGGGTAAACGCGACGACCGAAGGAGTGGTGCGGCCACCCTCCGAGCTCTCGATGACGGTCGGTTCGCCCCCTTCGAGGACGGACATGCACGAGTTGGTCGTGCCGAGGTCGATTCCGATGATCTTGCCCATGTTTTCTGACTGCTCCTTGCTGTCTGCCGGCCCGTGGCCGGGGGGGTTGGTGCGCCCTTAGTAGAGGGACGCGCAAAATCTGAGTGGGAGTCTAGCAGATATGTGGGGATTCGTCCAGTGCCCCGGGAAAGCGGGCCCACGGGGGCGACAGATCAGGCCCGGGACGGGCAGATGCGCCGCAGGGCGCACTCCCCGCAGGCCGGCGAGCGGGCGTGGCAGGTGCGCCGCCCGTGGCGCAGCAGGTTCACGTGGAACTCGAGCGCGGCGTCATCGGGGGTAATCGCCGACATCTCGTCGTGCTGCTCCTCGAACGGGGCCCCCGGGCGCAGCAGCCCCAGGCGCGTGGCCACGCGGGAGACGTGGGTGTCGACGGGCACGTCGGGCAGGTCGTAGGAGAAGCAGAGCACGCAGGCCGCCGTCTTGCGCCCCACCCCCGGCAGCGCGCAGAGGTAGTCGCGGGATTCCTCCAGCGGCGCGTCGCGCATCCATTCGAGGTCGAGGTCGTCGCCGATCGCCTCGAGGATCGCCTTGATCCGCCTCGACTTGACCTTCGAGATACCGCCGGGGCGGATCGCCTCCTCGATCTCCTCCACCGGCGCGTCGCGGACCGCCTCCCAGCTGTCGAAGCGCCGGCGCAGCCGCAGGAAGGCCACGTCGCGGTTGCGGTCGTTGGTGGACTGGGAAAGGACGGTGAGGATCAGCTCGCCGAGCGGGTCGGCGTGCGGGGCGGCGACGGGAACGCCGTAGGCCTCGCGCAGCCGGCGCCTGACGGTCTCGACGCGGCGCGCGGTGGGCCGCTTCCACCGGTCCCGCGGGATCGTGGCCGCCCTCGCGCTCACCGACCGAAGGTATCGTGCGCCAGCCGATGCGCGAGATCACCGAGCAGACCGAGACCGTCGACGGCGAGCCGATCTTCTGGCGCACCGCCCCCTGGGAGGGAACCCCGACCCTCTACCTGCACGGGGTGCCCACCGGAAGCTTCGACTGGATCCCGTTCCTCGAGCGCACGGGTGGCCTGGCCCCCGACCTCCCGGGTTTCGGGCGCTCGACCAAGCGCGGAACCCGGGAGTTCACCATCGACGGCCAGGCCGAGTTCATCGAATGGTTCCTGGACCAGCGCGGCCTGGACGAGGTGAACCTGGTCGTCCACGACTGGGGGGCGGTAGGGCTCGCGTGGGCGCAGGCTCACCCCGAGCGCGTGAGGCGACTCGTGATCATCGACGCCGTCCCCTTCCTGCCCGGCTACCGCTGGCACCGCACCGCGCGGGTCTGGCGCACGCCCGGCCTGGGCGAGCTGTCGATGGGCCTGACCTTCAAGTGGACCTTTCGCCTGCTCTCGCGCGAATCCAACGCGGCGCCCGGTCCCCTGCCCGAGGCGCTGATCGACCAGACGATGGACGGCTTCGACCTGGGTACCCAGCGGGCGATCCTCCAGCTCTACCGGACCAGCCCCCCGGCTCGCCTGGAGCAGGCGGGCAGCCGGCTCGGCGAGATCACCTGCCCCGCGCTGGTGGTCTGGGGCGACCGCGACCCCTACATCGCGCCGCACTTTGCCGACCTATACGCCGGAGCGCTCGGCGGGCCGGTCGAGGTGCTCCACCTCGAGGACGCCGGCCACTGGCCCTGGCTCGACCGGCCCGACCTGGTCGAGACGGTGGCCGGCTTCCTGGCCGGGGAGCCGGGCGCAACCCGGTAACCGGGGCCCGAAGGCCGGGGCAACGGAAAAGGAACAGGATTGGCGGCTCCCGCGGGGTATGTTGGAAACGTGAAGGGGCTGCTCGACCGGGACCGGGCCGCGCTTCCGGCCCTCCTGATTGCCGCGGCACTCGTGCTGCTGTGGCTGGCCGTGGCCCCGCCCACGCCCGACCTGGCCGCGCAGGTCTACCGCGCCACGCTCTTCGGCCGCGAGGGCTACGAGATCTACGACGCCTCCTGGTACGGCGGCCACAACCTGCTCGGCTACAGCCTCGTCTTCCCGCCGCTCGGCGCGCTGCTGGGCCCGCGGGTCGTCGGCGCACTGGCCGTGGGGGTCTCGGTGGTCTGCTTCAGCCTGCTCCTGCGCGGCCGCTTCAGCCCGACGGCGATCCGGGTGGCGACGGTCTGGTTCGCCCTGGCCGCGATCGGCGACCTGATGATCGGCCGCATCACCTTCAGCCTCGGGGTGGCCGTCGGCCTGGCGGCGATCCTCGCCTGGGACCGCCGGCACTTCACGCTCGCGGTGATCGGCGCCGTGGCCTGCGCCGCCACCAGCCCGGTCTCGGGCCTGTTCATGGTGCTCGCGGCCGGCTCGCTCTTCCTGGCCTGCCGCTCGCGCCCGGCGGCACTGATGGCCGCCGGTGCCGGGCTGATGGTGCTCGGCCTCTCGCTGGGCTTCCCCTCCGGCGGGGTGCAGCCCTACCCGCTGCTCAACACGGCGATACCGGTAGCCGCCGCGGTGGCGCTCTACCTGCTGGCCGGGGAGGACCAGAAACCGGTGAAGATCGCGGCGGCGATCTACGTGCCGGCAATCATCGCCTCGGCGCTGATTCCCTCCCCGCTGGGAGAGAACGTCTCGCGGCTGGCCGTCCTCTTCGCCGGGCCGCTGATCGCCGCGCTCGCGCTCAGCCGCAGCGAGCGCCCCCGCTACGCACCGGCGATCGTCCTGCTGGCGGTGGCGATCGTGGGCTGGCAGCTGCTCGGCCCGCTGCGCGAGACCGCCAAGGGCGCGACCGACCCCTCCACCGCCGAGGCCTACCACCAGCCGCTGATCGACTGGCTGGGAACCCGCGGCGACGAGCCCTTCCGGGTGGAGGTGCCGTTCACCCGCGGCCACTGGGAGGCCGCCTACCTCGCGCCGCACGTCCCCCTGGCGCGTGGCTGGATGACCCAGCTGGACACCAAGTACGGCGAGCTCTTCTACCGCTACGACAGGCCGTTCAGCCCGGCCGAGTACCGGGCGTGGCTGCGTGGGAACGCCGTGCGGTACGTGGCCGTGCCCGACGCGGCGCCGGACCCCAGCAGCCGGCGGGAGCTCGAGGTGATCGCCTCGCGGCCCCAGTGGCTGGAGCCGGCCTGGTCGAACGCCAACTGGAAGGTCTACGAGTTCACCGACCCCAGGCCCCTGGTCAGCGGCCCGGGCCGGCTCGTCTCCATGGGCCACGACGGCTTCTCCCTGAAGGCGTGGTCGCCCCGGCCGGTGACCGTGCGCATGCGATGGACGAGCTACTTCACCGTCGAGGCCGGGTCGGCCTGCCTCTCGCGGGCGGCGGGCGGCTGGACCCGGGTGATGGCCCTGCGGCCCGGCACGGTGCGCGTGGGCGCGCGCTTCGCGCCGGGGCGGGCGGTCAGCCGCGGCATGCGCTGCGTGAACGCCGCCGCGTGAACGCGCCCGCGGACGGTTAGGATCGGCGCTTCCGATGGCCGTCCCCACCCCCGTCCCGCCAGCGTCCTGATGAACGAGCACGTCCCGGGAGAGCGCCGCGAGGCGGTCCGCAACGCGCTGATCGAATCGCGGCTGACCCCGAACGCGATCTCAGTCACCGGCCTGCTGCTCTGTCTGGTCTCGGCCGCGCTGGTCTGGCAGGAGATGTTCGTGCTCGGGGGGATCGCCTACATCGTCGGCTCGGTCTGCGACACCCTCGACGGCCGCTACTCGAGGATGTCGGGGAAGGGGACGCCGTTCGGCGCCTTCCTCGACTCCACGCTCGACCGGATCGAGGAGGGGGTGGTGCTGGCCGCCGTCGCCTACACCTTTGCCCAGGACGGGAAGGGGTTCGAGGCGGCGGCCTGCGCGGTGGCGATCCTCGCCTCGGTGATGGTCAGTTACACGCGGGCGCGCGCAGAGGCGCTCGGCGTCGAGTGCAAGGTGGGAATCGGCAGCCGGGCCACGCGGGTCACCGTCCTCTCGGTCGGGCTGCTGTTCGCCAACGGCCTCGGGCTCGGGGACTTCTCGCTCCTGGCGCCGGCCGTGTACGTGCTTGCGGCGATGGGCGTGATCACTACGATCCAGCGCATCGTGCACGTGCGGGGCGAGCTCAAGGCGGCCGATACCCCGGCCTCCTGACCTGCGACCCTGTAACCCGAGCCGTTCGCCGGTGTGAATGGCGGGAATCGACTTGAAGGGAAGACTGTGAGCACCAACGGCAACCGAAACGGCGCCTCGCGCAACGGAAAGGCCCGCTACCAGAAGGACAAGGTCCGGGTGGCGATCGTCGGCGTCGGCAACTGCGCCAGCGCCTTCGTCCAGGGCGTCGAGCACTACCGCAACGCCGACCCCAACAAGCCGATCGACGGGCTCATGCACACCGACCTCGGGGGCTACCACGTCGGCGACATCGAGTTCACCTGCGCCTTCGACATCAACGCCACCAAGGTCGGCAAGGACCTCGGCAAGGCGATCTGGGCCTCGCCCAACAACACGATGAAGTTCTCCAAGGTCCCGAGCGACCTCGGCGCACCGGTCTACCGGGGGATGACCCTCGACGGGATCGGCAAGTACGCCAAGGAGAAGATCCGCAAGGCCCCCGGCGAGACCGCCGACATCGCCTCGATCCTCAAGGCCACCCACACCGACGTCGTCGTCTCCTACCTCCCGGTGGGCTCCGAGGACGCGACCCGCTGGTACGTCGAGCAGGTGCTCGAGGCCGGCTGCGGGTTCGTCAACTGCATCCCCGTATTCATCGCCAGCTCCGACTACTGGAACCGCAAGTTCAGGAAGGCCGGGCTGCCGATCATCGGCGACGACATCAAGTCCCAGGTCGGCGCCACGATCGTGCACCGCACGATGGCCCGCCTCTTCCACGACCGCGGCGTGAGGATGGTCCGCACCTCGCAGCTCAACGTCGGCGGGAACATGGACTTCTACAACATGCTCGAACGCGAGCGGCTGGAGTCCAAGAAGATCTCCAAGACCCAGGCCGTGACCTCGATCATGGGCCACGAGCTGCCGGCCGACGACGTATACATCGGCCCCTCGGACTACGTGCCCTGGCTCACCGACCGCAAGTGGGCCCACATCCGGGTGGAGGGCAAGGCCTTCGGCGACGTGCCGCTCAACCTCGAGATGAAGCTCGAGGTGTGGGACTCGCCCAACTCGGCGGGGATCGTCATCGACGCGGTCCGGCTCTGCAAGCTCGCGCTGAACCACGGGGTCAGCGGCCAGCTCGACGGCCCGAGCTCGTACCTGATGAAGTCCCCCAAGAACCAGCGGCCCGACGACCAGGCCCGCCAGGACACCGAGAAGTTCATCAAGCAGTACGCGCGCAAGCCGGGCACGAAGCCCAAGGGCCGCAAGGCCCCGGCCAAGAAGCGCGCCGCCGCGAAGAAGTAGCGCCGCGGGTCCGGGTAGCCGCCTCCGCCAGGAACGGCGCAGCACAGCGGCGCTCTCTATGCTGGCCGCGTGGCCGACGGCTTCGCGATCGCGCAGGTGACCCCGTTCGCCTGGGAGCGCCGCCACGAGGTAAACGAGGAGATCGCCCGCCTGAGCGACGACCTCGCCGCCCGCGGCCACCGGGTGGTGATCGTCGCCCCGTCCATCTCGGCCAGCGCCGTCCGTGACGGGCGAAAGCTGATCCGCAAGGGAGCCGAGCAGCTGCTCGGGCTCGCCGAGGGCGAGCCGCTCGTCCTCCCGGTGAGCGAGTCGCTCGGCGGCCTGCCGTGGCGCCGGCGCGTAAACCTGCCCAGCGACGTGACCCGGACCCTCGGCGACCTGTTCGACGAGGCGCCCTTCGACATCTGCCACGTCCACGAGCCGTTCGCCCCCGGCCTGGCCAGCGCGGCGCTGCGCAGCTCGCGGGCCCTCAACGTCGGCAGCTTTCACGCCCCCACCGAACGGCTGGTGGCCACCCAGGTCGCGCGCCGCGTCGTGCAGCTGCTCTTCGGCCGGCTCGACGCCCGCACCGCCAGCTGGAAGACCACCGCCCAGGTGATGGAGCGCCACTTCCCCGCCGAGTACCGGCTCGTCCTGCCCGGAGCTCCGGCGCTGGAGCGGGTGGGCGGCCCGGCGACCCGGCCGCTGCGGATCGCCTTCGCCGACGAGGAGGAGCGCCCGGCGCTGCGGCTCCTGCTGCGCGCCCTGCGCCTGATCGGGAGCGAAGCCGACTGGGAGCTGCTGATCCGCTCCGAGGACGGTCCGTCGTCGACGCCGCTGCGGGCGGGGCTGCGGGACCGCGTCCACTATGCCGAGCCGGGCGAGGTAAGCCTCGACGAGCTGATCGCCGCCTCCGACATCATGGTCGGCGCCTCCTCGGGAGCCGAGCCGGAGCCGGGCATCCTCGCCCGGGCCAGCGCCGGCGGCGCCGTGCCGGTCGCCTCGAGGCTGCCGGTCTACGCCGAGGTGCTCGGGGAGGGGGACCGCGGCCTGCTCTTCGAGCCCAGGGACGCGACCGTCCTCGCCGCCCAGCTGACCCGCCTGATCGACGACGCGCCGCTGCGCGAGCGGCTCGCCGGGGCGGCGCTCGTCCGCGACTGGTCGCTGGTGACCGACGAGTTCGAGGCGATCTACGAGGAGCTCGCCGCGCGCCGCAAGCCGCTCGGCGGGAACGCGGCCCTGGCCCGCAGGCTCGCCGCCCGCCCGACGATCGACGTCGACCTCCACATGCACACCGACCACAGCCACGACTGCGCCACGCCGGTCGAGACCCTGCTGGAGACCGCGCGCGAGAAGGGGCTCGGCGCGATCGCCATCACCGAGCACAACGAGATCTCCGGCGCCGTCGCGGCCGCCGAGATCGCCGACGCCTACGGGGTGAAGGTGATCCTCGCCGAGGAGATCAAGACCGCCGACCAGGGCGAGGTGATCGGCCTCTTCATCAAGGAGAAGATCGAGCGCGGCATGACCCTCGCCGAGACGGTCGCGGAGATCAAGCGCCAGGGCGGCCTGGTCTACGTGCCCCACCCGTTCGACCGGATGCACTCGGTTCCCGACTACGAGAACCTGCTCTCGATCGTGAGTGACATCGACCTGATCGAGGTCTTCAACCCGAGGGTGGCCTTCGACGCCTTCAACGAGGAGGCGGTGCGCTTTGCCGGCAAGTACCGGATACCCGCCGCCGCCGGCTCCGACGCCCACGTGGCCCAGGGGCTGGGCACCGCCCGCGTGCGGATGCACGACTTCGACGGGCCCGAGGAGTTCATGGAGTCGCTGCGCACCGCGGAGATCCACACGACCCCCACCAACTACGTCTACGTCCAGGCGCTCAAGTTCCTGCAGACCCGCGGCGGCTCGGCCGGGGGCCGGCGCAAGCGGCCGAAGGCCACGGCGCGCAAGGGCTGATGCAGCGCGAGGGAGAACGGGCCCAGCCGTCGAAAGCCTCGCCACGGATGCCCGCCACCGACGACGAGATCCGCGAGAAGTACCTCGAGCGCGCCATCCGCGAGATCAACTCGCTCTCCCGCGACATCCACTCCTGCGAGCACTGCCCGCGCGGGAACCTGATGCCGGTCCTGGGCTCGGGCCACCCCCAGGCCGACGTGATGCTCGTCAAGTTCGCGCCCAAGGTCTCGGAGATCGAGGAGGGAGTCGCCTTCTACGGACGCTCCGGAAACGCGCTGCAGAAGTCGCTGACGCGGCTGGGCATCGACCCGCTCGCCGTCTACGGCACGCTGGTGGTCAAGTGCCCGGTGCCCGACGCCTCGATGGCCGACCCGGTCTGCTCCGGGCGCCTCGTCGAAGAGTTCGCGATCGTCCAGCCCCGGATGCTCGTAGCGATGGGCGAACAGACCGTCGCCGCGATCAACGAGATGGAGCTTCCCCTCGCCCAGCCGATCGAGTGGGCGCCGGGCACGGTCGCGCCGCTCACGCCGTCCTGCGACGTGCTGGTGACTCCCGACATCGACGACTCGCTCGACGAAGAGGAGGCCAAGCGCGAGTTCTGGGCCTCCTTCCGCGCGCTCGGCGACTGGTGGTCCGAGCTCCCGCCCTACTAGGCGCGGGGCCCGACGGTGGAGAGGTCGAAGCTCCCGTTGCCGGGAACCATCCACGTCTCCTCGATCCGCTCGATCAGCCCCGCCTGAAGCTCGTAGAAGCCGGCACACTGAAGGACGCTGTCCGGCCGGCGGACCGAGGCGCTCACCGCGATATCCAGCCCGCGGCCGGTGATGACTCGATCGATCACCGTGGTCGACCCGGGCGCGTGGACGAGGTGGAGCATGGTCAGGAACTCGTCGCGGCTGGGCTCCCGGCCCTGGTGGGGCAGCGAGATCCTCACGCCGGGACGGATCAGGGCGGCGACCTCGTCCCAGTCCCCGGCCTGGCGGGCGTCCCAGAAGCGCTCGATCGCGTTGCTGCTCACGACCCGGGCTCCAGCACGATCTTGCCGAACTTGCCCGGCAGCGCGAAGAGCTCGTAGGCGGCCGGCGCCTGCGCGAGCGGGAAGACCTGCTGGAGCGGTACCTCGAGGCGCCCCGCGTCGAACAGCGGCAGGACGTGGCGCTCCATGGCACGGGCGGTCTGCGCCTTCTCCTCGAGCGGCCGGGCGCGCAGCGTGCTTCCGGAGATCGAGCCCCGCGCGCCCATCAGCTTCAGCAGGTTCAGCTCCGCCTTGAAGCCGGCGCCGACGCCGATCACCGCGATGCGCCCGCCGGTGGCCAGCGCGCCGAGGTTGGCCTCCAGGCTGGGGGCGCCGACCAGTTCCAGGATCACGTCGTACGGGCCCAGGTCGGGGCTCTCCTCCGGGGTACAGACCCTCGAGGCCCCGAGGCCGGCCACCGCATCGTGGAGCGAGCCGTCACGGACCGAGGCCACGACCAGCGCCCCGGCCGCCGCGGCGAGCTGGACGGCGGCCGTCCCCACGCCGCCGGCGGCACCGCTGACCAGGACCCTCTCGCCCATCGCCAGCCGGGCCTGGGTGAAGAGGGCATCGTGGGCGGTGGTGAAGGCTTCGGCCACGCCGCCGGCGTGGGCCCAGTCCAGGCGCTCGGGAACCGGCATCAGCTGGCGCTCGTGGACGGCGCAGAGCTCGGCCTGCCCGCCGCCGCCGACGAGCCCCATCACGCGGTCGCCCTCGGCGAAGCGCCCGGCTCCCGGCCCGCGCGCCACGACCTCCCCGGCAAGCTCGAGGCCGGGAATGTCGGCCGGGGAGCCGGGCGGGGCGGGGTAACCACCCTTGAGCTGGAGCAGGTCGGCGCCGTTGAGGCCGGCGCCGCGCACGGCCACGAGCACCTCGCCGGCCCCGGGCTCGGGGTCGGGGTGCTCGGCGAGGAGCAGCTCGCCGTCGCTGATCGTCACGGCCTGCATCGCCGGGAGTCTAAGCCGATTCGCCGCCCGGGCGGGCGGCGTCGATCTCCTCGTCGAGCCCCTGGCTGCGGAGCGCCTCGCTGGCGATCCGGGAGCGGGCCTCGCTGTCGTCGGCCACCTCGCGCAGGGTGGTGCGCGCATCCTGGGGCTCGATCCCCATCGCCCGCAGGAAGTCGCCGGCGGTCATCCGGGCCTGCCCGACCACGAGGCTGACCGACAGGTTGCGCGTCTCGTCCAGCCCGGCGGTCGTCGCCGCCGCCGCGCGGATCGCCGCCGCACGGGCCAGCTCCTGCTCGGAGTCGTCCTCGAACGAGGCGCCCAGGTGGCGGGCACAGGCGGCCAGGTCGCGCAGGCCGGCCACCACCTCGATGGGAATCCGGTCGCCGTGCTCGACGGCCCGGTGGGCTCCCTGGGCGAGGGCCACGACGTCGCCCTGGGCGCGGTCGAGGAGGTCGACGGCGTGGGCGTAGCGGTCCACCGCCTCCACCTGGCCGCGCCTCACCAGCGCCAGGCGGGCGATCTCGCCGCTGGTCACGATCGTCGCCTGCACGTCGCCGACGTGGTCCTCGAGCCGGCGGGCCGCGTGCAGCGCGGCGACCGACTTCTCCTGGTCGCGGTTCTCGAGGGCCGTGGCGACGTCGTCGAGCACCGAGGCGATCGAGCCCAGCGCCGGGTCGACGGCCCGGCGGGCCATCTTCAGCGGGTTGAGCGGGAAGATCACGAAGTTGAAGAGCAGCGCCACCAGGGCGCCGATCGCCGCGTCTCCGAAGCGGGCGACCCCGGCCGGGTCGCCGGGGATGGCCGCGACCGAGACGAGCAGGCCGCCGGCCGCGGCCTGGCGCACGGCGAGCTGGTCGCCGCCGGCGAAGACCGCCAGGCACATGGCGGCGAAGACGATCACGCCGATCTGCCAGCCGCCGTTGCCGATGACCGCCACCAGCAGGTCGGCGGCGAGGATCCCCAGGGCAACCCCGAGGGCGAGCTGGAGGGCCCGCTGGAGCTGGGCCCCGATGGTGATCCCCAGGACGATGACGGCCGAGACCGGCGCGAAGAACGGGCTCGAATGGCCTAAGAGCTCGTGCGCGATGAAGTAGGAGACCGCCGCCGCCAGCGCGGCGATCGCGGCCCTGGGGGCGGCGGCCCGCAGGCGCATGAACCGCTCCCGCAGCGAGAGGCGGCCGATCGGCGACTCCATCAGCCGTGACCCTGGTCGAACCGCTCAACGAGCCGGATGCGCTCGGCGACGATCATCGTCTCGTCGGTGACCTTCACGCCGGGCTGGTCGGAGGCCCAGAACTCCTCGTGGGCGGCCCGCCACTGGGCCACGTCCTCGAACCCCTCGCCCTCGGCCCGGGCGAAGTCGTCGTCGATCTCGCGGATCGGTACGACCCGGACCTCCGTTACCTCGACCACCCCGCGCTCGCGGCCGGCCATGTCGATCAGCGCGGTTCGCGACCCCGGCGTGGGCGGCTCTCGTCCCTCCGCCTCCCATTCGGCGAGCAGGCTGCAGGTCGCCGTCTTGGTTCCCTCGAGCACCAGCTCGACGAGCCGGTCACCGAAAGGGGAGCCCTCCCACGTGAACTCGGTGTCGTCCAGCCCCGAATGCTCTCCCTTGCGCAGCTCGGCCATCAGCCCTCCCGCTCGAGCAGGGCGACGCACTCGATGTGCGGTGTCTGGGGAAACATGTCGACCGGCCGCACCCGTACGAGCCGGTAGCCGCCCTCGGCGAGCTGCGCCGCGTCGGGAGCGAGCGTGGTCGGGTTGCAGGAGACGTAGACGATCCGCTTCGGCGCCGCCTCGGCGATCCGCGCCACCGCCTTGCGGGCCAGGCCCGAGCGCGGCGGGTCCACCACCACCAGGTCGGGGCGCGCCGGGCCCTCGGCGAGCTCCTTGAGCACGACGCGCACGTTCCCCTCGATGAAGGTGGCGTTGGTGATCTCGTTCAGCGCGGCGTTGCGGCGGGCGTCCTCCACCGCCTGCTCGACGATCTCGACGCCCACGACCTCGCCGGCGTTGGGCGCGAGGACCAGCCCGATCGAGCCGATCCCGCAGCAGAGGTCGTAGCAGCGCTCCCAGCCCTTGAGCCCGGCGAACTCGGCGGCCGTCCCGTAGAGCACGTCGGCCATCTCGGTATTGGTCTGGAAGAAGGCCTCGGCGCCGAGCGAGAAGCGCAGGCCGGCGCAGAGCTCCTCGATCTCCGGGCTGCCGGCCAGCAGGGTGTCGCGGCCGCCGTGGGTGGTCTCGCCGGTGCGCTCGGCGACCGAGTGGATGACGCTGGTCGCCCCGACGCCCACCATCGCCTCGGCAAAGGAGGAGCCGTCGAACGGCCCGGGGGAGGTGACCAGCCGCACCTGGAGGTCGCCGGTGCGCCGGCCCTCCCTCACCACGAGGTTGCGCAGGAAGCCGGTGTGGGCGCGGCGGTCGTAGGGCTCGAGCCCGAGCGGGCGCAGCGCCTCCAGCGCCACCCGGCGTGCCTCGTTTCCCCGCTCGGAGGCCAGCAGGCAGTCGTCAAGCGGCACGATCTCCGACCACGAGCCCGGCGCGTGGAAGCCGCAGCAGAGCTCGCCGTCGACCGAGCCGAACGAGTACTCGAGCTTGTTCCGGTAGCGCCACTGCTCGGCCGCGGGGACGATCGGCTCCAGCTCGAAGCCGTCCAGGCCGCCCAGGCGCCGCAGCGCCTCGTCGACCTGCGCCTCCTTGATCTCCAGCTGGCGCTCGTAGGAGAGGACCTGCCAGGGAACGCCGGGATGGTCGGCCACGGGCTCGATCCGGTCCGGGCCGGCCTCGAGCAGCTCGATCGGCCGGGCCTCGGCGTAGCGGCGCTTGCGGCGGGTAACCAGGGCGCGCACCCGGTCGCCGGGAACGGAATCCCGGACGAAGACCACGTAGCTGCGGCCGCCCTCCAGCTCGACCCGGGCCACGCCGTTGCCGCCGAAGGCCAGCGACTCGACCTCCAGCTCCAGCTCGTCGCCCCGGTCAACGCGCCTGCGCACTGCTCCGGTGGTGCCCTCGGTGCTCACTGGGGCGAGGATCGCAGCTTCGGCTCAGGGCCGGGCGAGGAGCCACTCGAGCAGCGCCTTCTGGGCGTGGCGACGGTTCTCGGCCTGGTCCCAGATCCGCTGGCGACCCCCGTAGAGGAGCCCCTCGGTTATCTCCTCGCCGGGATGGGCGGGCAGGCAGTGCATGACTATCGCCTCGGGCGCGGCCAGCGCCAGGAGCTCCTCGTTCAGCTGCCACTCCGCCAGCGCCGCGCGGCGCTCGTCTGCACTCTCCTCATCACCCATCGAGACCCAGACGTCGGTGTAGACCGCGTCGGCTCCCGCGACCGCCTCGCGGGGGTCGGCCACCCGGCGACCGCCGGCCTCCGGCTCGAGCTCGTAGCCGGGGGGCGAGGAGACGACCACGTCGACGCCCACCTCGCTGCCCATCAGCGCCAGCGACCGAGCGACGTTGTTGCCGTCGCCGACGAAGGCGACGGTCAGGTCGCCCAGATCGCGCCCCGGGAACGCTTCGGCGAGCGTCACCAGGTCGGCCAGGCCCTGGGACGGGTGGTGGAGCGGGGAGAGCATGTTGAAGACGGGGATCGAGGCGGCCTCCGCCAGCCCGGTGATCGTCTCCTCGCTGCCGGTGCGGATCCCGGCCGCGGCAACCTGCCCGGAGAGGACCCTCGCCGTATCGCCTACCGACTCGCCGCGGGAGAGCTGCATCTCGTCCGGGCGAAGGACGATCGGGTACCCGCCCAGTTCGACGATCCCGGCCTCGTAGGAGAGCCGGGTCCGGGTGCTGGGCTTCTCGAACAGGATCGCCACCACCTTCCCCTCTAGCGCCGAGGAGGAGAGCGGGGCCGCCTTCAGCTCACCGGCGCGCGCGACCATCGCGACCAGTCCGTCGCGGCCGGGCTCGACTCCGGTGAGGAAGAGGCGTGACAAGGCGCGTGAATATACGGGCGCCCGGGCGGGCGCTGCGCCCGCGTCGTTGCACCGCTCCGGTGTGCCGGGGCGACGGCGCTGGCCGGGCAGGCCTTCATCTGCGGCGCTCCACCTCGTCGCCGCCCTGGCGACGCAGCCCGAAGCCCCGGACCAGGAGGATCGCCTTCTCCCCGATCGATCCGCGCCCGGGCATCACGCCGAGCTGGACCGCCGCGTCGTAGGCGTCGAAGAAGGCCCGAACCCGCCAGAGCCGCTCCCCCGGGGGGTCGAGCTCGCAGTAGAGGAGGGCGTGAACCGTAAGGCGCCGGCCGGTGGCCGGGATGGAGGCGATCGACTCCTGGTGGGTGCCGCTCACGAGCACCGGGGCGGCGATGAAGCGGCCGTCGCCGAGGCGCTCGCCGGCCGACTCGACCGTCGCGTCGGGAAAGGCGTCCCAGAGCCGGGCGGCGCGGTCGCCGAGCGCCTCGGGGCCGTAGACCGGCTCCTGGACCAGCGGGTCGGTCCAGTGGAGGTCCGGCGCGCAGACCGCGGCAAAGGCCCCGCGGCGCCGTCCCGACCACGCCTCCTGGAAGCTGTCGAGAAGCTCGTCCACCCCTCTTCACGCTACCGGCCCGCGCCCTGCGAGACTTGCCTCGATGAGCCGCAGCCCCGACCCGCCACGGAGCCTCTGACCGTGGGCAAGAGAAGCCGCAAGCCGCCGCCCGGCCAGGGCGAGCCGAAGAAGAGGCTCACCGGCGCCGAGCGCGACGAGATCGCCCGCGCCGGCCTCACGCCGCTGGAGCCCGGGGAGCGGCCGACCCCGGTGGTGGTGGCCAGCGTCGTGGCCGTGGTCCTCGCCGTCTCCAACCTCGGGCTCTTCCTCGCAGGCGTCGAGGTCCAGGGCCAGAAGCCCAACGTCTTCGGCGTGCTGCTCTTCGGGGCGCTGATGCTCGTGGCGGCCTGGGGAATGTGGAACCTGCGCTACTGGGCGCTGCTCGGGTTCCAGGCCCTGCTGGCCGTGACCCTGGTGATCGCCGGCCTCTCGGTGATGGTCGCCGGCAACCTCCTCGCCCTGATCCTCTGCCTGGCCGTGCTGGGGCTCGGAGGCTGGCTCTTCTGGAAGCTCGTCCGCGTGCTGGGCCGGGTCAAGGTCCCGCGCCCCGGCGACCACGCCCGGCCGCAATAGGCGGGCCGCCCCGGTGAAGTCCGTTACCTAGACTCGCCGCATGGCGCAGGACAGCTTCGACTGCATCGTCATCGGCTCGGGACCGGGCGGTTACGTGGCCGCGATCCGGGCCTCGCAGCTGGGCCTGAAGACCGCGGTGATCGAGCGCAGCCACATCGGCGGCCGCTGCCTGAACGTGGCCTGCATCCCCGCCAAGGCCGTCCTGCGGTCGGCCGACCTGCTCGGGGAGGTCCGCAGCGCCGGCGAGCACGGCATCGTCGTCGGCGAGCCGACCGTCGACTTCCCCGGCGTTGCCGAACACCGCGGCAAGGTGATCAAGGCGCTAACCGGCGGCGTGGACATGCTGCTCAAGAAGAACGGCATCGAGCTGATCGAGGGCGCCGCCACCCTCACCGGGGGGCTCGGCGTCGAGGTCGACGGCCGCCGGCTGGAGGCGACGAAGGCGATCATCCTGGCCACCGGCTCGGTCGGGCAGCCCATCCCCGGCGTCGAGTTCGGCGGGCCGGTCATCGGCACCGAGGAGGCCTGGGCTATGGACGAGCTCCCGGCAAGCATGGCCGTCGTCGGCGCCGGCGCCTCGGGCTGCGAGATCGCCAGCGCCTACGCCCGCTTCGGCACCGACGTGACCCTCTACGAGGTCGCCGACCGCGTGCTGCCCACCGAGGACCCGGACGTAAGCCGCCTGGTCGAACGGGCCTTCAAGAAGCAGGGCGTCGAGATCGTTACCGGCGCCGACCTGTCGGAGATCTCCGCCGGGAAGGACTCGGTCACCTGGAAGAGCGGCGGCGAGGAGCACGAGGCGCAGTGGATGGTCATCTCCGCCGGGCGCGGGCCCGACGAGGAGGGCCTGGGACTGGCCGCCGCCGGCGTGGAGCTCGGAGAGAACGGCCGCGTGAAGGTCGACGGGCAGATGCGCACGAGCGCTCCCGGGATCTTCGCCATCGGCGACATCGTTCCGGGCCCCGCCCTGGCCCACAAGGCCAGCGAGGAGGGAATCATCGCCGCCGAGGCCGCCGCCGGGGAGGACCCCCACCCGCGCGACTACCAGGACATCCCGCGCGCCACCTTCTGCGACCCGAACGTCGGCAGCTTCGGCCTCACCGAGGCCCAGGCCGCCGAGGCCGGCTACGACGTGGTGGTGGGCAAGGTGCCGTTCGGGGCCGTCGGGGCCGGAGCGGTATACGGCGAGAAGTCCGGGATGGTCAAGCTCGTGGGCGACCGGCGCTACGGCGAGCTGCTCGGCGCGAGCATCGTCGGCTACCGGGCCACCGACCTCATCCAGGAGCTGGTCAACGCCAAGCTCCTCGAGGGCGGCTACCCGGAGGTGGCCCGGATGATCCACGGCCACCCGACCCTCAGCGAGGCGGTCATGGAGGCCGCCCGGGCCGCCGACGGCTGGCTGGTCCACGGCTGAGCGGCGTGGAACGGCTCCCCGCCTTCTACTTCGACCTCGCCAGCCTCGAGGCCTACCTCAGCGCCGAGAGGATCCTCTCCCTGATGCCCGCCCCCGTCGAGTGGATCGGGGTCAGCGCCGGGGAGCTCGCCGCGCCGTCCGACCCGGCGGGGCAGGTCGGGATGGCCGGCGAGCGGATCGCCTCCCGCGGCCTGCAGGAGCTCCGGCTCCCCGACCCCTTCCCCTTCGACTCGCGGCGGCCGATGCTCGCCGCCACCTACGCCCGGCAGATCGGCCGGGCGGTCCCGTTCGCCCTCGCCGCCTGGCGCCAGTCGTTCGCCGCCGGGCGGACGCTCGACGACGACGGCATCGCCATCGCCGGCTCCTCCTGCGAGATTCATCCCTCCGCCCTGCTCAAGGCGGTCGACACCGCGGCGGTGGCCGGCGAGCTCGACGGCGCCACCGCCCTGGCCCGCGAGCGCCAGGTGCGCGACGTGCCGGCGGTCTGGGTTCCCGGCGAAGGGGACGAGCCGGACCTCGTCTTCCACGGCGACGACGAGCTCGAGGCGGCCGCGGCGGCCGTCGGCGAGAGGGTTCCCGCGCCGTGAGCGCCGCCCGCAGCTACGAGGTGAAGGTCACGAGGGCCGGGCTGGCTCCCGGCCGGCTCGCCTCGCCCGCACGATTCGACCTCGTCGAGGTCATCTCCCTGGAGGAGATGGAGGTCGTGCTCTTCTGGGACGTGGCGGCCCGCGATACCGCCCGCATGGAGGCGGCGCTGCGCGAGGAGCTGGCGCGGATGGGCGAGGAGGAGTTCCTCTCCCGCTGGAGTGCCGTGGTATCCCCCGAGGACATCTAGGCGGCGCCCTCTAGGGTCAGCGGTGATGAGCGCAGGCGAGCTGCCAGATCCCCAGACCGCCCGGGAGTGGCTGGAGAAGATGGTCCTCATCCGCCGTTTCGAGGAGCGGGCCGGCGAGCAGTACACGCGGGCGAAGGTCGGGGGCTTCCTGCACCTGGGGATCGGCGAGGAGGCGACGATCGTCGGCACCGTCGCCGCCCTGCGCCCCGACGACTACCTGATCGGCACCTACCGCACCCACGGCCATGTCCTGGCCCGCGGCAGCGACCCGGGGCGGGTGATGGCCGAGCTCTTCGGGCGGGTCGACGGCCTCTGCCGGGGCCGCGGCGGCTCGATGCACATGTTCGACGCCGACGTGCGCTTCATGGGCGGCTACGGGATCGTCGGCGGCAACCTGCCGATCGGCGCGGGAATCGCCCTGAGCAGCGACTACCGCGGCACCGACGAGGTGACCCTCTGCCAGATCGGCGACGGTGCGGTAAACCAGGGCACCTTCGCCGAGACGCTCAACCTCGCGGCGCTGTGGAGCCTGCCGGTGGTCTTCATGGTCGTAAACAACCTCTACGGCATGGGGACCGCGGTCGAGCGCCACTCGGCCCAGCCGGACATGAAGCGCCGGGGCGAGAGCCTCGGCGTGGAGGGAGTCGAGTGCGACGGGATGGACGTGGTAGCCACCTGGGAGACGGTTTCGCGCGCGGTGGAGACCACCCGCCGGGAGCGCCGGCCGATCCTCGTCGAGGCCGAGACCTACCGCTTCCGCGGCCACTCGGTCGCCGACCCCGAGGAGTACCGCACCAGCGAGGAGGTCGGCGAGTGGCGCGAGCGCTGCCCGATCCTCCTGTTCGGCGACCGGCTCGAGGAGGCGGGCATCCTCACCGCCGCCGAGCGCGAGGAGATCGACGCCGAAGCGATCGCCACCGTCGACCGCGCCCTCGCCTTCGCCGAGGCCTCGCCCGAGCCGGAGCCCGGGTCGCTGCACGAGGACATCTACGTGCTCGGCGGCGAGGTCCAGGGCTGGTACTCCAACCACCGTGAGGTCGGGCGCGACGTCGAGGGGCAGGCGGCCGGCTGATGGCCGAGATGCGCTACCGCGAGGCCCTGAACCAGGCGCTCGCCGAGGAGATGGAGCGCGACGGGAGCGTCTTCCTGATGGGCGAGGACATCGGGGTCTTCAACGGGGCCTTCAAGGTGACCAACGGCCTGCTCGAGCGCTTCGGGGAGAAGCGCGTACGCGACACCCCCATCTCCGAGAACAGCTTCGCCGGGATCGGGATCGGCGCGGCGATGACCGGCCTGCGCCCCGTGGTCGAGATCATGACCGTGAACTTCTCGCTGCTCGCCCTCGACCAGGTGGTCAACCACGCCGCCGCCATCCGCTACATGTTCGGGGGCCAGGCCAGCGTGCCGATGGTCCTGCGGATGCCCGGGGGCGCCGGCAACCAGCTGGGCCCGACCCACTCCCACTCCTTCGAGGCCTTCTACCTCCAGGTGCCGGGCCTGCTGGTGGCGGTGCCCAGCACCCCGGCCGACGCCAAGGGGCTGCTCAAGACGGCGATCCGCGACGACAACCCGGTGGTCTTCATCGAGCACGAGAGCCTCTACGGCATGCGGGGGGAGGTGCCCGACGACCCCGAATTCACCGTTCCGTTCGGGGTCGCGGCCATCCGGCGGGAGGGCACCGACGTGACGATCGTCGGGGTCTCGCGGATGGCGATCACCGCCCAGGAGGCCGCCGAAACGCTCGCCACCGGGCACGGGATCGAAGCCGAGGTGATCGATCCGCGCACGCTGCGCCCGCTCGACCTCGACACGATCCTCGAGAGCGTGCGCAAGACCAACCGCTGCGTCGTCGTCGAGGAGGGCTGGCCGCACGGCGGGGTCGGCGCCAACCTCGCGGCGCTGATCCAGGAGCAGGCCTTCGACTGGCTCGACGCCCCGGTCGCGCGGGTAACCGGCGCCGACCTGCCGATGCCCTACGCCCGCAACCTCGAGCAGCTCTCCTTCCCCCACGCGCCGGACGTGATCGACGCGGTGCTGGCCACCACCGGGCGGGAGGTGGCGGCCCCGTGACCGAGATCGTCATGCCGCGGCTCTCGGACTCGATGGAGGAGGGGACGATCGTGCGCTGGCTGAAGGCCGACGGCGACCAGGTGCAGCGCGGCGACGAGCTCGTCGAGATCGAGACCGACAAGGCCACGATGCCCTACGAGTCCGACGCCGAAGGGGTGCTGCGGATCCTCGTCGAGGAGGGCCGCACCCTCCCGATCGGCGAGGTGATCGCCACCGTCGGCGAAGCGGACGGTGGCGC
>JBJTBE010000022.1:0-9772 GCA_046091165.1 Solirubrobacterales bacterium | reverse complement strand
CTGGGTGGGCGGCTTCACCGCCTACCGGCAGGTCGGGAGGGCGATCGTCCGGGCGCAGTTCGCCAACTACAGCACCATCTCGGCCGCAGGCGCGGCCCTGACCGACGAGTACCGCTCGTTCACGACCGACGAGGCGCTTCGCATCGCCCGCCGGCTGAGGTAGCGGCTCGCGCCCTGACGGCCGCGGAGCCGGCGTCAGCCCCCCGCTCAGCAGGTGTGAGCGAGGTGCAGCTCCTGGCGCTCGGGGGGCGCGGAGATCAGGGGCTCGACCTTGGCGTTGAAGTCGGCGAAGACCTCTTCGCTGTTTACCGCCTCAGCCTGGCCTGCGGTCTCGAAGAGGCCGATCCCGCGCACGAGCCCGCTGGCCGGGTCGCCAACGACCAGGACCTGCTTGAGGCCCTCATGGCTGTTCTTCATGTACTCGGCGAACTCGGTGTAGACGCCCATCAGCTCCTCGTACTTCCCGGGGGCGGCGTGCATGGTGAACTCGATGACGGTGCTCATTTGACTCCTTGGGGTAAGGCGTTGGCTGGCCCGGGAACCTATACGAGCCGCAGGGGCGGCGGCCGCCGGTCTGCGGCCGGGACGCGTCCGCTAGCTTTCCCGCGTGCACCGCTTCCAGCCCACGAGGCTCATCATCGCATTGGCGCTGGTGTCAATCGCCGTCGTCGGGTCAGGATGCGGGCAGAGTGAGCAGGAAGCCGAACGGGCCCGTGAGCAGGCCGCTGAGCGCGAGCGCCTGCGGGAGAAGGCAGCCGGGCTCGAGGAGGAGATCAAGCAGCTGCGGACCCAGCAGCCGCCCGCCGCTGCCTCCCCCGACAAGGCGTCCCCGCGCAAGGGTCCTTCCCGAGCCTGCGGTGCCGGCGTCGCCGCCGGCCCCGAAACCTCCTGCGCGTTCGCTCTCAACACGGCCCGGGAGTGGGTCGACACCAGCGCGGGGCAGACGATCCAGGTCTTCAGCCCGGCCACGAAGAGGAGCTACACGATGAGGTGCAGGACCAATTCGACGGGAACCACCTGCCGCGGCGGCAAGGGCGCGACCGTCTACATCCCGTGAGCATGCCGGCGCCGATCAAGATCGACATCTGGTCCGACGTCGCCTGCCCGTGGTGCTACATCGGAAAGCGCAACCTCGACTCCGCCCTGGCGGAGTTCGCAAGCGCCCACCCCGGCTCGGAGGTCGACGTCCGGTACCGCAGCTTTGAGCTCCAGCCCGAAGCTCCCGAGAGCTACCCGGGGACGGTCGCCGAATACCTCGAGGCCACCCGGGGAATGTCCGAAGACCAGGCCAAGGCGATGCTCGAACGCCCGCGGGCGGCGGCCGAACAGGCAGGGATCGAGATGGATTTCGAGGCGCTCAGGCCCGCCCGGACAACCAGGGCACACCAGCTTCTTCACCTCGCCAGGGAGAGGGGCCGCCAGCCCGAACTCAACGAGGTCCTTTTCCGGGCGAACTTCGAGGAGGGGCGCAGCCTCGGCGACACCGGTGAGCTCCTGGACCTTGCCGAGGCCGCGGGCCTGGAGCGCCAGGAGGCGCTCGACGCCCTCGAGAGCGGCCGGTACCTGGAAGCGGTGGAAGCCGACAAGGAGAAGGCCTTCGAGTACGGCATCGGTGGCGTGCCCTTCTTCGTCTTCTCCGACCGGTTCGGGGTCGCCGGGGCGCAGCCGGCCGAGGTACTGCGCCAGGCGCTCGAGCAGGTAGAGGCTGAGAGCGAGTAAGCGGCCGGCCGGTCAGCCGGTCACGAGCTGCAGGCGGTGGCGGCCTGGTTTCCGGTCGTGGCAAGCGCGTCGTAGTCGACGCCCTTGAGCGTCCCCTGGATCTGCTCGTAGTCGCCGGCCTGCGCCTCGTCGGCCGCCTTCCCGAAGCTGTCGCCGTTGCCATCGAGGGCCTTGACCCAGGCATCGAGCTTGGCCTTGCACTCGCCCTCGACCTCCGAGGAGAGCCCGTCGACATAGGAGCCCAGGGAACCGATGTCGGCCTCGAAGGACTTGAGGGCATCGCTGAGGCAGCTCTTGAACTGGTCCATCTGGCCGGCCTGGGCGAGGGCGGCGCAGCCGTTGACCGTCTTCTCGATCCCGTCGGCCTTGGCCTCGAACGACTGGGCCCTCGTCTTCAGTGCATTCGCCTGGTCTTCGCTGAGCTTGTCGTTGGAGCCGCAGGCCGCCAGCGATGCCGCTACGACGCAGAGAGCCAGGAGGGAAAGGCCGGAACGCATCGCGCGAACCTACCAACCGCCTCCTGCCCGGGCAACTCAGGAGCCGGCCAGCGGCCCGTAGGCGTCAGGCCGGCGCGTCTCCAGGAAGGGGAAGAGCTCGAGCCAGTCACGCCGCTGGTCGAGGTCGAGGTCGGCGACGAGCACGGCGAGCTCGTCGCGGCCGGCCTGCACGAGGATCCGGCCGTAGGGGTCGCTGATGAAGGAGGAGCCGTAGAAGGTCAGCGGTCCCTCTTCCCCCACGCGGTTGATGGCCACCATGAAGGTCCCGTTGGCGATCCCGTTGCCGACGATCACCTGGCGCCAGAGCGGCTCGGTGTCGAAATCGGGGTGGTCGGGCTCGCTGCCGATCGCCGTCGGGTAGACGATCACCTCTGCCCCGGCCAGGGCATAGAGGCGCGCCAGCTCCGGAAACCACTGGTCCCAGCAGGTCGGGAAGCCGACCCGGGCGCCATCGACGCCAACGACGGGAGTTCCGCCTTCAGCCGGACCGGGAGCAAACCATGTGTCCTCGTAGTAACCGGCGGTGACGGGAATGTGGAGCTTCCGGGTAGCGGTGAGCAGCTCTCCCCCGGGCGCCACCGCGATGGCAGTGTTGAAGCCGAGGCCCTCCCCGGCTTCGGCCGACTCCTCGTAGAGCGAGGCGTGGATGACCGCCCCGGTGGCCGCGGCCATCTCGCGGGCGAAGGCCAGCGTCGGGCCACCCTCCAGCGGCTCGGGCTGGACGCCGGTCGTCGAATCTACGCGGCGCTCGATGGCGCAGTAGGGCAGCAGGGTCAGCTCCTGGAGGCAGATCAGCCGCGCGCCTGCCTCCCCCGCCGCGGCCACACCCTCGGCTAGCTCAGCCCGGTTGGCGTCGGCATCCGGCGACCAGCGCCCCTGCACGGCCGCGATGCGGAATGGCTCGCGCTCCGGCGGCCGGGTCCGCGCCGGCGACCCGGGGACCGGCCCGGCTTCAATTAGGCGGAAGCTGCCCATCGGCGCGGAGGCTACCGGGGTTCGTCGGCTCGCCCCTCTAGGTTTCCGGCCATGTCAACGGTCGCCATGATCCTCTCCTTCGTCCTCGCCGCCGTCGGCCTGCTTTCCGGGCTCAACAAGTTCTCCGGCTCCAAGCTGGCCACCGAAACCCCGGGCCATCTCAATGTTCCCGTCGGCCAGTACAGGCTCGCGGGCGTGCTCGAGCTACTCGCCGCCGTCGGCCTGGTCCTCGCCGCCCTGGGGGTCGTGACCGAGGCGCTCGGCGCCGCGGCGGCGTTCGGCTTTGCCCTGCTGATGGTCTTCGCCCTCGGCCTGCACATCCGCGCCGGCGACGGCGTGCTGCCTTCGGAGCCCGGCGAGGCAGGGTGGGGCCCGGCTATCTTCGTGATGCTCCTGAGCGTCGTGACCGGCGTACTGATCCTGGCGTAGACGCGGGCCTCGGAGGGTCAGGTCCCGCGTTCGCGGGGGAGGCGCCGGATGGCGCATCGCCTCGCAAGAACCAATACGTTTCACCGATGTCTTCAGACTCGAAGGTAACCCGCGAGCAACTCCTGAAGGGCGCCGCCGCGTCGCTGCCGACCGTATTGCTCAGCGGCGCCGCGCGCGACGCGCTGGCGGCCGGGGGCCCCGAGGCCCACGCTGCCGCCTCTTCGCTGAAGGGGAAGAACGTCGTGATGTTCATCACCGACCAGGAGGCAACCCTCCGGCACTTCCCGAAGGGCTGGGCGAAGAAGAACCTCCCCGGGGCCCAGCGCCTGATCAGGAACGGGCTGGAGTTCAAGAACGCCTTCACCAATTCCTGCATGTGCTCACCGTCACGGGCGACGCTGCTGACCGGCTACCTGCCTGCCCAGCATGGCGTGCGCTACACGCTCGAGTCCGATATGCCGCCCGATGAGTACCCGCAGGTTGAGCTCTCCACCAACTTCAAGAACATCGCCACCGTCATGAAGTCGGTTGGCTACAACGTCGTCTACAAGGGCAAGTTCCACCTCTTCGTTCCGCCAGTCGATTCCGACGGAAACGAGATGTGGAGCCCCGCCGACCTGGTCCCCTACGGCTTCGACCGCTGGGACCCGCCGGACGCCGGCGCCAACCAGGATCTCGACCAGGGCGGCGGCAACCCCGAGCCGCCCGGCGAGGGAGACACCGACAACCGGTTCATCAACGACGCCGGCGACGTCACGACCGGCAACGAGGGCGCCCTCGCCTACATCAATTCGGTAGCCGCCAGCCAGCAGCCATTCTTCCTGGTCGTCTCCCTGGTTAACCCGCACGACGTTCTCTTCTTCCCCAAGAACTTCGACGCCTCGGGCTACCCGGATTCCGACCTCGACGGGTCGGTCAAGCTTCCGCCCACGGTCGACGAGAGTCTCGCGACGAAGCCCACCGCCCAGGCTTCCTTCAAGAAGATCTTCAACCTCTCCGGCCCGCTCGTCAGCAAGCAGGACAAGCTGAAGTACGTCAACTTCTACGGCAACCTCATCAAGGAATCCGACGCCTACCTGGTCCAGATTCTCGACGCCCTGGAGGACAAGGGGCTGCTGGATGACACGCTGGTGATCAAGACCTCCGACCACGGCGAGATGGCGATGGCCCACAGCTCGCAGCGCCAGAAGTGCTTCAACATGTACGAGGAGTCACTCAAGATTCCGCTGATCTACTCGAATCCCCAGCTCTTCCCCAAGCCACGGACCAGCTCGGCGCTCGTCTCCCACGTGGACTTCCTCCCCACGCTGGCCAGCCTTTTCGGGGCGCCGTCGAGCGCGCGGGCCGACTGGAACGGGGTCGACTACTCCGACATCGTGCTGAGCCCGAAGGCCAAGCCGGTGCAGGACTACATCGTCTTCACCTACGACGACTTCCAGGCCGGCCAGTCGTCGGGGCCGTACGTCGTCCAGCCGAACCACATCGCCGCTATCCGCGAGACGCGCTGGAAGTTTGGCCGCTACTCGGACCCGACCAACAGCACCACCGAACAGTTCGAGATGTATGACCTGAAGAACGACCCCAACGAACGCAGGAACCTCTGCGCCCCGAACTACAAGCGGAGCTCTTCGCAGCAGGGCGAGTACAAGCGCCTGAAGGCCAGGCTGGCGAAGGTCGAGAAGCAGCGGCTCGCGCCGCTCGCCGGCACCCAGGTGGCGATCTCCATCACCGGCAGCGGCCGGCAGCAGTCCAAGGCGGTCAAGCCCGGAAGAATCACCTTCAGGGACACCGGTCGGACGACCGGGGTCCCGCTCGGAAAGGCCGACATGAGCATCGAGTGGGTCCTGGACACCTCGAACGGCACCGGCAGGAACCAGCTCATCCTCAGCTGCGGGGCCGGGGTCCTCAATCTCACCTCCACGGTCAATTACACGGTCGACACGTCGGCCAACTCGATCACCCTCACCGGCACGGCGAATCTCATCGCCGGGACCGGCGCATTCGTCGGCCTGAAGGCTGAGGGGCTCGCCTTCCGCTACACCGACAACCTGCAGGGGACCGACGGGAACCTTTCGCTGTCGGGCACCGCCACCTACCAGTAACCGTCCCGCGCCAAGCCCGCCCGGACTACCGGCTCAGGCTGCGCGCCAGAGGGCGTCGTCACCGAGCGTCTCGCGGGTGACAGCCCCGGCCGCCTCGAGCTCCTCGAGGGCGGTGCGCGCGGCCCCCAGGTCACTAGGCATGCCGGATGGGCGCATAACCTCGACCACCTCCGCGGTGGTCAGCCCGGCCGGGAAGGCCGCAAGGGCCGCCGCCGGGCCCTCCGGCGGGTCGCGGCGCTCGATCGACGGCTCGAGGTTGGCGATCGCCAGCTCGTAGGCCTCGGTGGGCAGCATCCCGCCCGCCTCAAGGACGCGGTCGTCGGGCCCGGTGAAGACCATCGTCGGCGCGGTGTAGCGAACCGGCCCGTCGGTATCGGCCGTCTTGCCCAGCGCCTCGGCCGGGCCGCCGGCGGCCTGGCGGGCCCTCTGGCGACCGGCCTCGTAGGCCTCGACGACCTCGGGGGAGTCGATCGCCCCCACGACGGCTTCGGCGTCTATTCCCTCAAGCCCCTCCAGCGCTGCCCGGATGTCATCAACGTTGTCGAGGGTTCCCGCCGTGGTGAACTGCATGAACTGCAGGGCGCGAAAGGCCTCTAAGGCGGCGGCCGTACCACCCTGCAGGCCGGCGGCCACCACGGCGCGGCAGGCCGGGGAGGTGGCGGCGACGTGGTCCTTGGGCTCGTAGCTGAACGGCATGCCGAAGGCGGCCGAGAACTGCGGCAGGAAGCCGGCCATCATCTCCGGCGTGTAGCCGCGGTCGGTGTACTGGCTGCCGTCCTCGGCCAGGCCGATCATCACCAGCTCCCAGTCGAGCTGGTCACCGTAACGCCAGCGCAGGGCCGCCTCGCAGCGATCGGCCGAATAGCCCCAGGGGCAACCCGGGTCTCCGAACAGGGCCACCGAGACGGCCATCAGTGGCTCGCCTTCTTGAGCTGGTCGCGGGCCATCTGCTTCTCGACCACCTGGACGATCAGCTTCATGTACTGGTCCACGCCGCTCACCTTCACCTTTCCGGCCTGGAAGGCCTTCTTCCAGGCGTTTATCGAGCCCTGCTCGACGAGCGTGTTGAAGTCCTCGCGGCGCATCTCCACCCGCAGGCGCGCATCGGCCGGGGGCTCCATCTCCCTTGTGACCTCGATCTCGGGCATCTGGAGGCGAAATATCTGCAGGTCGCCCCTCCCCTGGAGCTCGACGTCGACCACGAGCTTGAGCGGCGCCAGCGCGGGAACCTGCTCAACGGCCTCCCGGGCGGCCTGGGCGATCATCGTGCGGGCATCACCGGCCATGCCGTGAGCCTACCGGCTCAATGCAGCAGGGCCTTGAGCGCGATGATCGCCAGCCCGATTCCCACGGCGATCGCGACCGCCATCACCGACTGGGCGCGCGTCGCCCCCGCCTCCCGGGCGGCGTACCAGGAGGTGCCGGCCAGCCCGGCAATACAGAGAAAGAAGGCCGCGTTGATGGCAAGGCGGTCTCCGACCACGTCGAGCGCCCCCAGGAGGAGGATGACCACCGGCAGGGTCGCGATGCTCACCATCGGCCACTGGCGCCGGAGCTCCGCCTTCCATTCGGGCCAGTTTGGGACGATCTTCTCCTCCGACCAGCGGCCCATGAGGACGGCGTAGACGTGGGCCAGGTAGAAGACCACCAGGGTGACCGCGACCAGCGCGCCGATCTGGGCCGCCTTGTCGCCGCGGTCCACGTCGGCGGCAGCGATAATCGCCGCGGCGAGGATCAGGCCGTAGACCGCCCCCGCGACGTTGCGCGGGTGCTCGGGCTGCGCGAGCAGCTGGGAACGTCTTGACGGCTTGGGGTGCTGCGCGGGACTCAGATCTTGTGGCGCTCGAGGAGCTTCTTGCCGATGACCATGCGCTGGATCTCGGAGGTCCCCTCGCCGATCAGCAGCAGCGGCGCGTCGCGGTAGAGGCGCTCGATCTCGTACTCCTTGGAGTAGCCGTAGCCGCCGTGGATGCGGAACGACTCCTCGACCACGTAGCGGCCGGCCTCGCTGGCAAAGAGCTTGGCCATGCCGGCCTCCATGTCCGAGCGCTCGCCGGCGTCCTTGAGCCGGGCGGCCCGGAGGGTCAGCAGGCGCGCCGCCTCGACCTGGGTGGCCATGTCGGCGAGCTTGAACTGGATCGCCTGGTGCTCGGCGATCGGCTTGCCGAAGGTCTTGCGCTCCTGGCTGTACTTGAGCGCGAGCTCGAGGGCGCGCTGGGCGATGCCGACCCCGCGGGCGGCGACGTTGGCCCGGCCGACCTCGAGGGCATCCATCATCTGGCCGAAGCCCTTGTTGAGGCCCTCCTCGCCGCCGAGGATGTTCTCGGCCGGACAGCGGTAGCCGTCGTAGACCAGCTCGGTCGACTCGACGCCCTTGTAGCCCAGCTTCTTGATCACCGGGGGCACGTTCAGCCCGGCGTACTCGCCGGTGTTCTCGTGAACCCCTCCCTCCTTCTCGGTGATGAAGCAGGTCATGCCCCTGTAGCGCGGGTCGGCGTCCGGGTCGGTCTTAACCAGCACGAAGACCAGGCTGCTGCGCAGACCGTTGGTAACCCACATCTTCTGGCCGTCGATCACCCAATAGTCGCCGTCCTGCCGGGCACTGGTCTTGATCGCCTGCACGTCGGATCCCAGCTCGGGCTCGGAGAGCGAGAAGGCGGCGCGGATCTCGCCGGTGGCCATGCGCGGGAGATACCTGTCCTTCTGCTCCTCGGTGCCGTACTTCATGAGCAGGTAGGAGCCGATGAAATGCGTGTTGATGATCCCGGAGATCGAGATCCAACCGCGCGAGAGCTCCTCGACGATCATGCAGTAGGTCGTGAGGTCCAGCCCCATGCCGCCGTACTCCTCGGGGATGGTCACCCCGAAGAGCCCGAGCTCCTTCATCTGCTCGACGATTTCCTCGGGGAACTCGTCCTCGTGGTCGAAGTGCTCGGCGTTGGGCAGGATCTGCTCGTCGGCGAACTGGCGAACCATCTCGCAGATCGCCTTCTGCTCCTCGGTCTGCTCTTCAAAGGGGACGGCAATGGCCATGCTGGTGCACCTCGCTGGGGTTGAAGTAGGCCCTCAGGATACGGGTTGGGCCAGATTGGGGACCACCTGTTTGCCTTCCGACCTGCGAGAATCGGCCCATGAGCATTGACGGCTGGGACGTAGTCCTCTGGATCCACCTGCTGGCCATGGCCTTCTTCGTTGGCGGCCAGCTCTTCCTCGGCGCCGCCGTGGTGCCGGTCTTTCGCGCCCAGGGCGGCTCCGAAGGCCCCGCTCACCAGTGGATGCAGCCAATCGCCCGGCGGTTCGGCTGGGGCTCGCTGGTCGCGCTGGCCATTGCCCTCGTTACCGGGGCGGCCATGGCCTCCAACCAGGACCTGTGGCGGGAGACCTGGCTCAACGTGAAGATGACGCTCGTGCTGGTCGCCATCGTGCTGGTGGCCCTCCACGTCTTCGTCACCAAGGGCTCCAACCGGGTCCTCCAGGCCCTGATCCTCGTCGACTCGCTGGCGATCGTCCTCGTGGCCACTGCGCTCTAGGGCGCAATGAACTTCGTCACCGACGTCCTGCGGGCCCTGCCGGGCGACCGGCCGGCGCTCGTCTCGATCTCCCCTGAAGGCGAGCGGGCCGAGTGGTCGCGCGACGAATGCGACCGGCGCTCGGCGGCGATGAGCGCCGCGCTCGGCGCGGCCGGGGTGACCCGCGGGGACGTCGTACTCACGATGGTCGGCTCGAGGCCGGAGTGGGTCTGGACGATCACCGCCTGCCTGCGCTCGGGCTTCGTGGCCCTGGCGGTCTCCGAGCAGCTGCGCGCCGGGGACCTCGAGCTGCGCTACCGCCAGGCGATGCCCGCGGCGATCGTCGCCGACGAGCGCAACCGGGCGGAGATCGAGGCCTCCTCGCCGCCCTGCCCGGTCATCTGGATTCCCGACGAGAAGATCTGGGAGCTGGAGGGCCCGGAGCCGGTTCAGCTGGAACCGCTGGACCCGGCCTTCGTCATGTTCACCAGCGGCACCACCGGCGAGCCCAAGGCGGTCGTCCACGGGCAGCGGTACGTGG
>JBJTBE010000021.1:0-12516 GCA_046091165.1 Solirubrobacterales bacterium | reverse complement strand
GCTGGGAAGCCCGAGGACCTCCGGCGGGTTCACCTCTTACGGCTCTGCCGGTCGTGGGCGCTGGATCACCATCTACGCCAACGGCGGCCACGTCTTCATGACGATCCGTACCGCCAAGGGGATCCGCCGCTACGACACTTCCGGCATGGACGACGGCACCCGCTGGGACCGGCGGGCCCGCTCCTCCAGCGGCTACGTCGTACGGCACCCGCCCGGCCTCTAAGGGCCGCTCGCGCGTGGCCCGACGGCCTTAACCGTCCAGGAAGCCGATTCCGGTCAGCTCCTCGGAGAGCTCCCAGAGCCTGCGCGCCGCGATCTCGTCACGGGCAGCGGCGGTGGGTTCGACGAGGGTGGGGGAGCCCCACATCTCAAACGGCCCGTCCGGCCCGACGAACGCGCCCGGCGGAGCATCCGGGCTGACCGCCGCGTAGAGGAGGGGCAGGGCTCCGGCCTCGGCGCTCCGCGCGAGGGCGGTGTTTGCCAGGCGGTTGAGGGTGGCCATTACCGGGTTCTCCTCGAGCCCAATGCCCGCGAACGGGAGGTTGGTCGCCGCGTACCCGGGATGGGCGGCCAGCGCCACGAGGTTCCAGCCGGCGTCTGTCGCACGGCGCTGAAGCTCATAGGTGAAGAGCAGGTTGGCCAGCTTTGACTGGCCGTAGGCACCCCAGCGGCTGTAGCTGCGCTCGGACTGGATGTCCTGGAAGTCGATGCGACCGGAACGATGCGCGGCGGCGCTGACGTTGACCACGCGGGGCTCGGGCGCCCGGTAGAGGGCGTCGGAGAGCCGCGCCGTCAGCGCGAAGTGGCCCAGGTGGTTGGTGCCGAACTGCAGCTCGAAGCCGTCCTCGGTGAGCCGGTAGGGGGGAATCATCACGCCGGCGTTGTTGACGAGCAGGTCCAGGCGCTCGTGAGAGCCGACGAACGCCGATGCGGCCCGGGCCACGGAGTCGAGGCTGCCGAGGTCCAGCTCCAGCAGCTCGAACGAGCCGGCCGGCTCGGAGACCGAGAGCTCGTCCAGGGCCAGGGCGCCACGCTCGGGGCTGCGGCAGGCAAGGACCACGTGAGCCCCGGCCGCGCCGAGCTCCCGGGCGACGGTCTTCCCGAGGCCGCTGTTGGCGCCGGTTACCAGCGCCGTAGTGCCCCCGAGGGACGGAATGTCGCCCAGGGACCAGCTCACCGGCCGTCGGCGCCGGCCTCGGGCTCGGGCTCCGCGGCGCGGTCTGAGGCGGCCTCGATTACCCCCAGCAGCTCGCCGACACGGCAGACCAGGAGCCGTTCCTCGTCCACCTCGATCCAGACGCCCGCCGAGGCGGGAAAGACCACGTGGTCGCCCGGCGCCACCGGCATCTGAACCCCGGCCGTTGCCCACCAGTCGATCCCGTCACCGACCGACAGGACTATTCCGTGCTGCGGCGGCGGCTCGTGGCTGCCCGGGGCCACGAGGATGCCCGAACGCCGGAAGCGCTCGGGCTCGAGCTCCTTGATCACGACCCGGTCGAAGAGGGGCCTGAGGTTCTGCCGCATCGAGGCGAAGGGTAGGGGAGGGCGCAAGCAGAGTCGAACTGCGGGCGCTGGCGGCTCGCCGGCCGGACAGCTGGGCTAAAGTTCCGCGGGTGGACGGGACAACGCCAGTTTCACGGGCGGCGCTCGCCGTGTCGCTCGCCCTTCTGGGCGGGGTCGTCGCCCTCACCTCGCTTCCCGCCGGCGCAGGAGCCCAGGAGCAGGCGAATTACTCGGTTCCCGCGGCACCTACCAACGTTTCGGCGACGAAGGAGAAGGGACGTATCCGCGTCTCCTGGACAGCTCCCCCGGCGGGGAGTCCCCCGGTCACCAACTACGTCGTACATGCCGGGCCGGGCTCATGTCCGGTGACCCTCGGGCCGGGGAGGACGTCCACCACGCTCCCGGTGGCCAAGAGGCAGACGAGGGCCCGTCCGGTGGTCCACGCCGTCAACGCCTACGGCTATTCGCCCTCCGCCTCCTCTGCTCGGGAGCTGAAGGTTTCGGGCGGCAGCACATACCGCAATATCCAAGTGCTCCAGTTCAGCGACTTCCATGGAGCCCTCGAGGCCTCCGACAACAACATCGGGGCCGCGGTACTCGAGACCGCCTTCCAGAAGGACCGCACCCTGTCGAAGAGCACCTTCACCGCCATCTCCGGGGACAGCATCGGGGGGGCGCCGCCGATCTCCAGCGCCTTCGAGGAGCGTCCGACGATCGAGGCGCTGAACCTGATGAAGGCCGATGTTTCGACCTTCGGCAACCACGAGCACGACCGAAAGCTCGACCACCTGCGCCAGATGATCGACCTTTCGAAGTTCAAATGGACGGTGGCCAACTACAGCACCCTCGCGCCGCTTGCCGGAAAGAAGAACAAGACGAAGCCGTACGTCATCATCGAGCGTGGGGGAGTGAAGGTCGGGTTCGTGGGCATGAACACGCCCGAGACGAAAGACCTCGTGGCCCCGGGCAACCTCCAATACGCCCCCGGGAAGGAGATCGGGATTGGTGCCGGTGTCGAGAGCGTCCAGAGGCAGGTCGACGCCGCCCGAAGGGCCGGGGCCCAGGTGGTCATCGCGCTCGTTCACCAGGGATGGAGCACCAACGAGGCCGGCAACGCACTGGGGCCGCTGGTCACGGTTGCCGGCCAGCTCAAGCGCGTCGCCGCCGTCTACGGCGGCCACACCCACCAGCCCTACGCATCGATCACCGCAGGCAACACGACGGTCGAGACGAAGAACTCCGGGCAGGAGTATTCCCGCCTGCAGGTCTGCCTGAACCGCAAGACCGGGAAGGTCAAGGGGACCGCAGTCCAGGTGATCGGCAAGAAGGACGTCGCCACCCTCAAGCCCGACAGGGCCACCTCCGAATTGGTCGCCGGGTACCAGAAGCAGCTCGGCGCCAAGTACGACGTGAAGGTTGGAGCGGTGGACGGCGTCTTCCCGCGCGGGGGGACACCGCCGGTCGAACGGTCCGGCGAAACGCCGATGGGGGACATAACCGCTGACGCCCTCCGCGCCCGCTACAAGACCGACTTCGTGCTGACCACCGGGGGCGGGATTCGCGACACGTTGCCGTCCGCCGGCTACATCCCGAACGTCAAGATCGTGCGCCCGCCCGGCCCGACTCCCTACGACGTCCTGCTTGGCGACGTCATGACCGTCTACCCGTTCGGCAACAACGCCGCCACCTCTACGGTGACCGGCCAGCAGCTATGGAAGGCGCTCGAAAACGGCGTCTCGAAGTGGCCGGGAGACGGGCGCTTCCCGCAGATCTCCGGCTTCCGGTTCACGTTCAATCCTGACCTCCCGGTGGGCGCGCGCATCCTCTCGGTTACCCGCCCTGACGGCACACCGATCGCTGCGGACACAACGAGCTACACGATCACCACGCTCGACTACGTGGTCTATGGCGGCGACGGCTACGGCGAGCTCTTCAACCCGACCACGGCGAAGATCCAGGGTCCGTTCGTCGACGTTTTCATCGACCTGCTCAAAAGCGACATGGCCGCCGGCAGGGTCACCCGGGTTCCCGCGCTGGACGGGCGCATCACCAGGGTTGGCGGATAGTCTGGAACCCGCAAGCTACGACCAAAGAGAGAGAACCGTGACCAACACCCGCAAATCCATTGCCCTCCTCCTTCCCGCCGCACTCCTGGCACTGGCCGCTGCCACCCCCGCGGGGGCTGCCCGGCCAAGCGGAATCGTTGCCGCGTGGACGCAGGTCGTTCCGGAATCGATCTCCAAGTCACGCCTCCAGGCCCGCGCCGTCGTGCCCAACGGGGTTACCTGCCCGAAGGTCAAGAAGACCCGCCAGGATGGAAGCAAGAGCCAGGGCACGATGACCATGCGCTCGCCGGGTGCCACCACCGGTCCGGCCTTCGCCTCGCTGCGCGCCTGCGTCGCCAACCTGCCCTCGGGGCTGACCTCAGCCAGCGTGGGGGCGATCTACGTCCCGGCCAGCCTGCCGTCGAAGATCGACCGGATCGCCGCCTTCGGAGACGTGGGCTGCCGCGTGACGACGTCGCAGATCCAGAACTGCGCCGACCCGAACGAGTGGCCGATGGCGAAGATCACCCAGCGGGTGGCAACCGAGAAGCCCGACGTGATCTTCTTCACCGGCGACTTCCTCTACCGGGAAGCAAACTGCCCGGCGGCCGAGCTCGCCAAGTGCGGGGGGAGCCCCGGACCCGCATTCGCGCCGGTGGCCGGTAAGTTCCCGCCGTTCTCCGACACCGACTACAGCTGGATGGCCGACGCCCTCATCCCGATGGCGCCGGCCTTCTCGGCCGCCCCGATCCTCGCCGCCCGGGGCAACCACGAATCCTGCTTCCGCGGGGGCAACGGCTGGATGATGTTCTTCGAGATCGAGCTCAAAGCCGATGCCTGCGCGCCGAACGTCGCCGGCCCGGATGGCCAGACCCCGAAGACGATCTCGCCTTCGTACGCCGTCGACTTCCCGGTCGCCTCGGATCGCAAGCTGCGCGTCGTCATGGTCGATTCGAACGAGGGCAGCAACTCGAGCGTCAACTCCTGGACGCCGACGCAGCGGGGCGCCTACGAGAGTGCCAACAGGCTCGCCGCGCCGAAGTCGGGCCGCGAGAGCTGGCTGATCACCCACCGCCCGATGTTCGGGGTCGACGCCAGGTCGGAGGCCGATCCGGGGGACCTCAACTGGACCTCGATCACCCAGACGGCTGCCGGCCAGGGCCTGATCGCGAACTACAACATGATGCTCGCCTCCCACGTGCACGTAGCCCAGGTAGTCCAGATACCGGGCCAGCCCGCGCAGGTGGTCCTGGGCAACGGCGGGTCGGTCCCCGATTCGACCGATCCGGCTCAGTACGCACTGCCGGCGTACGGCCCGATGAACGATGACAAGGGCCAGCCACTGGTCGATCGCAATACCGGCCAGCCGGTGACGCCGTACGCAAACGCCGAATACCTGCAGACCTGGATCAAGTACGGCTACGCGCTGTTCACTCCGGGCAGCAAGGCCGGCAAGTGGACGATCTCCCATCGTGGCGTCGACGGGAAGCAGTTCTCTTCCTGCAGCGCCAAGGGGAAGACCGTCACCTGCAAGTAGATCCGTAAGTTACATAATCTCTATTATCGGACGTAAGCGCCCGAATTTCCGGGCCCTGAGGCCTCAGGACCGCGATTTACGCCCCATCGGCAAGCATGGCGCCCTGGCGCTGGGCGGATTCAGCGGCCTGTACGCTGCCCGTGGAGAGAAACTTGACGGTCCCGTCCGTGTTTATTCACGGAGACCACGGCGATCGGGGGACCGGCAATGGGCAGGATGAGGGTTGAGCGCGTAAGGCCGGCGACGGTGATGGGTCTGGCGGCGCTCGGGGTGGTCGCGGTTCTCTTTGCCCTCGCGAGGCCGGCCGCTGCCCCGGCCGACACCTTCCCGACCGGTTACAACCCGAGCGGCTATCCGACCTCCGGCTGCTTCTGGACGGGCGCCTTTACCCGCAGCAACCCGGTTACCAATGTCGCCTTCCCCGGCACCGAGATCACCTACTGGGCCGCGCGCTTCGTGACGCCCCCGGGCTCGACGCTGACCCTCAAGGGGGCCTTCCCCTACGCCCGCTACTCCTCGCTCAACTCCTACAAGGCCGAGGGCGCCTCGCAGTCCTCCCTCACCGACCGCGACATAAAGCCCGACCCGGGTTCGGTCAACCCGAGCATCCCGGGCGCCAACCGTAACGCCGCCAACCGCAGCTACACGGTGACCGTTCGCGGCGAGTCGCCTCCGGCCACCCCGGTGCAGAACACCCTCTTCGCCGAGCCGGTGGCCGGCCAGTACCAGACGGTCGTCTACCGGGTCTACGTGCCCAACAAGGGCCGGAACCTCACCGGGGGCACCGAGCTTCCCCAGCCGACCCTGACGCTAGCCGACGGCCGTGAGCTCACCGGGCAGGTGCTCTGCGATGCGATGAACTCGGTGCACCTGTTCGACACGCAGGAGCTGCCGCTGGCCAGCTACCAGGCGCTCGTCAACTCCCCGGGCAAGAATCCTGCCACCAACCCGGCCGAAAACCCGGTCCAGTTCTCCCGCTACTACAACACGCTCAACGCGCTGGCCCGCTACCAGACCGTCGAGCAGCAGCAGGCGGCCTGGAAGGCCAACCCCAACTACGTGGGCACGCAGTACGACAACAAGGACGCCCGCTATATGACCGGCGCCTACAGCTTCGACTTTGGCAAGGTCGTCGTGCTCCGGGGCAAGCTGCCCACGACACCCAGGACCCTCAACGGCCAGGCGAAGATGACCTCCGGCCAGCTGACCCTCTGGGACATGTGCATCATCCAGTCGCTCGTTACCACCAAGACGTGGCAGTGCGTCTTCGACGAGCAGCTTCCGCTCCGCGGCGGCAGCAAGCGCCAGTACACGATCGTGATCTCCAGCAAGGCCGACCGCCCGAGGAACGCGAAGGCCTCCTGCGGGGTGTGGTGGATGCAGGCCGACCCCGACGGTGACGGCGCCGGGCGAAAGAAGATCGGCCAGCTGCTCACGCGCAACGTACTGCCGGCCAGCAGCTTCCGCCAGTCCAGCTGGGCCGTGCCCTCCCCCTTCCCCGCCGACGCGGCGAAGGCGATGGGCGCCTACTACCCCAGGGGCACCTACACCAGCAAGCAGCGCTTCGAGCGCTCCGGCTGCCGCAGGGGCTGAGCCGGGCGCAGGCCCGGCTTGACAGCCTCCGGAGGTGAATCTACCGCTTCCGGGTCCGGATCCCCGCCCGTCCCGACTACCCGTTCTCCCGCGGCTACAGCCCCGTGCGAAAGGTGACCGTTCTTCCGTAGGCACCGGGAGCCTTGAGCGCCTGCCCTCCGCACTGGCCGTCAAGCAGCTAGCCCGGCGTCGAAATCCCCTCTTTGCGACATTCGCTGGTAGGGTCGCCGCCGTCTACCGTTTACAAGGGAGGAACCACCCAATGCGTATAGCCAACCTTCGGGCGCCGCTGGCCGTTGCCGCCGTCGCCCTCGCCGCCACCGCTGTCGCGGCCTGCGGCAGCGACTCGGGCTCCGACACGACCAGCACGTCGGACACCGCGAGCATCACCGCCACCAAGGACGACGCCATCGCCAAGCAGGTCCCGGCCAAGTACCAGGACGCCGGCAGCCTCTCGGTGGCCTCCGACGCCTCCTACCCGCCGATGGAGTTCATCAAGGAGGGCACCAACGAGATCATCGGGGCCGACCCCGACCTCGCCACCGCCCTCGGTCAGGTGATGGGCATTGAGCTCAACCTCGAGAACGTGCCCTTCGACTCGATCCTCGCCGGGATCGAGGCCGACAAGTACGACCTGGGCATGTCGTCGTTCACCGACACCAAGGAGCGCGAGCAGCAGGTCGACTTCGTCACCTACCTGACGGCCGGCACCTCGTTCTTCGAGAAGGCCTCGGCCCCGAGCGGCGTCAAGACGCTGGCCGACCTGTGCGGCAAGAAGGTCGCCGTCCAGAAGGGCACCACCCAGGCCGACGACGCCGAGGCGCAGAGCAAGAAGTGCGTCAAGGACGGCAAGGCCAAGGTCGACCTCCTGGTCTTCCCCGACCAGAACGGCGCCAACAACGCCCTGATCAGCGGCCGCGCCCAGGTGGGCATGGCCGACTCTCCGGTCGCCGCCTACCAGGTCCAGAAGACCAAGGGCGAGCTCAAGCTCACCGGCGAGGACTACGGCGAGGCCCCGTACGGCATCGCCGTCCCGAAGAACAGCGGGCTGTCCGAGCCGATCCAGGCCGCCCTCGAGAACCTGATCGAAGGCGGCCAGTACGGCGCCATCCTCAAGAAGTGGGGCCTGGAGAACGGCGCCATCAGCGACCCGCAGATCAACGGGGCGATCGACTGACAAACCAGTCGCCTGTGAGCCTCGATGACCACAGGTGATTCCTTGAGTTCCGCGCCGGCGCCCGACGCCGGCGCGGACATCAAGGCCGTCCCGGTCCGCCGGCCCGGGCGCATACTCGCGGCGATCCTGATCGCCGTCCTGGCCGCGGCGGCGATCAGCTCGATCGTCCAAAACCCCCGCTTCCAGTGGGGCACCGTCGGCGAGTTCCTCTTCGCGCCGACCGTCGTTGCCGGCGCCCTCAAGACGCTGGAGCTGACCGCCATCTCGATGGTGGTGGGGATCGTCCTGGGAATCGTCCTGGCGATCATGCGCCTCTCCCCCAACCCCCTGGTGGCAGGGGCGAGCGGTTTCTACATCTGGCTCTTCCGCGGCACCCCGGTCCTCGTCCAGATCCTCTTCTGGAGCTTCATCGCCGCCCTCTACCCCGACATCTCGGTCGGCATCCCCTTCACCGGCGTCGAGTTCTTCTCGATCAAGGCCAACGACATCTTCCTGCCCTTCGTCGCGGCGGTGCTCGCCCTGGGGCTCAACGAAGGCGCCTACATGGCCGAGATCGTCCGCGCCGGCTTCGTCTCGGTCGACCCCGGCCAGGAGGAGGCGGCCAAGGCCCTGGGCATGCGCCGGATGCAGACGATCCGCCGCATCGTCCTCCCCCAGGCGATGCGGGTGATCATCCCGCCGACCGGCAACGAGGTCATCTCGATGCTCAAGACGACCTCGCTGGTGGCCTTCGTGGCCTTTCCCGACCTGCTCTACGCGGTCACGGTGATCTACTCCCAGAACTTCAAGCAGATCCCGCTCCTGATCGTGGCGAGCATCTGGTACCTGTTCTTCACGACGATCCTCTCGATCGGCCAGTACTTCATCGAGCGCCACTATGGCCGGGGCACCGCGGCCGCCGGCCCGCAGCCGCTGGTGGCGCGCGTCTGGCAGCTGGTCTTCACCACCCGTCACTCAGACCTGGCCGAGAAGAAGGCCAAGCCCCCCGCAACCGGGCCCGGCGATGAACCCCCGGAGAGGCACGGCCTGTGAGCGCGGCCAACGGCAACACCATGGTCCTCGCCGAGGGCGTCCACAAGCGCTTCGGGAGCCTCGAGGTGCTCAAGGGGGTCGATCTCGAGGTCGAGCGCAGCGAGGTGATGGTCATCCTCGGCCCCTCCGGCTCGGGCAAGTCGACCTTCCTGCGCTGCATCAACCACCTGGAGAAGATCAACCGCGGCCGGATCACCGTCGACGGCACGATCGTAGGCTACCGCCAGAAGGGCGACACGCTCCACGAGCTCAAGGAGTCCGAGGTGGCCCAGGAGCGCGCGGGCATCGGCATGGTCTTCCAGCGCTTCAACCTCTTCCCCCACATGACCGCGCTGCAGAACGTCACCGAGGCGCCGGTCTGCGTGCTCGGCCAGTCGCGGGACGAGGCCCGCGCCCACGGCCGCGAACTGCTGGAGCGCGTCGGCCTGGCCGACAAGGCCGACGCCTACCCCGCCCAGCTCTCCGGCGGCCAGCAGCAGCGGGTGGCCATCGCCCGCGCCCTGGCCATGAAGCCCAAGCTGATGCTCTTCGACGAGCCCACCTCCGCGCTCGACCCCGAGCTGGTCGGCGAAGTGCTCGACGTGATGAAGGGGCTGGCCCGCGACGGAATGACCATGGTCGTCGTCACCCACGAAACCGGCTTTGCCCGCGAGGTTGCCGACTCGGTGGTCTTCATGGACGACGGCGTGGTCGTCGAGGAGGCCCCGCCGGAGGAGCTCTTCGGCAACCCGCAGCACGAGCGCACGAAGCGCTTCCTGGCCACCGTCCTCTAGGCCGCCTCCTCCTCCACCGGCAGCTCGAGCTGCCTGCGGTCACCGGCCTGCCGGTCGGTTGCGAAGCCGGTCACCCCCACCCCGAGCAGGCGCACCGGCCGCTGCGGGGCGTACTGGCGCAGCAGCTCGACCGCGACCCGGGAGATCTCGCCGGCGCCGGCCACCTCTTTCGGGAGGGTCCTGGCGCGGGTGACCGTGGTCCAGTCGTCGAGGCGGACCTTTATCCGCACCGTCCGACCGCGGCGGCCGCTGCGCGCAAGGCCCTCGGCGAGGTCGCCGGCCAGCGCGCAGAGCCTCTCCTCCATCTCCGCCGGCTCGGCGACGTCGAAGTCGAAGGTCGCCTCCCGCGACTCGCTGACCCGCTCGCGCTCGGTCTCGACATCGGCCGGCGCGTCGAAGTGGGAGAGCGCCAGCAGGTAGGGGCCCTGGCGGGCGCCGAAGATCTCCGCCAGCCACCCGGGCTCGCAGCGGGCGAGCTGGTCGATCGTGCGTACGGAGAGCTGCTCGAGCTTCTCCACCGTCTTCGGGCCGATCCCGGGGATCATTCGCGGGCTCTCGTGGCGAAAACGCAGGAAGGCCTGCCGGCGATCCAGCACCACGAAGCCGGCCGGCTTCTCGGCGTCCGAGGCCACCTTGGCCACCAGGCGGTTGGGGCCGATCCCCACCGAGGCGCTCATCCCCGTCTGCGACCGGATCTCCGCCACCACGCGCCGCACCGCGCTCCTGGGCGAGAGCAGCCCGGAGAGGTCCAGGTAGGCCTCATCGAGGCCGAGCTGCTCGACCCTGGGTATGTGGGAGCAGATGATCGCCATCACCCGCTCCGAGACCTCCCTGTAGGCCGCGAAATCGGGGGTGACCACGGTCGCCTGCGGGCAGAGGCGAAGGGCGCGCGAGGCCGGCATCGCCGACCCGACCCCGAAGGCCCGCGCCTCGTAGGAGGCCGTGGTCACGACGGCCCGCGGCCCGCTGCCGGCGACGATCACCGGGAGGCCCTTCAGTTCCGGGCGCCTCTGCAGCTCCACGGCGGCGTAGAAGGCGTCCAGGTCTATGTGGGCGACCGGGCCGGGCACCCGCCAAGCCTAGGTTTTGGGCGCGATGGAACCCATGAAAGAGCCCTTTCCGCGGGGTTTGCCTGTAGGGTTCGCGCCGTAATCGGCGAAACCGATGGTTGGTCCCGTCCGGGGCCGCCAAACCGCCCCCCTAGGAGGAGCAATAGTGAGTGACCTGATGCAAACTTCGATGCAGGAAACGTGGCTGTGGATCGGAACGATCGGAATGGGCCTTGGCGCCCTTCTGATCTACTTCCTCGGCGCGAAGATGAAGGAGCGCCATCACGCGATCACCGGATTCTTCGTGTGTGCCATCGCCGCCTGCATGTACCTGCTCATGGCCTTCGGCCAGGGCGACATTGTCGTTTCCAAGGCGACGCTGGCCATCACGCCGATCGGCGTGGGTGCCGACGTCAACGCCGAGCTGGTCTACTGGGCCCGCTACCTGGACTGGGTCTTCACGACTCCGCTCCTGCTTATCGGCCTGATGACCGTCGGCCTCAAGGCCCTCAGCACCACCGGCGAGGTCGTGCGTGAGCGCGCTGCGCTCGTGGGCGGCGTCATCGGCGCCGACGTGCTGATGATCCTGACCGGCCTGTTCGGGGCGCTCTCGCTGGACGACAACCACAAGTACGTGTGGTTCGCGATCTCGTGCGGCTTCTTCCTGGCCGTCCTGATCCTCATCTGGGGCCCGATCCGGGCCTCGGCGGCCGAGCAGGGCGCCGGCGTTTCCGCGCTCTACAACAAGCTCCTGGGGATCCTGACCGTCCTCTGGTTCATCTACCCGATCCTGTGGATCCTGGGGACCGAAGGCACCGGGACGATCAGCCTCAACACCGAGGTGCTCGTCTTCACGATCATCGACCTGTCGGCCAAGGTCGGGTTCGGCGTGCTGCTGGTGGTGGGCGTCACGCCCCTCGCGCGGGCCGCCCCTCCCAGCGCCGCTCCGGCGGCCGCATCCAGCTGACCCCCGAGGGCTGACGCCGAAAACCGGCCCCCGGTCGCTCAGGCGGCCGGGGGCCTTTTTCGTTGGTCGACGGTCAGGCAGCCGTGGCCAGCGGGTTCTCGTCGAACTCCTCGCGGAGCTTGCCGAGCCCGAGCCGAATGCGGCTCTTTGCGGTACCGAGCGGCACGTTCACGCGCCGGGCGACCTCCTGGGCGGTAAGGCCGCCCCAGTAGGCCAGGACGACGGCCTCGCGCTGCTGGTCGGGGAGGGTCTTGAGGGCCCTCGTGAGGTCGCTGCGAGCCGAACGCTGCTCGGCAACCCGCTCGGGCCCGTCGGGGCCCTTCTGGCCCTCCACGGCCACCTGTGCCTTGAGCCTGTCCCCCGCGCGTCCGGAAGCCTGGCCCTCGCGCCAGAGGTCCAGTGCGCGGCTGCGACCCATCAGCCGCAGGTAGCTGCCGAGCTCGCCGCGACGCGAGTCGAAGGCCTCGGGCTTGCGCCAGACCTTCATGAAGACGTCCTGGACGACGTCCTGGGCCTGGGCCTGGTTGCCGAGAATCCGGTAGGCCGCCGCGTAGACGCCGCGGTGATGCTGCTCGTAGACCTCGGAGTAGATGCTGGGATCACTGAGCTTCATGAGATTCCTTTCCGGTGTTCCTTCAACACTGTGTGTAAGGTTAGCACAAGCTCTGTTGAAGGTTAGTGCCGCCCCGGACGGACCCGTGCCGGCGGACTAGAATCGGCCAATGGCCAACCCCGACCGGCTCTCCGGGCTCGATACCGCCTTCCTCCAGCTGGAGCGGGGAGGGGCACATATGCACGTCGCCTCGGTGATGATCTTCGAGGGGTCCCCGCCCGACTACG
>JBJTBE010000020.1:0-22228 GCA_046091165.1 Solirubrobacterales bacterium | reverse complement strand
CCGTTACGCACGCGGGTCAGGAAGTCGGATATGGGATCGGTCATCGACATGGTCTCACCAGCTGCTCTTGGTCATCCCCGGGATGTAGCCGTTGTGGGCCAGCTCGCGCAGGCAGATGCGGCAGACGCCGAACTTCCGGTAGACCGCGCGCGAGCGGCCGCAGCGCCGGCAGCGGCTGTAACGGCGGGTCGGGTACTTGGGCTCGCGGGCCTGCTTTACGCGTTGTGAGGTCTTGGCCATCTCTCAGCTCTCCTCTTCCGGAGTCTCGTCGTCGTTCTCGTCGCCGGCCGGCTCTGCGTCGGCGGCCTCTTCCACTGCTTCCTCGGCGGCCTCCTCGGCCCCGGCCTCTTCGACGCTGTCGTCGGCGGGCGCCTCGGGCTCGTCGCCACCGGCGTCGGCCCCGGGTTCGGCCTCGGTCTCGGGCTCGTCGCCGGCTTCAGCCTCCTGCACCGGCGGCGCCGGTGCCTCTTCGGGCTCCCGCTCCTCGACCTGGACGAAGGGCATGCCGAACATCTCGAGCAGGGCCTTGCCCTCCTCGTCGGTGGCGGCCGACGTGGTGATGGAGATGTCCAGGCCGCGGATCTGGTCGACGGCGTCGAAGTCGATCTCGGGGAAGATGATCTGCTCGCGGATGCCGATCGTGTAGTTGCCGCGGCCGTCGAGGCGGGCGGGCAGGCCGCGAAAGTCGCGGATGCGCGGGATCGCGACCGAGGTGAGGCGGTCGAGGAACTCGTAGGCGCGCTCGCCGCGCAGGGTCACGGCCAGGCCGACCGGCATCTCCTCACGCAGCTTGAAGTTGGCGATGGCCTTACGGGCGCGGCGGACGTTCGGCTGCTGGCCGGCGATCAGGGCGAGCTGCTCGGTCGCGGCCTCGATCAGCTTGGAGTCCTGCTTGCCGTCGCCGACCCCCATGTTGAGGGTGATCTTCTCGAGCCTCGGCGCCTCCATCACGGAGGTGTAGCCGAACTGCTCCACGAGGGCGGGACGTATCTCCTCCTCGTAGCGCTGCTTGAGGCGGGCGGGTGTCTGCGTGGCGGTCATCAGTCGATCGCCGTCCCCGAGCGCCTGGCCACGCGCTTGCGGACCCCTCCCTCACGGGTCACTCCGATGCGGGTCGGCTTCTTGTCCCTGGGGTCGATGAGCATGACGTTGCTTACGTGGATGGGGCCTTCGCTCTCGATGACACCGCCGGCGGCCTCCTCGGCCGAGGCGCCCGGGAACTGGGAGGGCTTGACGTGGCGCGTGATGATGTTCAAGCCCTCCACGAAAACCCTGTCGCTCCCGCGATCCACCCGCAGGACACGACCGCTCTTGCCGCGGTCCTTCCCGCTGATGACGACAACCTCGTCGCCGGTGCGAATGCGCATGGCCATGCTAGAGCACCTCCGGGGCGAGGGAGATGATCTTCATGAAGTTGCGGTCGCGCAGCTCGCGGGCCACCGGGCCGAAAATGCGCGTGCCGACGGGGTTGTTGCCCTCGTCGATGATCACGGCCGCGTTCTCGTCGAAGGCGATGTAGGTGCCGTCGTCGCGGCCGAACTCCTTGCGGGTTCGCACCACGACCGCCTTGACGACCTCGCCCTTCTTGACCGAGCCGTTCGGCGTGGCCTGCTTGACCGTTGCGGTGATGACGTCGCCGACGTGCGCGTAGCGGCGGCTGGAGCCGCCCTGGACGCGGATGCAGAGGATCTCGCGGGCGCCGGTGTTGTCGGCCACGCGAAGGCGGGACTCGTTCTGGATCATCGGGCGCGCTCCACCACTTCCACCAGGCGCCAGCGCTTGGTGCGGGACATCGGCCGGGTCTCCACGACGCGCACAAGGTCGCCGACACCGGCGTCGTTGGACTCGTCGTGAACGTGGAGCTTCTTGGTCGAGCGGACGATCTTCTGGTACTTCGGATGGCGCTTGGCGATGTCGACGCGGACGGTGATCGTCTTGTCGGCCTTGTTGGAGAGCACGACGCCCTGGCGCACCTGCGCGGTGCCGGGCTCGCCGGCGGCCGGCGGGGTGGCCTCTCGGGGACCGGCGGCGACGTGCTTCTCGCGGCGGCGCTTACGCCAGCGCGAGCGCGCGGCGGCCTTGCGGCGTCGCTCGGCGTCCCGCTCCTCGCGACGCTCCTCGGGGGAGCGCTGGGGGCGGGCCTCGGCGTCGGCCTCACGGCGGGCGCGCTTGCGCTCGGCCTTGACGGCGTGGAACTTCGGGGGCTCGCCGGCGCCCTCGTCGCCATCGGCGGATTCGGCGTCTGCGCCGGCCTCACCGTCGGCGGCAGCGTCCTCGGCCGGGGTCTCCTCGGCAGCGGCGTCCTCGGCCGGGGCCTCCTCGGCAGCAGGCTCTTCGGCCGGCGTCTCTTCGGCGGTGGGCTCCTCGACCGGGGTCTCCTCGACGGTCTCTTCGTTCTCGTTCTCTTCGCTCATGACTGCTCTTCGGCCTCGGGTTCTTCGACGGCTTCGGCGGGCGCGGCGGCGACTGGCTCGTCGACGGTCTCGTCCCGGCGCTCGCGGGCCACGGTCAGCGCCCGGGCGAGCTCACGGCGCGCCTCGCGCAGGCCGGCGGTGTTCTCCAGCTCGCCGCTGGCGTTCTGGAAGCGCAGGTCCAGGAGCATGCGCCGGGTGTCGGCGATCAGCTGGTCGAGCTCCTGGGGCGTCTTCTCGCGAAGTTCGGTGGCGGTGCTCACAGCTCACCCTCCCGGGCAACGATTCTGGTGCGGACCGGCAGCTTGCTCCCGGCCAGGCGGAGCGCCTCACGAGCCAGCGGTTCGGGTACGCCGGCGAGCTCGAACATCACCCGGCCGGGCTTGACCACGGCCTCCCAGCCCTCCGGGCCTCCCTTGCCGGAGCCCATGCGGGTCTCGGCCGGCTTCTTGGTGAACGGCTTGTCGGGGAAGACGTTGATCCAGACCTTCCCGCCACGCTTGATCTTGCGGGTCATCGCCACACGGGCGGCCTCGATCTGGCGGGCCGTGATGTGGCCGTGGTCGAGGGCCTTGAGCCCGTAGTCGCCGAACTGCACGCTGGTCTGGGCGCGCGAGTAACCGCGGTTGCGCCCGCGCATGACCTTCCGGTGCTTGACGCGCTTGGGAGCAAGCATCAGGCGCCTGCCTCCTGGGGCCCGCCACGGTCACGCCCGCCGGCACCACCACGGCCCTGCTGCTGGTCGGGAGCGGGAGCCTCCATGTCGGTGAGGTCGGCGCCCTTGAAGCCCTCGGGCATGATCTCGCCCTTGTTGATCCAGCACTTCACGCCGATGCGCCCGAAGGTGGTGCGGGCCTCGCAGAAGCCGTAGTCGATGTCGGCGCGAAGGGTGTGGAGCGGGACGCGCCCGTCGGAGTAGCTCTCGGTGCGGGCCATCTCGGCGCCGCCGAGCCGGCCGCTCACCTGGATCTTGCAGCCCTTGGCGCCGGAGCGCATGGCGCTGGTCAGTGCGCGCTTCATGGCGCGGCGGAAGGCGACGCGGTTCTGGAGCTGCTCGGCGACCGACTGGGCGACCAGGGTGGCGTCGAGCTCCGGGCGCTTGATCTCGCGGATGTTGACCTTCACCGACTTGCCGGTGATCTGGTGCAGGTCGCGGCGAAGGGCGTCGACCTCCACGCCGGACTTGCCGATGACGATTCCGGGCCGGGCGGTGAAGATGTTGACCTCGACCTCGGTGGAGTCCTTGCGGATCGTGATCTGCGAGATGCCGGCGTGGGCGAGCTTGTTCTCGATGTGGTCGCGGATCCAGGTGTCCTCGGCCAGGTAGTCGGCGAAGTCCTTCTCGCTGAACCAGTGCGACTTCCAGTCGTGGATGTAACCCACGCGCATCGACTCGGGATGGACCTTCTGCCCCATGGCTACTCCTCGCCCTTCGTGGAGAGGGCAATCGACAGGTGGCTGGTGCGCTTGTTGATCCGCGAGGCGCGGCCCTGGGCGCGCGGGCGGAAGCGGCGCAGGGTCGGGCCCTCGTCGGCCTGCGCGACCAGCACGACGAGCTCGTCGCCGGGAAGTTCGTGGTTGTTCTCGGCGTTGGCCACCGCCGACTCGAGCAGCTTCGACCAGTCGCGGGCCACGGCGCGCGGAGCGAGATCGAGGATCGCGCGGGCGTCGGGGACCGAGCGCCCACGGATGTGGTCGCAGACCAGGCGGGCCTTGCGGGCCGAGGTTCGCACGTACTTCGCCCTGGCCCTCACGACCGGCCGCTCGACGCCGCCGATCTCCTCGACCGGGGCGGGCGTGGGCAGCGGGCGGGCCTTGGGCTCGACCGGCTTGGGCTCCTCGGCGTCGGGCTCCTCGCCCTCGTCCTTCTTGCCGCGGCCCTTCTTCGGCTTCTCCTCGGCCTCCGGCTTGGACTCGGCCTTGGGCTCCTCGGCGGCAGCCTCCTGCTCCGGAGCCTCCTCCGCGGGAGTCTCCTCGGCGGCCTCGGCGACCTCCTGCCCCTTGGCCTCGGCGGCGGGCTCGTCCTTCTTGCGCCGGCGCAGCCCGCGACGCTTCTTGGGCTCCTCTTCGGGGGTCTTCTCGTCGGCCATCAGGACTTGACCTCCCCGGCGCCCATGTGGCCGCGGTAGGTGCGGGTGGGAGCGAACTCGCCGAGCTTGTGCCCGACCATCGACTCGCTGATGAAGACGGGGACGTGCTTGCGCCCGTCGTGGACGGCGATCGTGTGCCCGACCATCTCGGGGAAGATCGTCGAGGTGCGCGACCAGGTCTTGAGCATGGTCTTGTCGCCGCTCTCGTTCATCTTGACGATCTTCGAAAGCAGGCGCTCGTCCACGAACGGCCCCTTCTTGCTCGAGCGGCTCACTTAGCGGCCCGCCTTCCCGCGGCGCCGGCCGCGAACGATGTAGCGGTCGGACTGCTTGTGCTTCTTGCGGGTGCGGAAGCCGAGGGTGGGCACGCCCCACGGGGTGACCGGGTGGCGGCCGGCGGTGGTAGAGCCCTCGCCGCCTCCGTGCGGGTGGTCGACCGGGTTCATCGCCGTGCCGCGCGTCTGCGGGCGGACGCCCATGTGGCGCTTGCGCCCCGCCTTGCCGACCTTGACGTTCTGGTGCTCGGCGTTGCCGATCACGCCGACGGTGGCGCGGCAGTCGGCCCGGACCATGCGCATCTCCCCCGAGGGCAGGCGCAGGGTCGCCATATCGTTCTCGCGGGCCATCAGCTGGATCGAGGTGCCGGCCGAGCGGCCCATCTGGCCACCGCGCCCGGGCTGGAGCTCGACGTTGTGGACGATGGTGCCGACCGGCATCGCCGAGAGCGGCAGGCAGTTGCCGACGGCGATCTCCGCGTCGGGGCCGGAGCTGACGGTCATGCCCACCTTGAGCTGGCTCGGGGCCAGGATGTAGGCCTTCTCGCCGTCGGCGTAGTGAAGGAGGGCGATGTAGGAGGTGCGGTTGGGGTCGTACTCGATGGCCGCGACCTTGGCCGGCACGCCGTCCTTGCGGCGCTTGAAGTCGACCTTGCGGTAGAGGCGCTTGGCCCCGCCGCCACGGTGGCGCGAGGTCTTGCGGCCGTTGGAGTTGCGCCCGCCGCTGCGGCTCTTGCCCTCGACGAGGCTCTTCTCGGGACGGCTCCTGGTGACCTCCGCGAAGTCGGAGTAGGTCGCAAAGCGCTGTCCGGGGCTGGTGGGCTTGGGCTTGCGGATCGCCATCTCTCAGCTCACCCCTCCAGCTCCGCGAGGCCCTGGAAGACCGGGATCGAGTCGCCCTCGCGCACCTGGACGATCGCCTTCTTCCAGCGACGGGTCTGGCCCGAGGTGTAGCCGCGGCGCTTGGGCTTGGGCTTGACCCAGAGCGTGCGCACGTCGACGACGCCGACGTCGAAGAGGCTCTCCACCGCCTGGCGGATCTCCGTCTTGTGGGCGTCGGGATGAACGCGGAAGGTGTAGCGGTAGTTGGAGGCGAGCACGTAGCTCTTCTCGCTGATGATCGGCCGGATGATCACGTCGGCGTGCTCCATCAGGCTGCCGCCTCGCTGTTGCGCCCTACCTTGCCCAGGCGCTCGCCGAGCTCGCCGAGCGCAGCCTCGCTGGCCAGCAGGCGGCCGGCGCGCACCACGTCGGCCACGCCGGCCTCGCCGGCGGGAAGGACGGTCACGTCTTCGAGGTTGCGGAAGGAGAGTGCGGCCTGGCCCTCGTCGGCCCCGAGGACCACCAGCACCGGGCCGTCGGCCTTCCAGGCGGAGATCAGCGCGGCGGCCGACTTCGTGGACGGGGTCTCGAAGGCGGCGACGTCGAGAACGGCCACCGACCCGCGGTCGGCGTGGACCGAGAGGGCGCTGCGCATCGCCGCGCGGCGCTCCTTGCGGTTGACCTTGGAGAGGTAGTGGCGCGGCTCGGGCCCGAAGATCGTGCCGCCGCCGGTCCAGATCGGGGAGCGCGAGGAACCGGCACGGGCGCGGCCGGTGCCCTTCTGGCGCCACGGCTTGGCCCCGCCGCCGCGCACCTCGCCGCGGGTCTTGGTGGCCGCGGTGCCCTGGCGCCGGGCGTTGAGCTCGGCGCGGACCGACTCGTGGATCAGGGTGCGGTTCAGGCGCGCGCCGAAGACCTCGGCGTCGAGGGAGACCTTTGTGGTGCCGCCGAGTACGGGAGCGTCAGCCATCGGTGCGCACCTCCACCAGGCCGCCCTTCGCGCCGGGAACGGCGCCGCGGAGCAGGAGCAGGTTGTCGCCGGAGTCGACCCTCACGACGGTGAGCCCGCGCTGGGTGGCGCGCTTGTTGCCCATCTGGCCCGGGCCACGGATGCCCTTGAAAACGCGGGCCGGCCAGGCCGACGCGCCGATCGAGCCGGGGGCGCGAACGTTGTGGGAGCCGTGGGTCACCGGCCCGCGGCTGAAGTTGTGGCGCTTGACCGTGCCCTGGAAGCCCTTGCCCTTGGTGACGCCGGCGACCTTGACCTTCTGGCCCTCCTCGAAGCTGTCGACGGTCACGGTGTCGCCGACGCTCAGCTCGTCGCCCTCGTCACGGAACTCGACGATGTGGCGGTGGGGAGATGCGCCGGCCTTCTTCAGGTGGCCGAGCTCGCCCCCGCTGAGGTGCTTCTCCTTATCCTCGCCGAACGCCAGCTGGACGGCGTCGTAGCCGTCCTCGTCGCTGCGGCGCACGGCAGTGACCGGGCAGGGGCCGGCCTCGAGGACGGTCACGCGCTCGACGCTGCCGTCCTTCATGAAGAGCTGGGTCATACCGATCTTGCGGGCGAGGATGGCGGCCATGGTCCGGTCAGCCGGCGAGGCGGATCTCGATGTCGACGCCCGCCGGGAGCTGGTCGAGCCGCTGGAGCGAGTCGACGGTCTTCGGCGTCGGCTGATGGATGTCGATCAGCCGCTTGTGGGTGCGGATCTCGAAGTGCTCGCGCGAGTCCTTGTCCTTAAACGGCGAGCGGATCACGCAGTAGACGTTCTTCTCGGTAGGCAGCGGGACCGGCCCGGTCACGGTGGCGCCGGTCTGGGTAGCCGTCTCCACGATCTCCTTGGCGGCCGCCTCGATTGCCGAGTGGTCGTAGGCCTTGAGGCGAATGCGGATCTTGTTTTGCGTGGCTACTGCCATTTTGCGGTCTTGCTGGGCTTTCTTCCTGTTTCGTCTCTGAACACGGAGCGGGGGCGGTATCCCAGGCCGGGCTCCGCCCCTGCGTCCTTCGGTCGTATCTGATTACTCAGAAAGCGGGGCGAGGACGGCGCTCGCCCTCCCCGCCCCGTTTCGGAACTACTCGATGATCTCGGTGACCACCCCCGAGCCGACGGTGCGGCCACCCTCGCGGATGGCGAACCGCAGGCCCTTGTCCATGGCGATCGGCTGGATCAGCTCGACGTCCATGGCGACGTTGTCGCCCGGCATGACCATCTCGGTCCCCTCGGGGAGGGTCGCGACGCCGGTCACGTCGGTCGTGCGGAAGTAGAACTGGGGCCGATAACCCGTGAAGAACGGGGTGTGGCGGCCGCCCTCTTCCTTCTTGAGCACGTACACCTCGGCCTTGAACTTGGTGTGCGGCGTGATCGAGCCGGGCTTGCAGAGCACCTGGCCACGCTCGATCTCGTCACGGTCGATGCCGCGAAGCAGCAGCCCGACGTTGTCTCCGGCCTGACCCTCGTCGAGCAGCTTGCGGAACATCTCGACACCGGTGACCGTCGTGGTCGAGGTGTCCTTGATCCCGACGATCTCCACCTCGTCTCCGGTGTTGACGACGCCCTGCTCGATGCGGCCGGTGGCGACGGTGCCGCGACCGGTGATCGAGAAGACATCCTCAACCGGCATCAGGAACGGCTTGTCGAGCTCGCGGGTCGGCTCCGGGATGTAGGAGTCGAGCGTGTCGGCCAGTTCAAAGATCTTGGCCTTGTACTCGTCGTCGCCCTCGAGCGCCTTCAGCGCCGAGCCGGTGATGAACGGGATGTCGTCGCCCGGGAAGTCGTACTCGTTGAGGAGGTCACGGACCTCCACCTCGACGAGCTCCAGGAGCTCGTCGTCGTCGACCATGTCGGCCTTGTTGAGGAAGACGACGATGTACGGGACGCCGACCTGACGGGCGAGCAGGATGTGCTCACGGGTCTGGGGCATCGGTCCGTCGGCCGCCGAGACCACCAGGATCGCGCCGTCCATCTGGGCGGCGCCGGTGATCATGTTCTTGACGTAGTCGGCGTGGCCGGGACAGTCGACGTGGGCGTAATGCCGGTTGTCGGTCTCGTATTCCACGTGAGAGGTGGCGATCGTGATCCCGCGCTCCTTCTCCTCGGGAGCGTTGTCGATCTCGGCGAAGCTGCGGGCCTCGCCTCCGCTCTTCTCCGACAGCACGGTTGTGATGGCCGCGGTCAGGGTCGTCTTTCCATGGTCGATGTGACCGATGGTTCCCACGTTCACGTGGGGCTTGTCGCGCTCAAACTTCTCCTTGGACACTGCGATTCGCTCCTGTCTGTTTCAGTCGTAATGACCCCGGTGGCCTAACGGCGACCAACCAGGGAATCTAGCTTAGACACGTGGAACCGGCGTTTACGCCGCCACCACCTCTCCGGTTCGGTGTTCGATGATCTTCTCGGCGATATTCGGCGGCACTTCCTCGTACTTGTCGAACTGCATCGTGTAGGTCGCCCGTCCCTGCGTCGCCGAACGCAGGTCGGTGGCGTACCCGAACATCTCCGAAAGCGGTACGAAGGCGTCCACGACCTGGGCGTTGCCGCGGGGCTCCATGCCCTCCACCCGGCCGCGACGGCGGTTGAGGTCGCCGATCACGTCGCCCATGAACTCCTCGGGCGTGACGACCTCGACCTTGAAGATCGGCTCCAGCAGCACCGGCTTGGCGCGCTTGGCGGCCTCCTTCATCGCCAGCGAGCCGGCAACCTTGAAGGCGATCTCCGAGGAGTCGGTGTCGTGGTACTTGCCGTCCACGAGCTCGACCTTCACGTCGACCATCGGGAAGCCGGCCTTGACGCCGTTGGCCAGGGCCTCCTCGCAGCCCTTCTCCACGGCGGGAATGAACTCCGTCGGCACCGCACCGCCCTTGATCTTGCTCTCGAACTCGAAGCCGACGCCGGGGGCGGGCTCGAGGTTGATGTAGACCACGCCGTACTGGCCCGAGCCACCGGTCTGGCGGATGAACTTGCCCTCCACCTTCTCGGCGCTGCCGCGGATGGTCTCGCGGTAGGAGACCTGCGGCTTGCCGACGTTTGCCTCGACCTTGAACTCGCGCTTCATGCGATCCACGAGGACCTCGAGGTGAAGCTCGCCCATCCCGGAGATCTCGGTCTGGCCGGTCTCCTCGTTGGTCTGGACCTGGAAGGTCGGGTCCTCCTCGGCCAGGCGCCCGAGGGCGACCGACATCTTCTCCTGGTCGGACTTGGTCTTGGGCTCGACGGCGACCTTGATGACCGGCTCGGGGAAGCTGATGGTCTCGAGCTTGACCGGCTGGTCGGGGGCGCAGAGGGTGTCACCGGTGACGATCTGCTTGATGCCCACGCCGGCGGCGATGTCACCGGCGTAGACGCGCTCGATCTCCTCGCGGTCGTTGGCGTGCATCATCAGGATGCGCCCGACGCGCTCGGTCTTGCCGGTCGAGACGTTGAGTACGCGGCCGCCGGCCTCCAGCGAGCCGGAGTAGACGCGGAAGTAGGTGAGCTTCCCGACGAACGGGTCGGCCATGATCTTGAAGGCCAGGGCCGAGAACGGCGCCGAATCGTCGGTGGGGCGCTCCACCGGCTCCTCGCTCTTGGGGTCGATGCCCTCGACCGGCGGCACGTCGAGCGGCGAGGGCAGGTAGTCGACCACGGCGTCCAGGAGCGGCTGGACGCCCTTGTTCTTGAAGGACGAGCCGGCCAGGACCGGGGTCATCTTGATCTCGAGCGTCGCCTTGCGGATCGCCGACTTCAGGACCTCGACGGGAACCTCGGCGTCCTCGAGCATGAGCTCCATGACGGCGTCGTCGTAGTTGGAGACCTCGTCGAGGAGCCGCTCGCGGCCGGCGGCGGCGGCATCGGCCATGTCGGCGGGGATCTCGCCCTCGATCTGCTCGGTGCCCATGTCGTCGGAGTAGGTGATCGCCTTCATCGTCACCAGGTCGACGACCCCGGCAAAGTCGCCCTCGGAGCCGATCGGGAGCTGGATCGGAATGGCGTTGGCGCCGAGGCGGTCGACCATGGTCTGGATGCCCATGTCGAAGTCGGCGCCGGTGCGGTCCATCTTGTTGATGTAGGCGATGCGCGGGACCGAGTACTTGTCGGCCTGGCGCCAGACGGTCTCGGACTGGGGCTCGACGCCGGCGACCGAGTCGAAGACGGCTACGGCGCCGTCGAGGACGCGCAGCGAGCGCTCGACCTCGACGGTGAAGTCGACGTGGCCCGGGGTGTCGATGATGTTGATGCGGTAGCCGTCCCACTCGCAGGTCGTGGCGGCGGAGGTGATGGTGATGCCGCGCTCCTGCTCCTGCTCCATCCAGTCCATCGTCGCGGCGCCCTCGTGGACCTCGCCGATCTTGTAGGTGCGGCCGGTGTAGTAGAGGATCCGCTCGGTCGTCGTCGTCTTGCCGGCGTCGATGTGCGCCATGATGCCGATGTTGCGGGTCTTTTCGAGGGGGAATGAACGAGCCATGGTCTTTCTTGGTGGTGACGGTTACGAGGGCAGAAAAAACGGGCCACCCGGACCCGTAGGCACAGCCGAGAGCTCTCGTTGCCGCGCTATCTGTCCGGGGATTCCATCCTTTGGCAGCCTTCTCGCCGGGGCTCCCTGCCAATGACTGACAGCGGGCACCGGACGAGCGCCGAGAATAGCAGGGTCTCAGAGGATGGCGCCGGGCCTGAAGGCGTCCGTGCGGGGCCGGCCTGGCTTGCCGCAACGGGGCTCGCCGCGCTGCTCCTGCTGGCGGCCACCGCGCTGCCGGTGCTCGAGGTGAGCGTCCGCGGCGAGGCGGTCGGCGCCCTCTCCCGCAGTGGCTGGGAGCTCCACGGCCCGCTGCTGCCGATCCTGGCGGCCGTCGCGGTCGGCGGGGCGGTAATCGCCGCCCGAGGCCGGCTGGCCGGGGCCTTCGCGATTGCCGCGAGCGGACTGGCCGCCCTCGCCGTGATCATCGCCGGCGAGGCGCCCGACATCGGCGCCACCGGCCTGGTCCCGGGCTCCCTGGCCCAGGGAACGGCCTCCGCCGGCCCCGGCTTCTACATAGCGATGCTCGCCGGAGTCCTCCTCCTGCTAACCGGAGGCCTCCTGGCCCTGCGCAGCTACGAGGGCTGACCACCACCGTCGGCGGAGCGGCTTTCGTCAGAGCCAAGGAAGCAGAAGCGAAGTGTTACCCGAAGGCCACGTCCCGGCAGCGCGCGGAGGCAGAGCGTGGAGGCGGCTGGTGAGCCGTCAGAGCCAAGGAAGCAGGGAGCAAAGTGTGGCCGGAGGCGCTGGCGAGACGGCTTTCGTCAGTGTCGAGGAAGCAGCGAGCGCAGCATGGCCGGAGGCCATGTAAGCGAGCGATGACGAAGAGACTGGCGGAAGACGTCCGCCAGCTACCAGCGGTAGTGGGCGAATGCCTTGTTGGCCTGCGCCATCCGGAAGATGTCGTCCTTGCGCTTCCAGGCGCCGCCCTGCTGGGTCTGGGCGTCGATGAGTTCGGCGGCCAGGCGCTGGGCCATGGTCTTTTCGCGGCGGTCGCGGGCGAATTCGACGAGCCAGCGGACGGCGAGGGTGCGGGCGCGACGGGGCTGGACCTCGACGGGGACCTGGTAGGTGGCTCCGCCGACGCGGCGGGAGCGGACTTCGAGGGAGGGGGTGAGGGCGACGACGGACTTCTCGAGCTCTTCGACGGGGTCGCCGCCGGTCTTTTCGCCGAGGATGGCGAGGGCGTCGTAGACGATGGCTTCGGCGGTGGCCTTCTTGCCGTCGCGCATGATCTTGTTGATGAGCTGCTGGACGAGCTTGGAGCGGTAGACGGGGTCCGGCTCTACGGGCCGGATCTGGGCGGCGTTGCGGCGCATGGGGCGTTCAGCTCTTCTTCACGCCGTACTGGCTGCGGGACTGCTTGCGGTCGCTGACGCCGGAGGCGTCGAGGGTGCCGCGGACGACCTTGTAGCGGACGCCGGGGAGGTCCTTGACGCGGCCGCCGCGGACGAGGACGACGGAGTGTTCCTGGAGGTTGTGGCCCTCGCCGGGGATGTAGGCGGTGACTTCGGCGCCGCCGGTGATGCGGACGCGGGCGACCTTCCTGAGGGCGGAGTTGGGCTTCTTGGGGGTGGTGGTGTAGACGCGGGTGCAGACGCCGCGGCGCTGGGGGGCGGCGGTCTTCTTCTTGCGGCCCTTGCCGGACTTGAGTCCGGGGGTCGCAAGCTTCTTGGGCTTGGGCTTGCGGCCCTTCCGGATCAGCTGGCTGGTGGTCGGCATCAGCGCCGCAGGGTAGCAGCGGGCGGCTTGCGCGCGCCGCTCAGGCCGCGGCGGCGACGAGTTCGAGGGCCTCTTCGGGCCCGATGTGGCTTACGCCCTGGTCCTCGGCGACGGGCTCGTAGGTGACGCGCCCGGCGGCGACGTTGAGCCCTTTCATGAAGCCGGGGTCGGCGGTGAGGGCTCCGGCGACGCCGCGGTCGGCGAGCTTGAGGACGTAGGGCATGGTGGCGTTGGTGAGCGCCCAGGTGCTGGTGATGGGCACGGCGCCGGGCATGTTGGCCACGCAGTAGTGGGTGATGCCTTCGACCTCGTAGGTGGGGTCGCTGTGGGTGGTGGCCCTGGAGGTCTCGAAGCAGCCGCCCTGGTCGATGGAGACGTCGACGAGGACGGCGCCGGGCTTCATCAGGGAGAGCTGCTCCCGGGCTATGACGCGGGGCGCCTGCGCGCCCTTCACGAGTACGGCGCCGACGACGAGGTCGACCTCGGGGAGGCGCTGCTCGATCTCGAGGGTGGAGGCGAAGCAGGTCGAGGCCTGCCAGTTCATCTCGTGCTCGAGCTCCCGCAGGCGGTCGATATTGCGGTCGTAGATGTAGACCTCGGCGCCCATGCCCAGGCCGATGAGCGCAGCGTTGGCGCCGACGACGCCGCCACCGATGACCATCACCTTGCCGGCGGCAACGCCGGGCACGCCGCCGAGCAGCAGGCCGCGCCCGCCGAGCGGCTTCTCGAGCATGAAGGCCCCGGCCTGGGTGGCGATCTTGCCGGCGATCTCGCTCATGGGGGCCAGGAGCGGGAGCCTTCCCATGGGGTCCTCGACGGTCTCGTAGGCGATGCAGGTGGCCCCGGAGTCCATGAGGCCGACGGTCAGCTCGGGGTCGGGGGCCAGGTGCAGGTAGGTGAAGAGAACCTGGCCGGGACGAAGGCGGGCAACCTCCTCGGGCTGCGGCTCCTTGACCTTCACCACGAGGTCGGCCTCGGCGAAGACGGCGTCCGCGTCGGGCAGGATCTTTGCTCCCTGGGCCTCGTAGGCGGCGTCGCTGATCGCCGATCCCTCGCCGGCGCCGGCCTGGACGACGACCTCGTGGCCGTGCTGGGTGAGCTCGCGGACCCCGGAAGGAGTGATCGCGACGCGGTACTCGTCGGCCTTGATCTCGGTGGGCACCCCCGTCTTCATCGTTCGGCCCCCGGGTCCCTAGGTGGCGTCGACCATCTTCGAGGCCTCTTCGAGGATCGGCCGCAGGATCGCCTCCATCTCGGCGAACTGCTCGGGGCCGGCGATGAGGGGCGGGGCGAACTGGAGCACGGGGTCTCCGCGGTCGTCGGTGCGACAGATGAGCCCGCGGCGGTAGAGCTCGCCGGAGAGAAAGCCCCGCAGCAGGTACTCGGATTCCTCGGAGTTGAAGGTCTCGCGCGTCTCACGGTTCTTGACCAGCTCGATGGCGTGGAAGTAGCCGACCCCGCGCACGTCGCCGACGATCGGGATATCGCGCAGCGACTCGAGCATGGCGCGGAAGTCGCCTTCGTGGGTGCGCACGTTGTCGATCACCTCCTCCTCCTCCATGGCCTGGATGTTGGCCAGGGAGACGGCCGCGGCGATCGGGTGGCCGCCGAAGGTGAAGCCGTGGATGAACGAGTTGTTGCCCTCCAGGAACGGCTCGATTACCCGGTCGGAGGCGATCATCGCGCCCATCGGCGCGTAGGCGGAGGTGATGCCCTTGGCGGTGGTGATGATGTCGGGCTGGTAGCCGAAGCGCTGGGCGCCGAACCAGTCGCCGAGCCGCCCCCAGGAGCAGATCACCTCGTCGGAGATCATCAGGACGTTGTATTCGTCGCAGATCTCGCGCACGCGCTGGAAATAGCCCTCGGGCGGAGGGAAGCAGCCGCCGGCGTTCTGGACCGGCTCGAGGATGACCGCGGCGACGGTCTCGGGCCCCTCGAACTCGATCCTCTCGGCGATCGCCTCGGCGAGGTTCTCCGCGCCGTAGCCGGGAGGCAGCCGGTAGAGGTTGGTGTTCGGGACGTGGCAGCCGCCGGGCGTGAAGGGCTCGAACGGCTGGCGCAGGCCGGTAACGCCGGTGGCGGTGAGGGCCCCGAGCGTGGTGCCGTGGTAGGCGACCTCGCGGGCGATGATCTTGGTCTTGTTGGGGTGGCCGGTGAGCTTGTAGTACTGGCGCGCCACCTTGAGCGCGGTCTCCACCGACTCCCCGCCGCCGCTGGTGAAGAAGACGCGGTTGAGGTCGCCCGGCGCCAGGGAGGCGATCTTGGCCGCCAGTTCCACGGCCCGGGGGTGGGCGTAGGACCAGGTGGTGAAGAAGCCCAGCTCGGCGGCCTGGTCGGCGCCGGCCTGGGCGATGTCGGCCCGGCCGTGGCCGATGTTCACGCAGAAGAGGGCGCTGAGGGCGTCGAGGTAGCGGTTGCCGTGGTCGTCCCAGACGTAGCACCCCTCGCCCCGCGTGATCATCGGGATCTCGGTGCCGTGCTCATAGGGCCCCATGCGGCTGAAGTGCAGCCAGAGGTGCTTGCGGGCCAGCTCCTGGAGCTCGGCGGCGCTTGCTTCTGCGGACGTGGTAGCCACGCCCCCAGAGTACACGCGACGGCCGCTTTTCAGGACGGCTGGGACAGCGCTGCCGAGCGGGGCGCCGGCACCAGCACGGCGGCAGCGAGCACGAGGGCGAAGGCGAGCAGCTGCAGGACGAGCGCCGGTGGGGACGAGGGCAGCGGGTCGTTGAAGAGGAGCAGGCCCCCGGCGATGCAGGTCACCGCCGCGGCGGTGCCGGTGATGCCGATCACCGCGACCGCACCGCCGAGCTGGAGGCTGCGGGCCGAGGCGTAGAAGGCGCCGGCCGAGGCGACGAGGGCTACCGCGAGCCACAGGCTTAGCAGCGAAGGCACCCCGTCGAAGCCGGCGGTCAGGGCCTTCACGGCGACGTTGCAGGCCCCGAACATGATCCCCGCGGCCGCGGCCAGGGCGATCCCGCGGTGCTCGCGCCGCGCGCCGGCGGCGTGGGGCCCGACGATCAGCAGCACGCCGGCGGCGAGCAGCCCGGCCTCGAAGGCGACCATCGGCGCGGTCGCCAGGGCCGCCGGGGCGGCGCCGGCGGCCGGCATCGTGAGGGCAAGCAGCACGAGCCCGACGGCGGTCAGGGCCAGGCCCCACCACTGCCGGCCGGCGACCGGCAGGCCGAAGATGCGGTCGGCCATCACGGCGACCAGGGCCACGCTGCCGGCAAAGACGGCCTGCACCAGCGAGAGCGGCGCGAGGGTGATCGCGGTCACCTGCATTCCCCAGGCGAGCAGCCCTACGAGCATGCCGCCGGCAAACCACGGCGAGAGCCAGAGCCCGGCGGCCGAGCGCAGGGGCCGGCGCAGGCTCACGTCGGGAGCCAGCCGGGCCCCGCGGAAGCGCAGGAAGAACCCGAGGTTGGCGGCGACGGCGCCGCCGAAGGCGATGAGGAGGCCGGCCTTCAGCACGGGGATCCCGGGCGCTCGGCGATAATCCCCGTCGTGCCGGCAGCCTCAAGCGCCCGGGGGCCGGGCAAGCCGATCCTGCTCGTCGATGTTGACGGGGTCATCTCGCTCTTCGGTTTCGACAGCCAGAGCCCGCCTGAGGGAACCTGGCTCAACGTTGAGGGGCTGCTCCACCTCTGTTCGGCCCGGGCGGCCGAGCACCTGCCCGCTCTCTCCGATGATTTCGAGCTGGTCTGGTGCACCGGCTGGGAGGAGAAGGCCGGCGAGCACCTGGCCCCGCTGATCGGGCTCGATCCCTCTCCCCCCTACCTGAGCTTCGACCGCAACCCCGGCCGCGGCCACGCCCACTGGAAGCTGGCGGCGATCGACGCCCACGCCGGACCCGAACGGCCGCTGGCCTGGATAGACGACGCGTTCAACGACGCCTGCCACGACTGGGCCCGGCTGCGGCCCGGGCCGACCCTGCTGGTGACCACCGACCCCGCGGAGGGACTGGTGGACTCCCACGCGCGCGAGCTGCGCGCGTGGGCGCTGGCGCTGCGGGCCTGAGCTACTCGGCCGGCGGCGGCTCTTCGTCGATGACGATCGCCTCTTCGGCGAAACCGTCGTCGACCCCGGCGCCGATCTGCTCGAGCTCGGAGACGTCCTCCTGGATGCCGGCGCCGATCACGCCGCCCAGCTGCTCCTCGGCCAGGCCAAGCTCGGCGGCGAGCTCGTCGCCGTCCAGCAGCCCGATGTCGTGGGCCTGCGGGAGCGGCTCGGTCGGCTCGATCTCGATCCGGCGGTAGTGCTTGAGGCCGGTCGCCGCCGGGATCAGCTTCCCGATGATCACGTTCTCCTTGAGGCCGGCGAGGTCGTCCCGCTTGCCCTCGAGGGCGGCGTCGGTAAGCACCTTGGTCGTCTCCTGGAAGGAGGCGGCCGAGAGGAAGGAGTCGGTGTTGAGCGACGCCTTGGTGATCCCGAGGATCACCTCCTCGTACTGGGCGGTCTCCCCCTTGGCCTTCTTGACCTCGGCGTTCCTGGCGAGGAACTCCTGGCGGTCCACCAGCTGGCCGGGCAGGTAGCCGGTGTCGCCGCGCTGGTCGACGCGGACCTTCTTCATCATCTGGCGCACGATCAGCTCGATGTGCTTGTCGTTGATCTCCACTCCCTGCGAGCGGTAGACCTTCTGGACCTCGTCGACGAAGTACTGCTCGGCCTCGGTCCGGCCGCGCAGGGCGAGGATGTCGTGCGGGTAGAGCGAGCCCTCGTTGAGCTGCGCTCCCCTCTCGACCTTCTTGCCGTTCTCGACCAGCAGCCGCGTGCGGCGCGGGAAGCTGTACTCGTGCTCCTCGCCGGCGTCGTCGGTGATCGTCACCACGACGTTCTTCTCGGTCTCCTCGATCGCGGCCTTGCCGGACTCCTGGGCCATCTCGGCGAGCCCCTTGGGCTTGCGGGCCTCGAAGAGCTCGACCACGCGCGGGAGGCCGTGCGTGATGTCGGCGCCGGCGACACCGCCGGTGTGGAAGGTGCGCATGGTCAGCTGCGTGCCCGGTTCGCCGATCGACTGCGCGGCGATGATGCCGACCGCGTCACCGATCTGGGCCGGCTGCCCGGTGGCCAGCGAACGCCCGTAACAGGCCTGGCAGATACCGGTTTCCGCCTCGCACTTGAGGGCCGAGCGGACCGCCACCTGGTCGCTGTCGAGCTGGTCGAGGCTCTCGACGAGCTCGGCGAGCTCGGCGCGGTCGATCTCGGCGCCCTTGGCGACGATCGTGCGCCCGCGCTTGGTGCCGATCTTCTCGGCGGCGATGCGGCCGATCAGGTCCTTGTTCGGGTCGCCCTGCTGGTCGAGGACCGGAAGGGTGATGAACTCCTTGGTCTTGCAGTCATCCTCGCGGATGATCACGTCCTGCGAGACGTCGACCAGGCGCCGGGTCAGGTAGCCCGAGTCGGCGGTGCGCAGGGCGGTGTCGGCCAGCCCCTTGCGGGCACCGTGGGTCGAGATGAAGTATTCGAGGACCGACAGCCCCTCCATGAAGTTGGACTTGATCGGGCGCTCGATGATCTCGCCCTTCGGGTTGGCCATCAGGCCGCGCATCCCCGCCAGCTGGCGGATCTGCTTGAACGAGCCACGGGCACCGCTGTCGGCCATCATGAAGATGGGGTTCAGGCGGTCGAAGTTGGCCTGCATCGACTCGGCGACCTCCTCGGTGGCCGCGTTCCACTTGTCGACGACCGCCTCGTGGCGCTCCTGCTGGGTGATCAGGCCCATGTCGTACTGGCCCTGGATCTCGGCAACCTCATCCTCGAAGCCGGAGAGGATCTCCTGCTTGTCCTCGGGGATGACGACGTCGTTCTTCGAGATGGTGATCCCGGCGAGGGTCGAGAACCGGAAGCCGAGCTCCTTGAAGGCGTCCAGCACCGAGGCGACCGCGGCCGGCCCGAAGGACTGGACCAGGGCGTCGATGATGGCGACGGTGTCGCGCTTGCGGACCGACTGGTTGATGAACGGGTAGTCGGCCGGGTCGAACGCCTCGCCGAGCGAATCCTTCAGGGCGCGCTCGATCCGGTCGTTGTAGATGATCCGCCCGACCGTGGTCAGGAGGTGGCCGCCGGTGCTGCCGGCGGGCCGGTACTCGGCCAGGTCGTGGAGCCTGGCGTTACCCGACTCGTAGCTGAACTCGGCCTCCTGGGCTGAGCGGAAAACGTGCGGGCGCGGAGCGCTCTTGGGCCAGTTGCCGGAGCTGAGCTTCTCCTGGTCGGCTGCGAGCTCGGCGGCGTCGGGGCCGTAGGTCAGGTAGTAGGCGCCGAGGACCATGTCCTGGGTCGGCGTGGCCAGCGGGTCGCCGTGGGCCGGCGAGAGGATGTTGTTGGCCGAGAGCATCAGGATCCGCGCCTCCGCCTGCGCCTCGGCGCTGAGCGGCACGTGGACGGCCATCTGGTCGCCGTCGAAGTCGGCGTTGAAGGCCGAGCAGACCAGCGGGTGTACCTGGATCGCCTTGCCCTCCACCAGGACCGGCTCGAAGGCCTGGATACCGAGGCGGTGGAGGGTCGGGGCGCGGTTGAGCAGCACCGGGTGCTCGCTGATCACGTCGTCGAGCACGTCCCAGACCTCCGGGACCATCGAGTCGACCAGCTTCTTGGCCGCCTTGATGTTGGTGGCGTCCTTGCCTTCGACCAGGCGGGCCATGATGAACGGCTTGAAGAGCTCCAGGGCCATCAGCTTGGGGAGGCCGCACTGGTGGAGCTTGAGGTTCGGGCCGGCGACGATCACCGAGCGGCCCGAGTAGTCGACGCGCTTGCCGAGCAGGTTCTGGCGAAAGCGCCCCTGCTTGCCCTTGAGCATGTCGGAGAGCGACTTGAGCGGGCGGTTGCCCGGGCCGGTGACCGGACGGCCGCGGCGGCCGTTGTCGAACAGGGCGTCGACGGCCTCCTGGAGCATCCGGCGCTCGTTGTTGACGATGATCTCCGGCGCGCCGAGGTCGAGCAGCCGCTTGAGGCGGTTGTTGCGGTTGATGACGCGGCGGTAGAGGTCGTTGAGGTCCGAGGTGGCAAAGCGCCCGCCGTCGAGCTGGACCATGGGGCGCAGCTCCGGCGGAATGACCGGGATCGCGTCCAGGATCATCATCTCGGGCTTGTTGTCGGATTCCAGGAAGGCGGAGAGCACCTTGAGGCGCTTGACGGCGCGGGCCTGCTTCTGGCCCTTGCCGTTCTTGACCTCGTCTTCGAGGTCCTCCTGCAGGTGGGCGAGCACCAGGCCGGGCTGGTCGGCCGGGGCCAGGTCGGTGCCGGCCGGGCGGTCCGGGTCGACCTTGCGCTTGCGGGCACCCCGCTTGAACTCGTCCTTCTCGACCAGCAGCTCGCGGATGCTCTCGGCACCCATGCCGCCGCCGAAGTACTCGCCGAAGCCGTAGGGCGAACCGAAGCGGTTCTTCAGCTCACGGAAGAAGGTCTCGTCGGCGATGATCTTGTGGGGCTGGAACTCGTCCTTGTCCTCGGCGCGTTCGACGTAGGAGCTCAGCGGCCACTCCTCTCCCTCGGCCGGCGGATCCTCGGAGGGCTCCTCCTTGTTGGCAAAGAGCTTCCAGACCTCGCGCAGCCGGTCGCGCATGTCGTCGTAGTAGGTCTCGGTGTCGTCGATGTCGGTGTTGATCGCCTTGCGCATCTCCGTGAGCTGCTTCTTGCGCTCGTCCTCGGAGAGCTTCTTGACGTTGATGTCCAGGCCCTCGGCCCAGGCGAAGTCCTCTTCGGTGAAGTCGGCCTGCGAGCCCTCCTCCAGGTACTTCGTGCGGGCCTCGATCTGCTTGCTGAGCATGCCGACGTACTCCTTCTCGTCGGCGTCGAGCTGGTCGAGCTCCTCCTGCATCTGCTTCTCGAGCTCGGGCAGGTCGCGCCAGCGCGCCTCCTGGTCGACCCAGGTGACGATCGAGGCGGCGAAGTACAGGACCTTCTCGAGCTCCTTGGGAGCCATGTCGAGCAGGTAGCCGATCCGGCTGGGGACGCCCTTGAAGAACCAGATGTGGCTGACCGGAGCGGCGAGGTCTACGTGGCCCATCCGCTCGCGACGGACCTTGGAGCGGGTCACCTCGACGCCGCAGCGCTCGCAGACGATTCCCTTGTAACGAACCCGCTTGTACTTGCCGCAGTAGCACTCCCAGTCCTTGGTGGGACCGAAGATGCGCTCGCAGAAGAGGCCGTCCTTCTCGGGCTTGAGCGTGCGGGAGTTGATGGTCTCGGGCTTGGTTACCTCGCCCGAGCTCCAGCTGCGGATCTGCGTCGAGGAAGCGAGCCCGATTTCGATTGCGTCGAAGTTGTTGATGTCGATCATGCCTTTTCCTCTGCCTTGGCTTCCTCTTCGGTCTTCTCTTCGGAGGCCTCGCCTTCCTCGCCTTCGCCCTCGCCGGCCTCGCCGGCACGGACGCCGGAGAGGTCGATCCCCAGCTCCTCGGCGGCGCGCAGCAGGTCGTCCTCCTCCTCGCCGATCTCGGCGCGAACGCCCTCGTCGGAGACGACGTTGACGTCGAGCGAGAGCGACTGCATCTCCTTGAGCAGCACCTTGAACGACTCGGGGATCGAGGGCTCGGGGATGTTCTCGCCCTTGACGATCGCCTCGTAGGCCTTCACGCGCCCGACGGTGTCGTCGGACTTGACGGTGAGCATCTCCTGGAGCGTGTACGCCGCTCCGTAGGCCTCCAGCGCCCAGACCTCCATCTCGCCGAAGCGCTGGCCTCCGAACTGCGCCTTGCCGCCCAGCGGCTGCTGGGTGACCAGCGAGTACGGGCCGGTCGAACGGGCGTGGATCTTGTCGTCCACGAGGTGCAGGAGCTTGAGGATGTACATGTAGCCGACGGTCACCTGCTGCTCGAACGGCTCGCCGGTGCGGCCGTTGTAAAGGGTGAACTTGCCCGAGGCCTGTCGGCCGGGCGCGCGCTTCTTGTCGATGTCCATCCGGATCGCGCCCTTGTGCTCGTCCTGCCACTTGACCAGGGCGGTGTCGACGTCCTCGACGGTCGCGCCGTCGAAGACCGGGGTCGAGACGTAGACGCGACCCCCGTTGTCCTGGGCTTCCTTGTAGGCCGTCGAGCCGTCGTCGTACCAGCCCTGGGCCGCGGCCCAGCCGAGGTGGGTCTCGAGGATCTGGCCGACGTTCATGCGGCTCGGGACGCCGAGCGGGTTGAGGATCACGTCCACGGGGGTGCCGTCCTCCAGGAACGGCATGTCCTCCTCGGCCACGATCCGCGAGATGACGCCCTTGTTGCCGTGGCGCCCGGCGAGCTTGTCGCCCTCGGAGATCTTGCGCTTCTTGGCCACGAACACGCGGACGAGGTCGTTGACCCCGGCCGGCAGGTCGTCGCCGTCCTCGCGCGAGAAGGTGAGCACGTCGATCACCACGCCACCCTCGCCGTGCGGGACCTTCAGCGAGGTGTCGCGGACCTCACGCGCCTTCTCCTTGAAGATCGCGCGGATCAGC
>JBJTBE010000019.1:0-21033 GCA_046091165.1 Solirubrobacterales bacterium | reverse complement strand
CTCGACATGAGCTACGGCGACCACGAGGACGCCCCCGGCCAGCTGGAGCTGAACTTCCGCTTCGACCGGCCGGTGCGCACCGCCGACAACATCACCACCTACCGCCAGGTCTGTGCCGCGGTCGGCCGCAAGCACGACCTGCTGCCGACCTTCATGCCCAAGCCCTTTACCGGGGTTTCGGCCAATGGCCACCACCACCACTTCACCCTGATCAACGACAAGGGCGAGAACGTCTTCCACGACCCGTCGGGGCCGTGCGAGCTCTCGCCGATCGCCCTGAACTTCCTGGGCGGCCTGCTCGAGCACTTCCCGGCGCTGATGTGCGTCGGCAATCCGACGGTCAACTCCTACTGCCGCATGTGGGACACCGGTTTCTGGGCCCCGATCTACAAGAACTGGGGCTGGCAGAACCGCACCACCACGGTTCGCGTGGCGGCCGGCGGGCGCTTCGAGTACCGCGGGGTGGATTCCTCCTGCAACCCCTACCTCTCCACCGCCGCGCTCCTGGTCGCCGGCCTGGACGGCGTGCGCCGCGAGGTCGACCCGGGACCACCGCAGGAGGGCAACACCTACGAGCTGCTCGAGCAGGGAGCCGACATCGAGAAGGTGCCGGACAGCCTCGGCGCCGCCCTGGAGGCACTGGCCGAGGACGAGGTGATTCGCGGCGCCATGCCGGGACGCCTGTACTCGGTCTTCAACCACTACAAGACCGACGAGTGGGAGCGCTACCTCGCAGCGGTCACCGACTGGGAGCGCGAGGAGTACCTCGAGGTACTCCCGTAACGGGCAAGGAGGCCAAAGGCCATGTGCGGAATCGCCGGGATCATCTACAAGGACGGGACCCACCCGATCGGCAAGGACATGACCGCGATGCTCCAGGCGATGAAGCACCGCGGTCCCGACTCGACCGGGTTCGCCCTCTACGGGACCCCGCAGGAGTCCTTCAAGATGCGGATCACGCTGGCCGACACCAACGCGCGGCGCAGCTTCGACTTCGCCGACCGGCTCCTGAACCGCCGGGCCGAGGTGGAGGGCCAGCTGCGCACCGCCGGGGCGACGGTCACCGAGATCGACGAGACCACCGAGTACACGTCGACCTTCACCTTCGACTACGGCGGCGACCTCAAGCTCCTGGCCGACCGGGTCGAGTCGGTGCGGGACACCCAGGTCCTCTCGCTCGGCCACTCCCTGGAGATCGTCAAGGACATCGGTGACGCCGAGACGGTGGCCGAGAAGTACAAGCTCGACAAGGTCGAGGGGACCCACGCCATCGGCCACGTGCGGATGGCTACCGAGTCCGACGTGGACATCGCCGGAGCCCACCCCTACTGGGCCTACCCGTTCTCCGACGTGGCCGTCGTCCACAACGGCCAGCTGACCAACTACTTCTACTGGCGCCGGCGCCTGGAGCGCAACGGCCACCGCTTCCAGTCCGAGTGCGACTCGGAGATCATCGCCGTCTACCTCGCCGAGAGGATGGAGGAAGGGCTCTCGCTCGAGGAGGCGATGAACCAGAGCATGGAGGACCTCGACGGGGTCTTCACCTACCTCTGCGTGACCGACGACTCGCTGGGCATGGCCAAGGACGAGCTGGCCGCCAAGCCGCTGGTCCTCTACGAAAGCGACGACATCATCGCCCTGGCCTCGGAGGAGATCTCCATCCGCAAGGTCGTCCCGGGCGAGATCGACACCTACGACCCCTTCGAAGGAGAGGTGATGGTATGGACGCGGTAGGCGAGAGCCAGATCACATACGACGCCCGCGGCCTCGTCGAGCCCGACGAGACCGTCCCCGGCGTCTCGGTAATCGAGGACGGCAAGGCGACATTCGACGCCGCCGAGCTGACCACCCGCAAGGTCAACCTCGAGCTGCGCTCGCTCATCTACGAGCAGGGCATCGACGACGTGGCCATCCTCAACCCCGGCGGCCTGCACTCGCTCGGGGTGGGCATCCTCAAGCGCTGCCGGATCACCTTCGACGGCAGCCTGGGCTACTTCGCCTGCGGCGTGATCGACGGCCCCGAGGTGCTGATCAAGGGCCGGGTCGGCTGGTCGGCCTGCGAGAACATGATGTCCGGCGTGGTCGTCGTCGACGGCAACGCCGGCTCGCTCACCGCTGCCGCCCTGCGCGGCGGCGACGTGGTGATCAAGGGCCGCGCCGGCGCGCGCACCGGGATCGACCAGAAGGGCGGTTCGATCATCATCACCGGGGACGTCGGGGCCAACACCGGCTTCATGATGCAGCGCGGCCGCCAGCTGATCCTCGGCAACGCCGGGCCCCACCTGGGCGACTCGATGTACGACGGCGAGATCTACGTCGCCGGCGAGGTCAAGTCGCTGGGCGCCGACTGCGTCCCGGGCGAGATGACCGAGGCCGACCACGAGTTCGTGGAGCGCAAGATGCGTCTTTACGACCTCGGTTCGCCGCCCGCCGATATCAAGAAATTCGAGTGCGGAAAGATGCTCTACAACTACGACAACCTCGAGCCCTCCGAGCGCAAGATCGTCCTCTAGGGATCCGACAGGAGAACAAGGAAATGGCCGACGAGACAGCACCTTCAGAGACCACACGGCTCGGCAAGAGCCAGATCTTCACCCCCGAGGTGATCAACGACATCCACATGAAGGCCGACCTGGGCCGTTACCGGATGCGCGGCTTCTCGATCTTCAAGAAGATCCCGCACTGGGACGACCTGATCTTCATGCCGGGCACGCTGACCCGCTTCGTGATCGAGGGCTACCGCGAGAAGTGCGAGACCAAGACGGTGCTCGGCGCACGCTTCGCCAAGAACCCGATCGAGCTCGACATCCCGGTCTACATCACCGGCATGAGCTTCGGCGCGCTCTCGCTGGAGACCAAGATGGCGCTCGCCAAGGGCGCCTCGATGGCCGGCACGGCAACCTGCTCGGGCGAGGGAGGCATGATCCCGCCGGAGCGCGACCTGTCGACCAAGTGGTACTACCAGGTGATCCAGAGCCGGTACGGCTTCAACCCGCACCACATGGTGCTGGCCGACGCGATCGAGTTCTTCATCGGCCAGGGCGCCAAGGTCGGCCTCGGCGGCCACCTGATGGGCCAGAAGGTGACCGAGCAGGTCGCCGAGATGCGCTCGCTGCCGGTCGGCATCGACCAGCGCTCGCCGGCCCGCCACCCCGACTGGCTCGGGCCCGACGACCTCTCGCTGAAGATCCAGGAGGTCCGCGAGGCGACCAACTACGAGGTGCCGATCCAGCTCAAGCTCGGAGCCGCCCGCGTCTACGACGACGTGCGCATGGCCGCCAAGTGCGGCCCGGACATCATCTACCTCGACGGGGCCGAGGGCGGGACCGCGGCCGGCCCGCACATGGCCACCGAGGAGACCGGCATCCCGCTGATGGCGGCGATCCCCGAGGCGCGCCGCGCCCTCGAGGACGTCGGCCTGGCCGACGAGATCGACCTCGTGGTCGCCGGCGGCATCCGCAACGGCGGCGACGTGGCCAAGTGCCTGGCGCTCGGAGCCAAGGCGGTGGCCATGGGCTACGGCCCGCTGATCGCCATGGGCTGCAACCGGGAGATCCCGGGCGTGACCGACTACATGGGCGCCCACGGGGTGCCGGCCGGCCAGTGCTACCACTGCCACACCGGCCGCTGCCCGGCCGGGATCGCCACCCAGGACCCGGAGCTGCGCAAGCGCGTGGTCGTCGACGAAGCCGCGGAGAAGGTCTACAACTACCTCCACGCGCTGACGCTGGAGGTCCAGCTGCTGGCCCGCGCCTGCGGCAAGACCGACATCCACAGCCTCGAGCCCGAGGACCTCGCCGCCCTGACCATGGAGGCGGCGGCGATGGCCCGCGTGCCGATCGCTGGCACCGACTACGTGCCCGGCGTGACCGAGGAGAACACCCTCGAGGAGATGAAGCACATGCTCGAGGACCATCTCGAGGGGCGCCTGCAGATGTTCGCCGACGCGCCGATCAACGAGCCGGCGCGGGACTGAGGAGGAAGCGATGAGCGAGACCACCCACGCAGCCAACCCCCGCAAGGACCCGGAGAAGATCGTTTCGATCGACTCCGAGTACCTCACCGGCAAGCGCTTCCCCTACCAGGAGGACATCTCGGTCGTGGAGGACATCGACCTGGAGGCATCCACCCCGGGCGGCGACCTCAACTGGCTGGAGGACATCCACCTCCTCCAGGAGGAGGGAACGCCGGCCGTCTTCGACCGCTACTCCAACTCGTTCCTCAAGATCTACTTCGACATCCCCGAGGGGCGCGAGGACGAGATCGCCCGCAAGGTGCTGATGTGCCACCTTCAGGCCGGCAACTCCTACGGCACGGTGCTCAAGGAGCGCTACGCGAAGTTCCCCCAGCCCGAGCTCGGGCCCTGGGTCGAGGACTCGAAGACCGTCGGCGAGAACTACGTCCCGCCGGTCCTCGAGGGCTGGGAGCCGCCGGCCGGCCACTGAGGCTGCCGGCCGGGCGAAGCAGGCCATGGCCGCCGAATCCGGAGAGGCGCAGGGCAGCGGCCGGACCTCGCTGGTCGACAGCGCCGAGGTGGTGCTGCGCGGCTGGCTGGCCTCCGGGCGCCACCGTCCCGGCGACCGCCTGCCGCCCGAGCAGCAGCTGGCGGCCAGCCTCGGCGTCTCTCGCGGGACCCTGCGCTCGGCTCTCGAGCGCCTGGAGGCGACCGGCGAGGTGGTGCGCCGGCAGGGAAGCGGCACCTTCGTGGGCCGGCTGCCCGACGACGCCGCCCTCCACGAGGGCCTGGAGCGCCTGGAGCCGTACTCCTCGCTGGCCCGCAGCCGCGACATCGTCCTCAGCGCCCGTGACGTCGAGCTCGCCGAGCGACCGGTCGACCACCGTCTCGCCGAGCTCTTCGGGGTCGAGATGTCGGCCCGCGTGCTCACCGTCTCGCGCACCGTGCTCGCCGACGGCGTGCCGGCTGCCGTCATGGAGGACACGATCTCCCCGCTCGTCGACGCGCCCGACGCCGAGGAGATAGCCGAAGCGGTGGCCCGCGGGCAGATGATCCTCGACATTCTCACCGGCGCCGGGATTACCGTCGCCCGCGCCAGCACGCGGATCCGGGCGCGCCTGGTGATCGAGGGAGAGCCTGCGGCCCAGTTGCTGGGGCTGCGCCGCTCGACGGCGCTGCTCGACCTCGAGCAGGTCTACTACCTGGGCTCCGGGCTGGTCTCCCACGCCTCGGTCGACATCTTCACCCGTGAGGGGCTCGACCTTCGCGTCAACCGCTGGACGAGCTCCGACCTGCCGGGGAACGGCGGGGCGATACCGGCGCTCGGCCAGGGCAGCTCCTAAGCGACCTCCTGGCCCGCAGCCGGGCCTGCATGCGCAGCCGACAGGCCGGACTCGGTCAGCCTTGCCATGAGATCCAGCTCCTCCCGCGTCGGGTCGGGAAGCCGGTGACCGGCCAGCAGCTCCACAGCCACGGCGCCGCGGAGGGAGTTGCAGGTGAAAACCGCCGCGCCGGCGAGCAGCTCCGGCAGCAGGACCGGGCGCTCCTCGACGCTCATGCCGTCGGCGCGGGCCGAGGCGAGAATCCGTCGCCGGGCGGTGCCGGGAAGTATCCGTCCATCGAGCGGGGGGGCGACCAGCCGGTTGGGATAGAGCAGGAGCAGCGAGGCCCGGGAGGTCTCCAGCGCCGCGCCGTCGAGGTCGACCAGGAGCGCCTCGGCCCCGAGCCGCTCCTCGAGCCCGGCCAGGAACGAGCGGTCGGCCCACTTCCAGGCGCCGAGGCCACCGGGAACGGTGACCGGCTCAATCACGCCGGCGGGCAGGCCGGCGCGTCGCGGGCGCGCCTGGACCATGACGATTCCGTCGGCGTGGGTCACCAGCCGCAGCGCACCCTCCCCGAGCCCGGCGCAGGCCTCGTCGACCTCGCGGGCCAGGCCGTCGGGGAGCTCCCGCCCCCAGGCCTGGGCCGCCGCCGCGGCCATTCGCTGCAGGTGGGCGTCGAGCGCCACCGGGCGCCCGCCGCGCACCAGGACCGTCTCGAGCAGCCCGCCGTCGATCCCCGGCCGCGGCTCGGGCTCGGGACCGTGGCGCTCGATCCGCGGCACCGGCAGCGCCCCCAGCGCGGCGAGCGAGGGCTCCTCCTCGAGCTCCCCGCCGACCGCGGCCAGGAGCGGCCGCGCCTTGGTCAGGCACTCGCGGGCCTCTGCGGCCGGGTCGGAATCGGCGACGATCCCACCGCCTACATCCAGCCAGGCCTGGCCGCCCCGGCTCTCGATCGTGCGGATCGCCACGCTGAGCTCCAGCCCGAAGGCCGGCGAGGCGAAGCCGATCGCGCCGCAGAAGGCCTGACGGGTGGCGCCCTCCAGGGAGCTGATCACGTTCATCGCGGCGAGCTTCGGGGCTCCGGTCACCGACCCGGGCGGGAAGAGGGCCCGGACGATCTCCCCGTCGCCTACCCCGGCTCGCCGTTCGGCCGCCACCTCGGAGACCAGGTGCCACACGCCGGCATGGGGCCGGACCTCGGCCAGCGCCTCGACCTCCACCGTGCCGAAGCGGGCCACCCGGCCCAGGTCGTTGCGGACGAGGTCGACGATCATCACGTTCTCGGCCCGGTCCTTGGCCGAGGTCGCGAGCTCGTCGCGCTCTGCCTGCGCCTCCTGGGCATCGGCCGGGCGCGGGCGCGTTCCCTTGATCGGTGCGCTCACCAGCCGGTCGCCGTGGCGCTCTCCGACCAGCTCGGGCGAGAGGCTGGCCACCGAGCCCCACGGGCCGGAGAGGAAGGCGGCGCGGTCGGGCTCCAGGCGCCCGGCGCCGGCGACGAAAAGGTCGACCAGCGGCGAGGAGAGCTCGGCCCGCAGCCGCATCGAGAGGTTGGCCTGGAACACGTCCCCCGCGGCGATCCGCTCCCGGCAGGCCTCCACCGCCGCCGCGTGGCCGGCCGAGCCGGGCGCCGCACGCCAGCGCGTGGGCAGCGGGGGCTGCGGGCGAACACCCCGGGCCAGCCGCCCGGAGAACAGCTCGAAGCGCTCCTGGAGCTCGCGCTCGCGCTCCTGCGTCCAGAGCGCCTCGAACCACCAGTTCCCGCCGGTGTCCAGGCGGAGCAGGTGGTCGTAGAAGGCCAGCGCCGGGGAGCCGAGCGCCTCGCGCTCGGGCGGCGCGGGGTCCAGGCTCTCCAGGCGGCGCCCCAGGCCGTAGCCGAGCACCCCGAACCAGCCGCCCCCGACGAAGCCGGCGGGGGCGTCGGCCACCTCGGGCTGGCGATCGAGCGTGGCGAAGGGATCGTCGTCGCGGCCGGCCACGGCGACCGGCTCGCTGCCGACCAGCGCCCGGGCACAGGCCCAGCGACCCGAGAGCGCGAAGGCCCAGCGGTCGGCACCGACCAGCAGGGCCGCCGATCGCGCCCCGACCTCCCCGTGAAGGGGCCGGCGAACCGCCCGGGCCTCGCCGGACGGGAGGCTTGGCTTCAGACCGCTCCCTCGAGCGCCGGCGTCCGGGCCGGCTCCTCGCTTACCGGCCGCACGTCCACGGCGACCACCTTGTACTCGGGGCAGGAGGTGTTGACGTCGGCCGAGGCCCCGACCAGCAGGTTGGTCCGCACCTCCGGGAAGTGGAAGGCGGTGAAGACGTTGCCCGGCTCGATCGCCTCGGTCACGTGGGCCTCGATCTCGATCCGGCCTACCCGGCTGCGCACCGAAACCAGGTCGCCGTCGGAGATCCACAGCCGCTCGGCGTCTTCGGGATGGATCTCGAGCACGTCGTGGTCCATCAGCTCGAGGTTGGCGGTGCGGCGGGTCATGGTGCCGGCGTTGTAGTGCTCGAGGCGCCGCCCGGTGACCAGGGTGATCGGGAACTCCTCGTCGGGGGCATCGCCGGGCTCGCGGTAGGGGATCGCGGCGAAGCGGCCCAGGCCGTCCTCATGGTGGAAGCGCTCCTCGTAGAGGATCGGCGCGTCGGTGCCGTCCGCCTCCACCGGCCACTGCAGGCCGCTGCGCCCGAGCCGCTCGTAGGTGACGCCGGCGAACTCCGGCGTGAGCGCCGCCACCTCGTCCATCGCCTCGCTCGGGCCGGCCAGGCCCATGTCGTGGCCCATGCGGGCGGAGAGGCCCGTGATGATCTCGAAGTCGGTGCGCGCCCCTTCGGGCGGGTCGATCGCCGGGCTCACAAGCTGGATCCGGCGCTCGGCGTTGATGAAGGTGCCCTCCTTCTCCAGGAAGGCTGAGGCCGGCAGGATCACGTCGGCATAACGGGTGGTCTCGGTTTCGAAGATGTCCTGGCAGACGACGAAGTCGAGAGACTCCAGGGCGTTGATCACGTGGGCGGTGTCCGGGTCGGTCTGGGCGACGTCCTCGCCGAAGATGTACATAGCCTTGAGCTCCCCGGCGATGGCGGCGTCGAACATCTCGGGGATCTTCATGCCCGGCTCGCGGGAGAGAGGCACGCCCCAGCGCTCCTCGAAGGACGAGGCGACCGCCTCGTCGGCGACCGGGCGGTAGCCGGAGTAAGTGTCGGGCAGGGCGCCCATGTCCGAGGAGCCCTGAACGTTGTTCTGGCCCCGCAGCGGCAGCAGCGCCGAGCCCGGGCGGCCGACCTTGCCGGTCATGAGGGCCAGGTCGCAGATCAGCTGGACCACCTCCGAGCCGTAGCGGTGCTCGGTGACCCCGAGCCCCCAGGCGATCGAGGCGTTCTGCGCCTCGCCGTACATCCGCGCGGCCTTCTCGATCGCCTCGGCGGGAGCGCCGGTGATCTCGGCCGCCACCTCAGGCGGGTACTCGGCCAGGAGCTCGGCGTACTCCTCGAAGCCGGTGGTGCGGGCCGCGACGAAGGCCTCGTCGACGAAGCCGTCGCGCAGGAGAACGTGGCCCATCCCGAGCAGCAGGGCGGCGTTGGTGCCCGGCCGGATTCCCATGTGGACGTCGGCGTACTCGGAGAGCTCGATCGCCCGCGGGTCGGCGGTGATCAGCCGCGTGCCGTGGAGCGCCGCCTGCTTCATGCGGGCGCCGACCACGGGGTGGCCATCGGTCGGGTTGGCCCCGAGGATGAAGAGGACGTCCGAAGCCTCGATGTCGTCGAATGAGCCGGTGGCACCCGAGTAGCCCATCGAGCGGCGCAGGGCGAACGAGGTCGGCGAGTGGCAGACCCGCGAGCAGTTGTCGATGTTGTTGGTGCCGATCGCGGCGCGCATGAAGCGCTGCATCACCCAGCAGTCCTCGTTGGTGGCGCGGGAGGAGGCCAGGCCGGCGATCGCGTCGGGGCCGTCATGCTCGCGGATCGCCGAGAAGCGCGAGACGATCAGGTCGAAGGCCTCCTCCCACGTGGCCTCGCGGGTGGCTCCCCCACGCTCGTCGCGGACCAGCGGCGCGGTGAGCCGCTCGCGCGAGCGCGAGAAGCGGTGGGCGAAGCGACCCTTAAGGCAGGTGTGCCCCTTGTTGGCCGGCCCGTCGGCCGCCGGCGAGATGGAGATGACGTTCCCGCCTGCGGCATGGGTCTCAAGGCGGCAGCCAACGCCGCAGTAGCCGCAGGTCGTGGTCGTCTCACGGGTGAATCGGGGGGTCATCCGCTGGCCTCCTGGGCAATCGCAATCAGTGAAAGCTCGGTTATGGCGTCGGTGGGACAGGTGTCGGCGCAGGCCCCACACGAGACGCACGAGGAATCACGAAAACCGGTTCCCATTCCTGCAGCGATATTAGCGTCGAAGCCCCGGCCGGTAGCGGTAAGCGCGAATGCGCCCTGGACCTCGTCGCAGGCCCGAACGCAGCGCCCGCAGGAGATGCAAAGCTCGTGCTGCATGGCCAGGTAGGGGTGGTCGAGGTCATGGTCGACCGGATGGGTCTCCCCCGTCCACTGCGGCTCGCCGGCGCCGAGCTCGCGGGCCACCGCGGCCAGCTCGGTATGCGGCGCCGGGGCGGACGGCATCTCGGAGAGGACCAGCTCGACCACGTTGCGCGCCACCCGGCGCGAGTCGGCGTCGTCGGTGGTCACCACCATCCCGTCCGAGCAGGGCGTCGTGCACGAGGGAACCGGCCCCGGCGCGCCCTCTATCCCCACCAGGCAGACCCGGCAGGCCCCGAACGGGGCCAGGCGCCCGTCGAAGCAGAGCGAGGCGACGGCCGAGCCGGCACCGCGCGCGGCCTCGAGCACCGTCGTGCCCTCTTCGACCTCCACCTTCGCGCCGTCGATCGTGACCGAGATCACGCGAGCCCCAGCTCCTCGGGGTAGTGCTCCATGAGGCTGCGGATCGGCGCCGGCATCCCGCTCCCGTGGCCGCAGAGGCTCCCCTTCTCCAGCGTGTCGAGCAGCTCGGCGAGCGAGTCGCCGTCGATCGGGCCGTCGGCCTGGGCCATCTCCAGTGCCCGGCGCAGGCCGATCCGGCAGGGGAAGCAGGTGCCGCAGCTCTCGTCGGCCCCGAAGTGCAGCAGGTGGACGGCCAGCTCGCGCATGTCGGTCTCCTGGCCGAAGGCGAGGATCGAGCCGTGGCCGACCATGCAGCCGACGGCGGCCAGGTCGTCGCGTTCGAAGCGGGTGTCGAGCAGCGAGGCGGGCAGGATTCCGCCGAGCGGGCCGCCGATCTGCACCGCCTTGATCTCGCCGCCGTCGCGCAGGCCGCCGGCGGCCTCGCAGATCTCGCGCACCGTCATCCCGAAGGGCACCTCGAGGATTCCCGGCTCGGCGAACGCCTCGTTGAAGCACACCAGCTTGGTGCCGCCGGTGGCCTCACCGTCGCTGAGCGTGGCGTGCGCCTGGCCGCCGTACTCGCCGATGAACGGCACCGCGCAGAGGGTCTCGACGTTATGGACGAGCGTCGGGGAGTTCAGGAAGCCGCGCTGGGCCGGGAACGGCGGGCGGGCGCGGACCGTCCCGCGCAGCCCCTGGGCCGAGTTGATCAGCGCCGTCTCCTCCCCCACCACGTAGGAACCGGCCCCCTCGACTACGGCGACGTCGAAGTCGAGGCCCGAGCCGAGGATGTCCTCGCCGAGCAGGTTGGCGGCCCGAGCCTCCTGGACCGCCTCGCGCAGGCGCGGGGTCGAGTCGGGGTACTCCGAGCGGACGAGGATCACGCCGGTGGTCGCGCCGATCGCCCAGCCGGCCAGGGCCATTCCCTCGAGGAGGACCTCGGGGGTCTCCTCCATCAGGTACTTGTCGATGTAGGAGCCGGGGTCGCCCTCGTCGCCGTTGACCACGACGTACTTGCGCTCGCCCGGGGCGTCGCGCACGAAGCGCCACTTGGTGGCCGAGGGAAACCAGGCTCCCCCGCGCCCGCGCAGGTCGGCGGCGGCGACCTCCTCGAGGAAGCTCTCCGGGGTGTGGCTGGCCAGGGCGGTGCGCAGCCCGTCCCAGTCCGGGTCGCGCAGCATCGCCGGGCGGTCGAGAAGGCTGCGCACCGACGGCCTGGGAGCCGGGCGCGGCTCTCCGGCGAGCACGCGCTCCACGACGCCCTCGCCGGCGTCGACGAGGTCGCCGTCGCGGACGGCCGGGGCGCAGTGGCAGAGCCCGAGGCAGACGGTCTCCGAGAGGGAGACCGAGCCGTCCTCGCTGGCGGTGCCCATCTCCAGCCCCAGCCCGGCCTCCAGGCCGGCCGCCACCTCGCGGCCGCCGGCCTCCCAGCAGGCCGTGCCGGTGCACACGCATATCTCGCGACGGCCGAAGGGGCGCAGGAAGTCGTCGTAGTAGGTGGTGATGCCGTAGACGGTGGCCTCCGGCAGCCCCGTCTTTTCGGCCACCTCGCGCATCGCCTCGCGGGTTATCTCCCCGTCGCGCTCCCGGGCCTCGTCGAGGAGGGCGATCGCATTCTGCTCGAGGGCCTCCTCGTGGCGGGTGATGAGATCGGCCAGATTCCTCGACATCCATTGGACAAATTAGTTCATTCGCCACACCGACCGCAAGGTTGCGGGCCTTCCGGGTACCGGACCCCGGTCCGGCCGCGAGCCTGCGGGCGGATACGATCGCCGGCGATGCTCTCCCTCACCGACCTCCAGCGGCTGGCCGAAGCGCACCCGGAGGCGCTGGAGGCCGAGGTCGCCGGCTTCGACATCGGGGGGCGCCCGTTTGACTTCGACCGCAGCCCGGCGATCATGGGCGTGGTCAACATGTCGCGCGACTCCTGGTACCGGGAGAGCGTCGTGCCCGACGCCGAGGCGGCCATAAGGCGTGGCCGCGTGCTCGCCGCCCAGGGCGCCGCCCTGGTCGACGTCGGGGCCGAGTCGACGATCCTCGACGCCGACCGCGTCGGGGCCGCCAGCCAGGTCGAGCAGCTGGTTCCCGTGGTCGAGGCGCTGAGCGCCGACGGCATCCTTGTCTCGGTGGAGACCTACGAGCCCGAGGTGGTCGAAGCCTGCCTCCAGGCCGGGGCCGCCCTCCTGAACCTCACCGGAACCGCCCACCACGAGGAGATCTACGCGCTCGCCGCGGCCCACGAGGCCGCCGTGGTCCTCTGCTTCGTCGAGGGCGACAACGTCCGCGAGGTCGGCGAGGCGACGGTCGAGGGTGACCCCATCCCCGGCCTGATCGCCCACTTCGAGCCGCGGATCCAGCAGGCCCGCGCGGCCGGCGTGGAGCGGCTCTTCGTCGACCCCGGGATGGGCTTCTACTACTCGAACCTGCAGGACGGGGAGAACCGCGTGCGCCACCAGGCGGGGATCTTCCTCAATAGCTTCCGCCTGCGCACGATGGGGCTGCCGGTCTGCCACGCGCTTCCCCACGCCTTCGACTTCTTCGGGGAGGAGGTGCGCACCGCCGAGGGATTCTTCGCCGTACTGGCCTCGCTGGGGCGGACGAGCCTCTTTCGCACCCACGAGGTCCCCCGGGTTCGCGCCGTGCTCGAGACGCTGGCGGCCATCGGCCCCGAAGACGTCAACCCGTAGGCGCCGCCGCGAGGGCCACGCCCTCCTCGCCGGTAGGCGAGACCTCGAGGACCAGCAGCTCCAGGCCGGCGGCGAGGACGATCGCCTCGAGCCCATCGGGCGTGTGACGGGCCGAGCGCAGCAGCCGCACCGGGCTGCCCGGCTGAAGGCGAACCTCGCCGGCCTCCAGCACGAGCTCGACCTCCTCCCGCGGCTCGAGCCAGGCGCCGACCGCCGCGACCGCGCCGGTGCCCGGCTCGGAAAGCTCCCCGATCCGGACATCGGCCTGTTCCGGGCGCAGGCCGGCGTCCTCGAGCAGCGCACCGAGCCAGCTGCGGGTCTGCTCGTTGTCGTACTGGGCGGTGATCGCCTCCAGGGACCCGTCACCCTCCGGCAGCAGGTTGGCGCTGACCGCGAGCAGGTCGCCGGGGCGCAGGAGCGAGAGCGCGGCGGCCATCGCCGCGAAGGCCTCCATGCCCGGGAGGATTCCGTAGAGGGTGACCACCCGCGGGCCCGGAGCCTCGCCGACCATCGCCGGCAGGTCGGCCGCGGCCAGGCCCAGGTCGCAGACCACCGGGCGCCCGAGGGCCGTCCCCGCGGCTCCGGCGAGCCGGTCGACCGCCACCTGGACCAGCGGCAGGCTGACGTCGACCGGGGTGGCGGTGAGCGGTCCGGTGCCGGCCAGGGCGCCCAGCAGGCGGCGCTCCTTGGCCCCGTCGCCGCAGCCCAGGCCGATCACGTGAGCGCCCGCGCCGGAGACGCGGTCGGCCACCAGGCCGTTCACGGCGTCGTAGGCGCGAACGCCGTCGGCCTCGTCGCGCGCCGGCGAGAAGGCCGCGGCGATCTCCCGCCAGAGCCGGGCCTGGCGGGCGCTGACGTAGTGCTGGCGGGTGGCCACCTCGCCGCCGGCCAGGCCGTCACGAAGCTCGGCGGCCAGGGCCTCCGGATGGACGCTCTCGTGGACGACGACGTCGATGAACGGTGGCCGGGTCAAGGCCCGCAGCATAGGCGCGCAGCGAGGCCGGCCGCTCACGGCGCCGGGGAGATGGCACCGAACGGCGAGGCGTGAAAAGCTCCAGCCACCAACTGACTACGAGTTCAGGAGACAGACATGGGAATTCTTGATGACAAGGTGGCGATCGTCACCGGAAGCGCGCGGGGAATCGGCCGGGCCACCGCCGAGATCCTCAGCGAGCACGGCGCCAAGGTCGTGATCAACGACCTCGACAAGGACGTTGCCGAAGAGACCTCCAACGAGATCAAGGGCGAGACCGTCGTATACGCCGGCGACCTGACCGACCCGAACGCCCCCAAGGAGCTGGTCGACACCGCGATAAACGCCTGGGGCAGGCTAGACATCATCGTCAACAACGCCGGCTACACGCTCGACGCGCCGGTCCACAAGCTCTCCGACGACTGGTTCCAGAAGATGCTCGACATCCACGTCGTGGCTCCGTTCCGGGTCATCCGCGAGGCCGCCCCCTACCTGCGTGAGCCGGCCAAGAAGGAGAAGGAGGAGGGCGTGGAGGTCTTCCGCAAGATCGTCAACGTCTCCTCGGTCTCCGGCACCATGGGCAACGCCGGCCAGGCCAACTACTCGGCCGGCAAGTCGGCCGTCGTCGGCCTGACCAAGACGGTCGCCAAGGAGTGGGGGCAGTTCAAGATCAACGTCAACGCCGTGGCCTTCGGATACATCGAGACGCGCCTGACCGCCTCCAAGGAGGAGAGCAACACCATGGAGATCGACGGCGAAAAGGTCCAGCTCGGCATCCCCGACCAGATGCGCGGGATGGCGGCGATGGTGATCCCGATGGGTCGCCCCGGCACTCCCGAGGAGGCCGCCGGCGGCGTCTTCTTCCTCTGCAGCCCGTGGAGCAACTACGTGCACGGGCAGGTGCTGAACATCACCGGTGGACAGTTCACCGGGATGACCACCTGAGCTGAGCAACCGGCGCCCCGCCGCCTTTGCGGCCGGGCGCTCGGCTCAGTACCGGCTCAGTTACCGATCCTCTTGACGCTGAAGCCCACCGCGTTGGTGCCGCGGTAGAAGGTCTTCGTCGAGTTGTTCGTGTACCACGGCGACGGGAGGCGTCCGCTCCAGTCGTTGTTGAGGAAGTACGCGAAGTCGTTCGAGGCGGTCTTGCAGTCCAGGCCGGTCAGTGCGACGTCGGTGTTGAGCAGCCTGATCTGGTAGGTCCCCTTGCGCAGCGACATCGAGCCGATCCGGTCGTTGTCCAGGACACGGAAGGGCCCTGGACAGGTGTGGCCGTTCGGGCTCGGCGTAGGTGTCGGCTCGGCGGCCGGGGTGGCCTGGAAGTCGACCTTGGTGCCCAGCTTGGTGAAGCGGCGACGCCCCTGGGAGAGGAGCTTGACCGTCCAGCCCGAGGCGACCCGTCCGCTGGCCAGCCACTGCTGGAAGTACCTGGTCGACTGCGAGCAGCTGAGCTGGCTCGTGACCATGTTGTACGGGCCGGCGGGGAACCTGACGCCCGAGATCGAGTCGTTGTGGAGCACCCGGAACTGCGGGCAGGCGCCGGCGGCGCCGGCGTCAGGGGCCTGCGCCATCGCCGAGGGGGCGATCAGCAGTCCGGAGAGGGCAAAGGCAGTTAGGAACTTCCTTCTATTTCGCATGGCCTGAGGATGGCACAGCCCCCGGCGCCTGCGCGCCGGTTGCCACCTGAGCGAAATGCCCGCTGCGACGGTTCAGGCCGCCTGGCCGCTGCCGACGGGGCAGCTGACCCCGGTGCCGCCCAGGCCGCAGTAGCCGTTCGGCACCTTGTGGAGGTACTGCTGGTGGTAGTCCTCGGCGTAGAAGAAGGGGCCGGCGGGGGCGATCTCGGTGGTCACCGGCTCGTAGCCGGCGGCGCGGAGCTGCTCCTCGTACATCCGCGCCGAGCGCTCGGCCGCCTCGCGCTGGTCCTCGCCGTCCCAGTAGATCGCCGAGCGGTACTGCGTTCCCACGTCGTTGCCCTGCCGCATGCCCTGCGTCGGGTCGTGGCCCTCCCAGAAGACCCTCAGGAGCTCCTCGTAGCTGACCTTCGACGGGTCGTAGGCCACGAGGACCGCCTCGGTGTGCCCGGTCTGCCCGGAGCAGACCTCCTCGTAGGTGGGGTTGGGCGTGGTGCCGCCCGCGTAGCCGACCGCCGTCGAGACGACCCCGGGCAGCTGCCAGAAGAGCCGCTCCGCTCCCCAGAAGCAGCCGAGGCCGAAGACGGCGGTACGGACCCCCTCGCCGAACGGTGGCTTGAGCGGCGCGTCGAGCACGGCGTGGCGCCCGGGAACCCCGGGAATCTCCTGCTCGCGGCCGGGAAGGGTCTGCTCTGCGGTGGGAACCTTCAGGCGCGCGGCCATCCGGCTGCGCAGCATCAGCGCCCGCCGCCGCCGAAGATCTGCAGGAAGAAGAGGAAGATGTTGAGGATCGAGATGAAGATCCCCGCGGCCAGCGGGATCACCATCTCCTGGCCGGCACGGCGCAGGACGTTGAAGTAGACGACGACGTAGGCGCCGAAGAGCACGAGGCCGAGGATCGAGAAGGCCAGCATGCCGCCGGGCAGGTTCACGAAGACCAGGACGATCGCGAAGACGATCAGCGCCAGCAGGGCAAAGAACAGGAACCGGAACAGGAAGGAGAGGTCCTTGCGGATCGCGTAGCCGCCGGCCCCAAGCGCAGCGACGAAGAGCGCGGTGGCCCCGACCGCCTGGTAGACCGCCGAGGCGTCGGTCACCGCGTAGTACTTGACCGTGTAGCCGATCGAGATCCCGAGCAGCAGGCCGGTCGCGAAGAGCAGGACCAGGGCCAGCTGGGTCTTCCCCCGGGAGTTGGCGACGTTGAGGCCGATGATGCAGCCCAGGGCGAGGATCCAGGGCAGCAGGAACCAGAGTCCGCCGAGGTCGCGCCCGATGTACGCGCCCAGGGCGGCGAAGAGGCAGGTGATCGCCACCAGCCCCATCGTCTGGCTGAAGATCGCGATCGACTGCTCACGGCTGACCGGAACCGATACGGGAGCGGCGGGGGCCTGGGCGGGGGCCTGGGGATTCTGCGGAGTAGACATGGCCCGGATGATAGGCGCCCGGCGGCCGGGCGCAAGCCGGGCGCCGGTAATCTGGCGCCGTGACGCAGCCCAGCGGATTCGACGAAGGGACCCTTGAGCGCTACGCCGACCTGCTGGTCGGCTTCGGGGCCAACGTCCAGCCGGGCCAGGTGGTCGCCATCGGAGCCGAGGTGGGCAAGGAGGAGGTCGCCCGCGCGCTGGCCGCCGCCGCCTACCGGCGCGGCGCGAAGTTCGTGGACGTCTCCTACTTCGACATGTACGTCAAGCACGCTCGCCTCAAGCACGCCACCGGGGAGACCCTCGAGTTCGTCCCTTCCTGGTACGGCGAGCGGATCCTCGCACTGGGCGACCAGCGCTGCGCCCGGATCGGCCTCAGCGGCCCGATCGCCCCCGGCCTGATGGACGACATCGACCCGGCTCGCGCCGGCAAGGACCAGCTGCCGGCCCTGAAGGAGGGCGGCAAGGTCGTCAACGACCGCACCACCAACTGGACGATCGGCCCCTGCCCGAGCATGCCGTGGGCCCGGCTCGTCTACCCGCACCTGGAGGAGGACGAAGCCCTGGCGAAGCTGGCCGAGCAGCTCGTCCACGTCTGCCGGCTCGACGAGGAGGATCCGGTCGCGGCCTGGGCGCAGCGGGCCGATTTCCTCGCCGACGTCGCCTCGCGCCTGAACGGTCGGTCCTTCGACTCACTGCACTTCGAGGGCCCGGGCACCGACCTGACGGTCGGGCTGCTGCCCTCCAGCCGCTTCCTGTCGGCGAAGTTCGAGACCGTCGACGGGATCGTCCACATGCCGAACATTCCCTCCGAGGAGGTCTTCTCGGCGCCCGACCCGGCCCGGACCGGGGGCGTCGTGCGCTCGACAAAGCCACTGGTCGTCGGCGGCTCGATCATCCGCGGACTCGAGGTGGAGTTCAGGGACGGCCGCGCGGTGCGGATCGACGCCGAGGAGAACGCCGAGGTGCTGCGCGGCTACGCCGAGAGCGACGAGGGAGCCTGCCGCCTGGGCGAGGTCGCACTGGTCGACGCGGCCGGCCGGATCGGCAACACCGGGACGACCTTCTTCGACACGCTCCTGGACGAGAACGCCGCCAGCCACATTGCGCTGGGCTCCGCCTACGAGATCTGCGTCGACTCCGGGGAGGACCGCAAGCGAATCAACCAGAGCCGGATCCACGTCGACTTCATGATCGGCTCCGACGAGGTCTCGGTGACCGGGGTGGGCGCCGACGGCAGCCGCACGCCGGTCCTCGTGGGCGGCGACTGGAAGATCTGAGTCAGTCGACGCGACGGCTGGGGTGGCGGCGCCACCACCAGACCACCGAGGCGGCGCCGAGCAGGAGGAGCAGGCCGATGAGGAGCGGCTTGCCGATCGGCCCGATCACGTCGGAGACGCGGTCCCACTCCTCGCCAAGGACCCAGCCCGCCCCGATCAGGGCGGCGTTCCACGCCAGGCTGCCGATGAAGGTGAGGACGACGTACTGCAGCCTCGACATCTTCAGGGTCCCGGCCGGCAGCGAGACGAGGCTGCGCACGCCGGGGATGCAACGGCCGACCAGGACGATGATCGGGCCGCGGCGCTCGAACCAGGCGTCGGCGCGGTCGAGGTCCTCGGGCTGGACCCGCAGGATCGAGCCGTAGCGCAGCACGAACGGGCGGCCGCCGTAGCGCGCGAGCTCATAGAGGAATACCGAGCCCAGGACCGAACCGAGCGTCGCCGCCGCCAGGACCCCGACGAACGAGAGCTCGCCGCGGGCCACGAAAAACCCGGCGAGGGGCAGGACGACCTCGGACGGGATCGGCGGGAAGACGTTCTCCACGAACATCAACACGACCAGCCCCAGCAGGCCGAGGTCCCGGATCACCTCGTTGACGGTGTCGGTTACGGCGAGGGTGACGAGGGCGGCGGCCATGGGGCGACAATGCTACGGGGCGGGGGCTACGCTTCTGCGGCCAGAGCGATCCAGGAGAGGTGCCGGAGTGGTTGAACGGGCACGACTGGAAATCGTGTAACGGGGGCAACCTCGTTCGAGGGTTCGAATCCCTCCCTCTCCGCTCGCGTACCGTCCCCGTTAGCCTCGTCGCCGTGGACGGGGAGCCGCTTTACCTGCGCATAGCGCGGTCGACCGTCGCGACCGACTGGGCCGCGACCCGCTGGATCGGGCCGCTGCGGATCTCCATCGTGGCTACCGCCCTGGCCCTCCTGGCGGTCGAACTGTCCGGGCCGCCGGTGGCCTTCCCGCTCGCCGTCGGGGCGATCTTCGCCGGCCTCTCCGACCTGCGCGGGAACGTCGGCGAGCGGTTGCGGGGAATGTTCCTGACCGGGGTCTCGATAAGCGTCGCGGCCACGGTCGGCGTCCTGATCTCCCCCAGCTTCCCCGTCCAGCTGGCGGTCACCGCCGTCGGCGCCGCGATCTGCGGATACGTCGGCGTCGCCGGGCCCCGGGCCACACTCGCCGGGCTCCTCTCGCTCGTGATCCTGATCGTCTTCGGCGGGACGCCGGCACCGATCAACGACGCCGTACCCGCCGGCGCATGGATGCTGCTCGGCTCGCTGATCATGATCGCCGTCGTCTTTCTGCCGCTGCTGGCCGGCCGGATCGGAGGCGTACGGACCGAGATCGCGATCGCCTACCGGGGCCAGGCCTTCGCCCTGCGCGGCCGGATGGGCGGCATCCGCGGGGCCGACGCCGCCGCCAAGATCTCCGCCGCCCGCGGCCGGATAACCGCCGGCCCGCTCGCTCCCGAGACGACGCAGTGGTGCGAACTGCTCCTCGAACGCTGCGACCAGGCCCGGATCGCCCTCTTCGCGCTGGACGGCGACGCCTACGCGCAGGACTCCGCCCAGCGCGAGCTGGTGGGACGCTTCGAAGACGCCGCGGCGGCGCTGATGATTGCGATCGCCTCGACGCTCGAGGTTCCGGCACGGCGACGGTCGATCGCGCGGCGCCGCGAGGTGCTGGCGCAAGCCGGCAGCGCCTGCGCGGGAAGGCTGGGCGAGCTGGAGCTCGAGGCGGTGGGCCAGGTCACGGAGGCCCTGGACGGCGCCGTCGCCCTGCTGGACGGGCGCTGGCCGATCGGGCTTGGCTACGGGTTCTCGCTGCGCACGGGCATGCCACCGACCGGCCTGCAGAACCTAATCCACCACCACGATCCGGATCTCCTGTTTACCCGGCACGCGATCCGCCTGACCGTACTGATCGTGATCGCGATGCTGATCGCCAGCCTCGATCCCGCCGGCCACGCCTACTGGCTGCCGATGACCGTGGCCTGGGTCACCAAGCCGGACGCCGCGGGGACCGCACCCCGGGTGGTCGGCCGGATTTCCGGGACGGTCGTCGGGCTGGTCGTGACCGGCCTGGCCGCCATCGCCTTCGGCGCCGGCCTGGGTGCAGTGATGGTCACCGTGGCGATCGGCACCTTCATCGCCGCGGCCTTTATCGCCTCCAACTACGCCATCTGCACATTCGGGGTGACGATCCTCGTGATCGCCCTCCTGCACCTCTCCGACCCGGGAATCGAGTCGCTCCTGGGCCAGCGACTGCTCGACACGGTGATCGCCGGGGTTCTGGTGCTCGCCGTCGCGTGGATCTGGCCCACCCGACTGACCGACAACATCTGTCGCGAGCTGGCCGCCACCGCCCGCGCCCTGGCCACATACGGCCGAGCGGCCCTCGCCGGAGACCGCGAGGCGATCGGCGCCGCGCACGACCCCCTGCGCGAGGCACGGCTGCGCGCGAGCGCGATCGTCTGCGCCGCCGCCAACGAGCCGCCCGGGCACCGGCTCAGCTACGCGACCGCCCAGCCGATCAACTCCGACCTGAACCGCGCGATCGCCATCGCCGCCGGAATCGGCGAGTACGAGCGCCGGACCGGCCGGGAGGCTCCCCCGCAGGGCCAGCAGCTGACGCCGCGTTCGCTCGACGAGCTGGACGCGCTGGCCGACCGGCTCCAGCTGCTCCCCGACACCGGCCACGCGCTGCCCACGTCGCCTCCGCCCGACGGCCCGCAGACCGACTTCGAGGAGCTCGTATTCGACGCCCAGGCCTCACTGGATCGCTCGCCCCGGGTCGAATCGGCCGGCGCGGGCGACGCGCCGGTGGGGCCACGACCGGTGACCGCCGCCGAGCGCTCGGCCAGCCGCTGCTCTCGCCGCGCGTCGGCGGCGGCCATGATCTCCGGGTCGCCG
>JBJTBE010000018.1:0-9306 GCA_046091165.1 Solirubrobacterales bacterium | reverse complement strand
GCGCCGCAACGACACGGTGATGGATTTCTTCGACGACGCCGTCGGCCGCTAGCGCCGGCCGGCGCCCGCGCCTCAGCCCCGGGCCAGCGCGGCGAGCAGGCTTTCCGGCGAGCCGAGGACGATCTCGCGCGGGTCGGCGCTGAAGTCGTGCTCGGTGCGCAGGTCGTAGAAGGCGCGCAGCTCGGTCGACTCGATCACGTCGTCGATCCGCGAGTGGCGCACGGCCTCCTGGTCGCTCACGCCGGCCGCCAGCGCCTCGAAGGCCGAGGCGTCGATGTCGACGAAGCCGACGCTGAGGATTTCGCGATCGTCTGTAAGCGAGACCGCGTTGAAGACCCGGGCGGGAACGCCGAAGCCCTTGTCGGCCTCCCAGGCGGAGATGAAGTCCTCGAAGGTGGCGCCCTCCTTCAGCCGGCGCCGGAAGACCGCTACCAGCACGCGAGCCTCCCACGGCCCGGGGGCCCGTGCCGCAGGGCGCTCATCCTGCGGTGACCGCCGCCCAGAAGCGGTCGCTCTCGGCGGGCAGCGCCTCGACCATCCACCACGCGGTGATGAGGCCCTCGCTGACCGTGCACAGGTGGGCGGCGAAGTTGTGGAGCTTCTCGCCCGAGGGAGCGCTGGCTCGAACCTCGGCCATGGCGAGCGCCTGGCCCGGGGCGGGCTCGACGATGTTGGTCACCTCGATCGAGAGCTCGGCGGCGCCGTAGTCGACCCCGCCGATGCGCTCGATGAGCGCGTCGCGACCCTCGATGACGTCGGCGCCGCCCTCGGCATTGGTGATGTGAGCGACGACCCCTTCGTCGAGCAGCGCGCCCATGGCGTCGGCGTCGATCGCCGCGAAGGCGGCGACGAAATCCCGGACGACGCTCTGCGGGTCGGCGGCCACGGGCCGACCCTACGCCCCCGGCTGGCGGCAGGCAACCTGGGCGCCGGGTTGACCGTGCCGGTCCTCACCGGTTGGATGACGGCCATGAAGCCAACCCGTATCTCCCGCAAGCTCATCCCGGCCGCCGGCGCGGCCGTCGTCCTGGCCGCAATGGCCGCCCCCGCCGCCCCGGCCGCCGTCTCACCCGCCCAGCTGCCGAAGGGTGACTTCTTCGGCTGCGAGCGGGTCAACTCGCGGCTGTGGACCTGCGGCCTGTTCGAGGATTCCTCGCGCAGGACCCGGGTCGCCGGCTCCACCAACTGCGTGGTGAGGATCAGGACCCGTGGCGAGCGGGTGGTCTCCACGCGAGTGGTCTGCGGCAAGCCTTCCTACGCCGGCTAGCGACCCCACTCGTACCGGGGTTCAGGAAGACTGTCTTCCCGGGCTGGCGGCCTTGCCTGATGCCGCTGGGCCGCCGACGGTCGGTTCCCGCTTGCCACCAATACCGGCAGGGGCTACCTTTATTCGGGATGCGCCGCTTCGCTTTGCCGATCGCCGTCGCAGCCCTCACCCTCGCGGCTTCGGCCGGGACAGCTTCATCTGCCGAGGCCGCGTGCAAGCTCCGCGGCGTTAGCTCCCTGACGGGAATTCCCTACGGCGGCAAGGCGCCCAACGTTGCCTTCCGGATCTCCTTCGCCAGGATTCAGGACTGCGTAGGGGCGAAGGTCACCTCGACCCTCTGGACTCGCCCCTGCACCGGCAACGCCCAGGCCGGGCAGCGGTGCCGGGCACGAGGCGCCGGGATGAAGGTCAAGACGGGCACCTACACCATCAGCGCCGAAGACCTGGCCCGGGGGCGCGACTCGAGTGGCTGCGTACCCGCCGACTCCCGGGCCGAAGTGACCCCGGGGAGAGCCCCCCAATGCATCTGGTCGGTCGACCAGTGCACGACCGAATCGAGACAGCCCTGGCACGAGTGGTGGGGCACGGTGCGCGTGTCGGGAAACCGCAAGTCGCTCACGACCACCAGGTACATCAAGCCGGCCAAGACCGGCAACCCGTCCTGCTAGAGGCGATGGCGACGCTACTCCGCAAACGCTGCCCCGCCGCCGCCGGCCTCCTGGCGTCGATCGCCGCGACGCTTGCCCTCGCCCTTCCTGCCACGGCCAACGCCGAGGTGAAGGCGTGGCCCGGCGAGGGGCCGGTGATCGTGCGCGACAAACCCGAGGTGAACAAGCTCGAGGCCGACGAGATGATCCAGTACATCTTCGACAGTCCCGGACGGTTCATCACGATCCGCTGGGACAGCGACGAGATCTTCCCCGACGACGGTTACTGGTACAAGGGCTCGGGCGGTAACGCAACGGTGCGCCTCAGCACCAGCAGCTCGCTCGTGGAGGGGGTCCTGGACCCCCGGTTCGTGGTCGCCGAGGACGACTGCGGTCCCAGCGCCGAGGAGGGTGCGCAGTGGAAGTACTACTGCTACCTCTCAATCCGCCGGGAAGACCGGTCGAAGCTGCCCAACAAATCCCAGCGGTATCCGGGTCGCCCCTACTTCCTGCAGCTCTTCCGACCGAACGGAATCGGTGAGGCGCCCGAGAACGCGACGTCCGTCTTCATCCTTCGGGAAGGCAAGCTCGAGCTGCCCGTCTCTCCGCGAAAGGCCAAGGGCGCTGCAATCACCTGGGCGGCCCGGAAAAAGATCTCCAACGCCAAGATCACCTGCGCCCGCAGCCAGGAGGGCGACATGTTCTGCACCGTCATTGGAACCCGTCGCGGCCGGCCGGTTACCTTCACCCTCGGCGTCTACCGCAGCTCCAACCTGGCGGTCCGGGTCACGCCGATCTAGGCTCCTGACGACGCGGACTTAAATCAACGGGTCAAGCGGATGCGACTGGACTTTGCCGCCCCGCCGGTCGGGGTGATGATGAGCCACGCGGTCGCAGAACGGCTGCGACGCAGCACCCTGCGCCCCTTGCTGTTGAGCTTCACGGGAACGCTCGCCTTCTTGGCGCCGGCGACGGTGTAGCCCGTAACGCCGTAGATCGTCGCCTTACGCGTCGCTGAACGGCCGGCGGCCGCGGCGGCGCGACTGGAGAGAACCAGATTTCCGGCGCACGCAGCGCCCGGGGGGCACTGCAGCTGCACGGCCGCGCGACCGCGGCTTACCTTGGCGCGCGCCGCCGGTGTCGGGGTAGGTGAGGGAACGATCGGACCGGGCGTTGGGCCAGGGCCCGGGCCGGGAGCCGGGCTAATCGGATCCACCGTGAGGTCGGCCTCGATTAGTGGGATGAGCGGGGCGCTGATGTTTCCGGTGAAGCGCTCCTCGCCCAGACCAATCGCCGGAACATGAATAACCGACAGGTAAGGGGTCGCGAGGTTTAGGTTGGAGATAGCGGCGGGGAAGGGCGTCGTCGGGTCGAGCATCTGTAGGGCGAGCGTGTCGTAGGAGAGGTACTGGCCATTGCGCTTGCTGGACACCCGGAAGTCGGTAACCAGCCGGTTGACGGTATTCGCGCGCAGGGTCACCGTTGCGCTGAGGCTCTTGCCGATGCAGCATGCCGCCTGCGCCGAGGTGCTCGCCGTCCGGTAGATCGCGAGGCGTGCCTGGGCCGACCCACCGGGAATAGGCCCGGTCTTGACGCGGACCTGGGTGATCGTCCCGGTGGTCTCGGTCACCCCGACGACGCTGGGGTCAGGCAGCGGCACCGCGGTGGAGAAGCCGACCGGGGGTCCCACGCCGTAGATGGAACAGTTGGTCCCACCGCCGATTCCCGGGGCATAGGGTCCTGCCGGGCTGCCGCAGCTCCACTGCGTGTTGTCGGCCTCCAGCTGGTCGATCTTGACCCCGAAAGTCTCTGCGCGAGCCCCCGGCGCCCCCGCGGCGAGGACGACGGCGGCGAGGCAGCCGGCCAGCGCAGCGGCAAGGAGCCCCCGAGTCCCCCAAGCTTTAATCGCGCCCTCACGATCCATATCCCGAGATTAGCGGCCGACAGAGAGCCTGCCAAACCGAAGGGGCGACGGAGACCGGCGGGTGCAGAAGGTCCGCAGCCAGGCGCGGGTCAACTCGCGGCTATGGACCTGCGGCCTGTTCGAGGATTCCTCACGCAAGACCCGGGTCGCCGGCTCCACCAACTGCGTGGTGAGGATCAGGACCCGTGGCGAGCGGGTGGTCTCCACGCGGGTGGTCTGCGGCAAGCCTTCCTACGCCGGCTAGCGGGAGGCCCGGAGCGCCGGCGGGTGCGGCGCCCACTGGGCTGAGCCCTTCGACGTCTTTGAGCAGTCGAACGTCTTCCTGTTGGCCCCTTCGATGAAGGCCGCGGAATTGATCTTCGCCGCGCCGGCGAACGGCCGGTTGAGGGCGATGACCAGGCCGGTCCCAAGGCCGATGAAGACCGAAATTCCCAGGAGAGCGAGAAGGTGGGCGCGCTGGCTGGCCGAGAACTGGATTGAGAAAGCGCCGAGCAGGATGAAGGCGACCAGCAGGATGATCACGAGAATCACCGTGGGGAGCCCGTCGGCGGCGGCGCTTACCCATTGCCGGCGTGACTCCGAAGCGCTCTCCAGCGAGCTCATAACGTCACTGAAGGTCGGCGCGCTCTGGGCACTTGAGGGCAGGGAGGTGATTGTCGAGAAGGACTTCTCGAGCACCTCCCCGGTCTGCGCGGAAGGCCGGCCGCTCCTGGCAAGGCTGGGGAAGTCCTGGCATACGATCGAGTTGCCGAAAGACTGCAGGGCGCCGAGGGCCTCGTTGCTGGAGGGCTTGGGAAGCGCCACCGCGTTGTAGCTGCCGATGTAGAGCTGGGCCGAAGCCGAGGCGACGTCGTTACGGACCGTGTTGACGTTGCTCCACTCCTGCGAGACGACGAAGCCGAGCAGGAAGGCGTAGAACGCGGAGACCGTGGTGAGGATCCGGACCGCGGTGTCGCGATGCTTCTCGATCTTCTCGTGCGGTACCAGCGTCTTGGCCAGCCACCACAGCGTGGTGGCGACCGTCATCCAGAAGACGATGACCACCACGAAGGTAAGCCAGACAGGCAGGCTGACCAGCCACTCGATTATCGCCACGGGCACTCCCTGTAACTGACGCTGAACGGCGGGCGCACTTCGGGGCAAACCCTACCCGAGGGCCAATGCCCGCCAGGGTTTGCGGCTAGCGAACCCAGCGATCGACCAGCGGGCCGGGAATCCGGTTGCCCCGGGCGATACTGCGGACGATCTCGGCGCTGCGGCGCGGGGTGCGCTCGAGCGTCTGCGGCGAGTAGGAGTAGAGGCCGAACTTCGGCGTGTAGCCGGCCGACCACTCGAAGTTGTCGGTAAGCGACCAGTGCATCCAGCCGATCACCGGCGCGCTCCGGCTGCGGCGGGCGGCCTGGCGGTAGACCTCGTGAAGCGACTGGACGAGGTACTTCGGCCGCTTGGAGTCTGCCGCGTCGGCGATTCCGTTCTCTGTAACCAGGAGGGGCCGCTTGTAGGTGGCCGCCTCACGCAGAACAGCGCCAAAGCCCTTCACGTCGATCTCGTTGCCGAAGTCGGAGCAGGTGGTCGGGCACCGCGGTCCTTCGGGGTTGAGCGCCCAGCGGTAGGTGACCTGGGGGAGGAAGTCGAGCAGGCCGATGTTCGTGCTGAGCGACGTGCCCAGGCCGGTGATGCGGCCGCGGAAGTAGTAGTTGACGCCCAGGAAATCGGCCTTTCCGGCCATCTTCGGGTCCTTCTCGCCGGGGTCGGCCTTGCCGTTGACGTTCCTGTCCAGGAAGCCGTTGATGACCGCGTTGGGGAAGGTGCGGTTGAAGATCTGCTCGGCGTTGCCGGTCGACTTGACGTCCGCGGGCTTCCTGCGGTCGGCGGGAACGAAGTTGATCATGTTGTGGACCAGGCCTATGCGGGTGGCGCGGCGGTCGCGGTCGGAGTCGGTGCGGTCGTTGGCGCGCAGCTCGTCGTAGGCGGCGGCGTTGGCGGCGACCATCGTCTCGATCACCGTCCTGGCGGCTGCGTAGGAGTTGGCGCCGGGCGGAAACCAGCTGGCGTAGGCGCCCGGCACGTTCACGTAGCCGCCGACCGCAACGACCATCGGCTCGTTGAGCGGCGCCCACCAGTCGACCAGGTCGCCGAACTTCCAGCCCATGTAGGCGGCGTACTTGCGGAACTCGGTAGCGGTGTCGTCGTTCAGCCACCCCGAGCGGGCGGGCAGGTCGGCGGGGAGCGGGTCGTCGGCGCCGCGGCCGGCGAGCGAGTCGCGCACCGCGATCGGGTCGTGGACCCAGAGCGGAAGGGTGAAGTGGTTGAGGGTCACCAGAGGCCGCAGACCTGCCTTGCGAGCCGAGGCGATGATGGTGCGGTAGCGGGCGACGGCGTCCGGGTCGGCTAGCCGGTCCAGCTCCTGCAGGTCGGCTGCGGTGATGCTCGTGCCGTTGGCCACCGAGGCGGTCGAGGAGGGGAAGATGCGGCTCCACTCGACCCCCATCCGCCAGGTGTTGAGCCCGAGGCCGCGGGCGAGCTTGATGTCGCCTTCGAATGCGGTGGCCCAGCCGCCGGGGCCGTTCTCGGGAAGGTCGCCGCTCACGTGGCCGTCGGCAATGTTCTGCGGGTCACGGACCCACGCCCACCAGTCGCTGCCCGGGTCGGAGTTCTGAGCGCCGGCGCCCATCTCGGTCTGGAAGCCCGAGCCGGCAACTCCCCACATGAAGCCCTTGGGAAACTTCTCGGCCGGGGCGCCGTTCGCGGCAGCAGGCGCGAGCGCGGCCAACGCAAGCGAGGCGACTACCGCAAGGCGGATGCTGCGCAGACCGGGCACCGGCAGAGCATATGCCCTGGAGAGCGGGGGCGCGGCGGTTGGAGTCCTCCTGTCGCCGATAACATTTCGGTATGAAGCTGAGCGTGAGCCTCACCGAGAATGACGTCAGGTTCCTCGACGAGTACGCCGAGCGCCTGGGCATAGGTTCCCGCTCCGCCGTGATCCAGCGGGCGGTGCGCCTGCTGCAGGCCTCGGAGTTCGGGCCCGCCTACGAGGCGGCATGGGAAGAGTGGGCCGCGGGCGACAAGGCCGCCTGGGAGGCTACGGCGGCCGACGGCATGAGATTGGCCCGCCGCTAGACGCGGGTCAGCTCGCGCGCGGCGCCACCTGGGCGCCGGGGCTCAGGCTCGGGCTCGAACTCCTCCCACCAGCGCCAGCTGTCGTCCGGGCCGTCCATGTTCGAGGGCCCAACCGGCGGGGGGCGAAGAGCGCTGCGCACCACGAGGCCGAAGCTCGCAACCTTGAGCACGGCGATCACCCCGATGGCGATGGTGGCGACAGTGGGCATCTGCTTCCAGTCTACGCGTGAGCGCACGCCCGGCGATCAACTTGATGCCGCAGGCCGCGGTCAGTCCGAACTGGTCGAGAAGGTCTCCTCCTCGAGGGTGCCGTCGAGGAGGTCGTCGAAGACCTTGCTGCAGGCGTCGATGTCCTGTGTGTCGAAGCCCTCGGCAAACCAGTAGATGCGCTGGGCCGAGGTGCCGTGGTTGAACTCGGAGGGGTCGACCTCCACCCCGGCGTCGACCGAGAGGTTGTCGTCGCCGATCTTGTCCAGCGCGCCGAGCACCTCCTCGAGGTCTCCCGGCTCCAGGCGCTTCTCGTCATCGACCGAGGACATCCAGATGCCCATCAGGCAGTCGGCGTTGAGCTCGTAGGCCACCGAGATCAGGTTGGCGACCTCGGGGTTCTCCTCGGCGGCCTGGTCGACGACCTCCTCGATCCCGCTCAGGGTCTGCAGGTGATGGCCGAACTCGTGGCCGACGACGGCGGCGACGGCGGCGTCGTTGCGGCCGCTGTTGTCGGCGTCGATGATCTCATCGCGGAAGAAGGCGGCCGGCAGGACCATCGTGCGGTCATCGCCGCAGTAGGCCGGGCCGGTCTCGTCGGCGTCGATCGTGCCGCAGGCGGTGTCGGCCGCCCGCTTGGGCACCTTGATTCTCGCCGGCTTCCACCCTTCCCCCCACTGCTCGCCCCAGAAGGCGTTGAGCTCGTCGCCGAGATCCTTCGTGAACCCGGCGAGCCGGCTCTTGGACTCCTCGGAGGCGTAGGTCGGGGTCTCGTCCAGCTCGACGCAGCCGGAGGCGCCGGCGACGGTCCCCACGGCGGCGAGCATGCAGGCGGTTCGGGTCAGCGAGCGCAAGCGACCAGTCTACGCGGTAGCCACCCCGGCAGGGAACGCTTCCAGCAAGGGGCACCCCGGCCCGCCATCCCTTAGGGTCGCGTGGTGCTCAGCCACAACCACCCGCACGGCGAGCCCGCCGGAACCGGGGGCAAGCCGGTAAACGTCGCCCTGGCGACGATCGCCGCGATGGGGGCGATCTTCGTCGGGCTGGGCCTGGCGCGGTTTGCCTTCGGGCCGCTGCAGCCCGCCCTGGTGATCGACGGCTGGTTCAGCGGCAGCACCTCCTCCCTGCTCACCGCGGCCAACCTCGCCGGCTACCTGTTCGGCGCCCTGGCCGGGGCGCGGCTGGCCCGCCGCTTCCGGGCCACGACGGTGCTGCGGGTGATGATGCTGCTCACCGCCCTTTCGTTCTTTGCCTGCTCGAGCGAAGCGTTCCCGTTCGCGTGGTTCTTTTCCTGGCGGGTGGTCTCCGGCATCACCGGCGGCGTGCTGATGGCGCTCGCCGGGCCGGCCGTGCTCGTTTACGTGGCCGAGAAGCGCCGGCCGGCGATCGGCGAAACGCTGCTCTACGGGGCCACAATCGGGATCATCTTCGCCGGCGCGCTGATGCCGGTACTGCTGGCCGACAGCGTGGAACTGGCGTGGATCGTGCTCGGCGCCCTGGCCCTGGCCACCACCCTTGCCACGTGGCGCCTGTGGCCACCGGCCCCGGCCGCCAGCGCTGCGCCACCGACCGGAGAGCGCCCGCGCGAGGGCCGCCTGCTTCCGCTCCAGTACGGCCTGGTCTCGATCGGCGTGGTGCCCCAGATGGTCTTCCTCGTCGACTACATCGCCCGCGACGTCGGGCTCGGGGTGACCGACGCCTCCCACTACCTGCTGGTCTACGGCCTGGGCTCGCTGATCGGGCCGGTGCTCTACACCTTTGTCACCGGGCGGATCGGGCTGAGGGCAACGCTGCGGGCCGGAATCATCGTGCAGCTGGCCTCCTGCGTTCTGCTGCTGGCCGGGGATTCGACCGCCTTCCTGGCCGCGGCCAGCTTCCTGGCCGGGCTGGGGATGCCGGGGCTGGTCGGCGCGTTCCTGCTGCGCAGCCAGCAGATCTCCCAAGGCAACATCGACGCCCATCGGGCGCTCTGGGGAGCTACGACTGCCGCCCTCGCGGTCGGCCAGGCGATCGCCGCCTTCGGCACCTCCTACCTGCTCGACCAGTTCGGCGAGGGAGGGATCGGCTACCCGCTCCTGTTCGGCGCCGGCGCCGTTTGCCTTGCGGCGGCATTCGCGCTGGACTTCGCCATGCGGCGGTAG